>QHBP01000234.1 GCA_003244175.1 Chloroflexota bacterium | reverse complement strand
CGATGTGGGCATGGTGGTAGCCGGCGCCACCGCCAATCTGGTACCCGCCGATCAAAAGTTGTACGCGTTGCGCGACGTCACGGCGACCGTGGCCTGCCTTCCGCTCATCGCGTCGTCCATTATGAGCAAGAAGCTGGCAGTGCAGACGGATTCACTGGTTATCGACGTCAAGGTGGGCGACGGGGCCTTTTTCCCCATTCCAGAGCAGGCGAGAGAGTTTGCGCGTGTCGCGGGAGCGATCGGACGCGTATTCGGTCGCCGCGTATCTTTTGTGCTGACGGACATGGACCAGCCTCTGGGCGAAGCGATCGGCAATGCTCTGGAAGTGCGGGAGGCCATCGAAACTCTCAAGGGCGGCGGTCCAGCGGCACTGATGGAAGTGTGCGCCGCTCTGGCGGCACAGGTGCTGGCGGATGCAGGATTCTCCGAAGGCATAGCCGGCTTGGTCACCGAAACCATCCGAGATGGACGGGCGCTGGAGGTATTTGAGCGGTGGATCTCCGCTCAGGGGGGCGACGCACGGATCGTCGACGACCCGGCGCGATTGCCACAAGCGAAGCACCAAATTCGCGTGCGCGCGCCACATGGCGGCACGATCGACTCACTCCGCGCTCGTCAGCTCGGCGAGTTGGCGGAGAAGCTGGGAGCCGGCAGGACACGGAAGGAAGACACCATCGACCCCGCGGCGGGTATTTTGCTTAGAATCAAGGCCCCGTGCGTCGTCAACGCCGGAGATGACCTAGCCGTGCTTCACACGGATAGCGAGCCCCGCGATGAGTGGCGAGAGCTATTCCTGGCCGCGGTCCATTGGACCTCGGATTCTCCAACCCGACGCGCAACCGTCCTCGACGTCATTCGGACGTAGTCGGTTACCTGGTCCGGCCTCGCCGGCACGCCTGACAGTTGCATCCGGGCGCAGGCTCGAAGCGCTTTTCCTGGATAGCGCGTAGCATGTTCTCAACTCGATGTTCGAGAACATCGAACATTGCGGCGTCACCGGGGAACGATACCTCGACGGCTCCGTCGAGAAAGAAGTATGTGAATTGGAGATCCTCAGGTCGCCGGCCAAACAGCCGCGTTGCCGCGAGTGAGTACAACGGTAGCTGCAGATTCTCCTTCAGATCGTCTCGCGAACGCGCAGGTCCGGTCTTCAGGTCGACAATTTCCAGGCCATCCGTACCTTGCGGCAGCACAAGGTCGATCCGTCCGTATACGTGCCCGAGCGTCATGTCGAGAAGAAAGGGTTTCTCGACGGCGAGCGGTCTGCAATGAAAGCGGGACCGCGAAAAAGCGTCCACCAGCGCTTGGACGTCCGCCTCTACCGGGAGCGGAATAAGTGGAGCCTGGCCGAAGTGGCGGGTGATCAGTGAATGGACGGCGAGGCCACGCAACAGCGCGTCGCTCCGTGGAGGTGGAATGCGCCGCACAAACCTATCGAAGTACTGAAGCGGGCAGGCGTCGTACGTCACCAGCGCGCTGACCGAATAGCGCGGCTTCTTAGCGGCCACGGCTTGACGACGCGGAGCGCGTGTGGAGGCGCTCGCACTCCTCAACGGCCGGCGCTCGTTTCTCGGCTCGTCGGCTCCACGTCGGGAGCCACGAGATCGAGAGCGATCCGTACCTTCTCGACGTCCCGAATCGCTCCCAGTCGGGAGTACAGGTCGCCGGCTCGGGAGAACAGGTCGGTAGCGCGAGCCACATCCTTTTTGCGTGCGCACATTCTTCCGTACTCGAAAAGAGCATCGGCTTCTCCAAGCGGAAAGGGCATCCGTCGGGCGCCCCAGAGGCCTTGATCGAAAAGTGCAGCCGCTTCCACCCAATCATCCGCAGCCGCTTTCACCGCTCCCTGCACGGTGAGTCCCTCAACCAGCTCGGGTTGGTCCTTATCGGTTGTCGCAATGCCGACTGCGAGCGAAGCGGCCTCCTGAGCCTCGGAACAACGCCGCAGCTCGAGGCAGGCCCGCGCAATCTGACGCTGAATACCGGAATCGGCAGCTCCCCGTGGGTCTTGGAGCCATGGCTCGAGCCGGCGCAGAGCCGCCTCGGGCAGGCTGTGCTCCTCGTCGATCTCGGCCAGAACTCGCTCCGCCAGGCGCTGGTAGTCCATATCGCCGACGTTTTCCGCTGCGTCACGACATCTCTCCGCCTCGTACAAGGCCGCCTCCAGATTGCCTTCGCGCAGCTCGAGCCACGCTCTCGCGGCAATGGGCCACAAAGAGAGCCGGGACGCTCCGATCTTCGCGATGACGCCCTCGGCCCGCACCAGATATTCGCGGGAGCGCTTCCACTCCCCCATGAGAAACGCGTTGGAGCTCAGGGACATGGCCGCAAGAACGATCTGACCTCTGTCCCCTCGGCGCTCAACCACGCGAAGCATGCGCTCGTAGTAGGAGCGATCCTTCTGGAACTCGCCTCGCCGGGCATAATACGTCGCGGCGTTACTCAGTGCACGTGCGAGGTTGTTGAGATCACCGGTAGACTCAGCGCGCGATATCACTGGTTCCAGCACTCGGATGGCCTCCTCGTCCTGTCCAGCTCTCCACAGAGCATCGCTCATGGTCACCCGCGCACCCGTCAAGAGGGCCTCGTCGCCTGTCGACTCGGCGAGCTGGGCGGCACGTTGTGCGAGGGCCAGCTTTTCCTCATCCTGACCAGGAAACACATGCAAACGGGCGAGAGACGCGTAGAGCGAAGCTAGAGCCAGGTTGTCCTTGTCTCCCCCGGACTCGTCGTGCTCCAGCAGATATACGACAGGCCGAAGACGCGCGATGCCGACATCGTAGGTACCTCGTAGGTAGTGCACCTGTCCGATCTGCGCGACCACACACCCCTCGTCATCCAGATTGCCGCCGGCTCGGTGAAGAGAAGCCGCCTGCTCGAGAGTATCCAGCGCTTCGTCGTACCGGGCCACGATGACGAGCACTCCAGCCATCCTTTCCAGTGCTTCCGCCTCGCTCGGCACGTCCTCGAGGTCCTGGGCGAGCTCGAGCGCGGTTCGATACTGACGCTCTGCATCGCCGTGAGCAAAAACGTCCTCCGCCTGATCACCGGCCATCATCGCGTACGGCAGGGCTCTCTCGGCGTCGTCGCCCTCCAGAAAGTGCCAGGCGAGCTCCGATGCACGACGCACGCGTGCCCTCTCCGACAGGCCTTCCAGCACGGTTCCAGCAGCGAGGTGTAACCTTTTCCTTCGTCGTGTCGACAGCTCCGCGTACAGCGCTTGTTGAACAAGCGCGTGCTCGAAAGCGTAGTGGTCTCCGTCTGCCTCTCGCACGAGACCGGCTGTCCTCGCCTCCTCAAGGCCCGCATCCACCTCATCCTCGGTCCACATGTGCGGTTCCCGAGAGCCGGGCCGTGGATTGCGGCTGCTCGCGTTTCCCAGCGCCAGGAGGTCATCGAATTGGAACGTCTGGCCGAGGACACTGGCGTCCCGCAAGATCTCCTGGGCGTCGATGCTCAGCCGGGAGAGGCGCTGGCCAATGACGGAGCGAACGCTCTTCGGCACCTCCATCTCCTGCACCTTACGGCGCTCCCAGTGTCCGTTCTGGCGATACACATCCCCCCGCTCCACCAGGGCCCTGATCATCTCCTGGATGAAAAATGCGTTCCCCTCCGTGCGCTCGTACACCAACTCCGCCAGGCCGGCGAGATCCTCCTTATCTCCCAGCATTTCGGAAAGAAGCTCCCGCGTGCCCTGTTCATCCAAACGGCGCACGGCAATGTCGGTCAGAAGGGCCTCCCGACCGAGGTCGAGTAAGAACGACTCGAGCGGATGCTGCCTCCCCACCTCCACATCGCGGTAGGTGCCGACGAACAGAATCCGATCCGCTCGCGTGTATCGCACGAGATGTTGCAAGAGTTTGAGCGAGGAGTCATCCGCCCAGTGCAGATCGTCGAGCAGCAGTGCGACCGGCTGTGTTTCGCCAAGAGCTTGCAAGAAGCCGACGACGGCCCGAAACAAGCGTTGTTGGTCTTCCTGCCCGTCCGCCTCGCGCTCCGGCGCTGGGCCCAGCTCGTCAGGCAGAAGTCGAATGAGCTGCGACCATCGGGAAGGGAGCTCGGCGCGGATCGAACCCGGACTCTCAC
Organism: Chloroflexota bacterium; assembly: GCA_003244175.1. Lineage (GTDB taxonomy): Bacteria > Chloroflexota > UBA5177 > UBA5177 > UBA5177 > QHBP01. Next base: position 7,177 of record QHBP01000234.1, on the reverse strand, counting down.
GATACAGGGATGCTAAACACTCAACGAACGGATAGTATGGCACCGTTTGCTCTTGCTCGTAACACCGGCCCGTGCCGACCATGAATCCCCAATGCCGAGCTTTGAGGGTCACTTCCTGCGCAAGGCGCGTCTTGCCGATACCGGGCTCACCCGACAGGAGCACAAGCCTACCCGCACCTTGCGCGACGTTGTCCATGTCCGACATGATCTCCTGCCACTCCTCGGCCCGACCGACCATGACACCGGACGGAAGGGCTCCCAGAAAACCTCCTATCGGCAGCTGGATATCCCCGCGGCTAAAGGCTTCGCTCTCCCCCAACAGCGCCTCGTTTGCCCGGAGCGGCTCCCCTTCGGCGAGAACGCGAATGACTCGCACGGGATCGTCGAATCCCTTGAGCGGTACCAATCCCCGCTCCGCAAAGATCAGTCCGCGCACCCGGCGGCCGAGATAGACGACACCTTCGCTGGCCAACACTTCGCCTGGTTGCGCTAGATTGCACAGGCGGGATGCCAGGTTGAGCGCTTCTCCACGGTATCCGCCCTCAACCGGCACGGCCTCACCCGCATCCAGGCCGATGCCGATCCTCAGCGGCAGGTCCGGATCCGCTTCCGTCTCTCTCCGGAAACGCTGCTGCATCTCAACAGCGCACCGCAAAGCCTGACGAGCCGAGCCGAAGACGACAAGCGCCTCGTCGCCGCGCAGCTCGATGAGCTCGCCCTCGCGTCCGTGCCCGAGGTCGCGCACGAGGCCGGCAAATTTGGCGACGAGCGCAGCTGCCGCCCGGTCTCCTCGCTCCTGTGTGAAGCGGGTGTAACCGCGAACATCCGCGAATAGAAATGTCCGAAGCTCGGCACTGTGGCCGGCAACACTGGACGTCACGTCGGTTGCGCTGTCCACGGCCATAAAGCCAAGATCCTCCCGCCCAGTGTACCGACCACACCCCATATAATTGCCCATCATTGCGTGGCCGGGAGTCCGTTGACACTGGAACAGCCGCTTGTCGGTTTGATCATGGGCTCCCATAGCGATTGGGAGTGCGTTCGTCACGCCGCGGAAACGCTTCGCGCTTTGCTGGTTCCATTCGAAGCGCGCATTGTATCGGCGCACCGAACTCCCGATCTGTTGTTTGAGTATGCGGCGACAGCCGAGTCTCGTGGTCTCCACGTGATCGTGGCCGCGGCCGGCGGGGCAGCGCATCTACCCGGGATGACGGCGGCCAAAACCCTCCTGCCCGTTATCGGCGTGCCCGTGCAGTCACGTGCCCTGCACGGCGTCGATTCATTGCTATCAATTGTGCAAATGCCGGCGGGGGTACCGGTGGCGACGATGGCAATCGGAAGAGCGGGCGCCATCAACGCCGCGCTCTTTGCAGGAGCGATTCTGGCCCGAACGCGGCCAGACCTTCGCGAAGCCCTGGTGCGCTATCGAGAGGAGCAAGCGCGATCCGCGACCGGGAAACCGCTGGAGCCCGCCTCAGATGGGGATCACATCGAGTCGCCCGATGTCCATTCGTAAGAGCCAGACGGTCGGCGTCCTTGGCGCCGGACAGCTCGGGCGCATGCTCGCCCTCGCCGGCTACCCGCTCGGCATCCACTTCTCCTTTCTCGACCCATCCGGCGGGGCGCCGGCAGCAGAGCTCGCGCCGGTCATGCACGCGCCCTACGACGATGAGGAGGCCCTTGTCCGCCTGGCCTCCAGCGTCGACGTGGTCACGTACGAGATCGAGGCCCTGCCATTGAAGGCGGTAGAGAGTCTGGCTCAGTCCGTGCCGGTTTGTCCGGCGACCTCCGCGCTTGCGGTCGCGCAAGATCGTCTCGAGGAAAAGAGGCTGTGCGAACGTCTGGATATTCCGGTGGTCCCCTGGCACCCGGTTGCAAGCCCCGAGGAAGCCGCCGAAGCCCTCACGAATCTCCCCGGCCCTCTGCTTCTCAAACGAAGACGCGGTGGGTACGACGGACGTGGCCAATCTCTGTTTGACGACACGGTGAGTGTCGAGGACGCGTGGAGGGCGCTCGGGAACGAACCCATGATCGTGGAATCCGTCGTCGACTTCCAGCGCGAGCTCTCCCTGATCGCGGTACGCGGTTTTGACGGCGTGCGCGCCACCTATCCGCTTGTCGAAAATCATCATCGGGACGGCATCCTCCGGTTGTCGTTGGCTCCAGCGCCGCGTGTGACAGATGGCGTGCAACGCACCGCGGAGATCTACGCGGATCGCCTGCTCCAGCATCTTGACTACGTCGGCGTGCTGACGATCGAGTTTTTTGAGGTCGCGGGCGAGCTCATGCTGAATGAGATGGCGCCGCGTGTGCATAACAGCGGGCACTGGACGATCGAGGGCGCCGAGACGAGCCAGTTCGAAAACCATCTCCGAGCCATTCTCCAGCTGCCCTTGGGGTCCACGGATGCGCGTTGTCCGTGCGCGATGGTCAATCTGGTCGGCGACATCCCTCTTCTGGCACCGGTGCTGCACGTCCAGGGAGCTTCCGTCCATCTGTATGGGAAAGAATCGCGGCCCGCGCGCAAGCTCGGCCACGTCACCGTCCGAGGGCGAAACTGGGAGCAGGTGTGGGATCGCCTCCAAAAGACGGGATTGGCGATCCAACCTGATGAACTACGAGCGTGTGAAGCCGTGGGGGTCGAGTGGCCGTGAGTGCTTATACGGGAAGGTGGACAGGAATTACCGAGTCTAGTGGCCCAAAGCTACTGAGTGTCTCGAACCCGCGTCGCGGACTCATGAGGACATTCATCTCGCGACTGCGGCAAAAGTGAGCGAGGCTTGTACCGCTCGACGTACTTTCGATACGCCGCCACTTCCTCACGGGCCCTGTCCTGGGTCCATCCGAGATGACGTACGGCAATCTCGACCGCCTTCTCGTCGGCGCCAATTCCCACACTTGGCCCCCAGCCAACCATGGTGCAGCGCTGCAGCGAGTCTCGAAGTGTCCGGGCCAGCTCCTTCTCAAAGGAGAACGGCACCTCGGCGCCGATGGCGCCGGTGTCACTGAACGGAGTTAGCAGGTCCGCGTCTCCATGCGCGTTCTCGACGACCTGCGTGGATCGCGTGCCGTATACGCGTAGCAGCTGGCGCGACGCCTCCTCGGGAAGACCACTACCGGAGGCGAAGTCATGGGCGAAGGCGGCGTAATCCGCGGTCCGCGCGCCCGGGAGCGGTACTCGGGCAGTGGCGCATGGAGATGGTTTCTTTCCCATCTTCCGATACAGCATATCAACCGCTTCCTGCGCGAGACTACGGTACGTCGTCAGCTTGCCCCCGACGATTGAGACAAGACCCTCGATCTCGGGAGCGTGGTCGCGAATGATGTGGCTGCGGGTGATCCCGCCTTCAGAGCCCGCGGGTTTGAAGGGCAGCGGGCGAACGCCTGCGTAGGCGTAAAGCACCGCATCCCGGGTCAATCCGGCATCCGGTATAACCCCGTTGGTCTCGCGGATCAAGTAGTCGATCTCCGATTCATCGGGGACAACGGTGTTGAGATCACTCTCGTAGCGCGTGTCCGTCGTTCCGATGAGGTACATATCGTTCCAAGGCACGATGAAGTAGGGACGATGATCGGTGCCGGCCTCGACGTACAAAGCCTCGTGAGGAGCTCCCGGAAAAGGCATGACCACGACGTGGCTTCCTTTGGTACCACCTATTTGCCGGTCGGGGTGAAGTCGGTCATTGGCAAGCAGCTCGTCCACCCACGGTCCCGCGGCGTTGATCGTGATTGGGGCACGCGCCTGGTGCCGCGTGCCCTCCAGGAGATCGGTGAACGCAACCCCATCGACACGCTTCCCTGTCGTGAGCAGCGAGTCGACGTGTGCGTAGGTGTGGATGACCGCGCCCTGTTCCCTGGCGGACAGCGCATTCTCAAAGGCCAGGCGCTCGGGATACTCGACCTGCGCATCGTAATACAAAGCTGCCGCCCGAAGTCCTTCGCGTTTCAGTCCGGGGTCGCGCCGCAGAAGCTCGTCTCGGGTCAACATTGAATGGTGCGGCACGCTCTTATCAAGGGACAGCGCGTCGTACGCCATCATCCCCAGGCGAATCAAGAGTGGGCCGCGCTTGTTGTCCTCGTAAATGGGAATGAGGAATGGGAGTGGACGAACAAGGTGGGGAGCGATGCGCAACAGAATCTCGCGCTCGCGCAGTGACTCGCGCACCAGTCCAATCTCGTAGTGTTCGAGGTAACGCAATCCGCCGTGAATCAGCCGAGTAGACCAGCTCGACGTTCCCGATCCAATACCGCTCTTGTCCAGCAACAGCACGCGTAGACCGCGCAAAGCGGCGTCGCGGGCAATGCCCGCGCCATTGATGCCCGCGCCGACCACGATGACATCGAAACGCGACTCCTCGGCTCCCGGCACAGAGAGTGTGCCCGCCATGATCTTCTCCCTGATCGCAAGCAAATGAGACAAGCGTATGTCACATTCTAGTCACGACCTTGCGCCCGGTTCGGCACCTCTCGCCACCACTCAGCCCGGAACTGTGCCGGGGCTGGGTAGAACGCAGGGTCAGCTCCTGCTGATCCCCACGCGGACCTCACGCTCAAGCTCTGCCACTGACTCCCGCTGCTGTTATGTGACCTGTCACTCGCGCCGTCCCGGACTCCGGCCCCAAAACTCGGCGACGTAAGCACGCCGGCTCTAGAGAACCGCCTTTAAGACGTCTCTGCCAAACTGCTCCAGCCAAGCGCGATAGTCGGCGTTTTGCTCTGCCCGACCCCTAATCGCGTCTCGCGAGCCTTGCAGCGCATCGAGCACCGTTCGCACCTCATCGCCCCCAGGGCACCCGACAGGGCACCCGCCCATGCGATTCTCTATGTCATCCTCCGATTTTCGGATTGTTTTCCTTCCCCCTGTGCGTCCCACTCCCCAACTCGATCGATTGCCGTACCTTCCCTTTTAACACGCCGGCCATCCCCCTCAGCCTCGATGTGAGTCCCTCCAGATCGACATAATTTAAGTCCCGTCGATATCAAGACGCTTGACCTGAGTCTTTCTTGCGCGCCTTGTATTCTAAGGATGCCGGGCTGGAAGAAAAAGGCCGGGACGCAACGCGTCAACAGATACGTCATTGAGTACTTCAAGCCACACACGTGTCTGCGCGTGGGATCATCGCGCGGTTCACTACAGGACCCGTTTTCAGAGAAGGGTGGCGTGGCTGGAGACTCATACGGTGAGGAAGCGGTGCCTCCTCGTCGCGAGCGAGGACAGCCACTCACCGAATCAAGGTGAGCGCTCGCTCCGTTCGCTCAATGAGGGGCCTGATACTCAGGTGGCGGAAGACGGCCAGCGCCTCCTCCAACCGCTGCAAGGCCGCTTCCCGATTCCCCTGGTCGCTCTGATTCAGACCGCTCTCGTGTAGTATCCAGCCCTCGGCGCGGGAGTATCGAAGCGCGTGCGCCAGTTGCAGCCCATTCCTAAAACGTGCGCTCAGCTTCCTGCAAGTGGCGGCCGTCTCTCTGCACCATGCCTTTGACCGGGAGGGCATCGACCAGGTAAAGGCGCATACCAGTGGCGGTCGCTCGCTCCATAGCCAGCTCGGCCAGGGGTTCGGCCCGCGGAAGATCGTTCGTCTCGAGGTGTGCCCACGCGAGAAGCGGCAAAAAAAGCCCTGTAACATTCGCCGCTGAAAGATCGGGTCTCCTCAGTACATATTCAGTCCGACTCGCGCTAGCGCGTCGCGGCCACTTCCCGCTCGGCTTCCTCCTCGGGAATGGCCAAAGCCACATGCAGCGTCTCGGCCGTTACCCGCGGCTGCTCGCCCACTGGGACGAGATCGCGATCGAGCTCGACTATCGTGTTCTCCAGCCGTCCGATGCCCTCGACCTCGACCTCCACGACATCGCCAATCTCCACCGGCCGGCTGTTTGCCGGGGTGCCGGTCAGGAGCAGGTCACCCGGCTCCAGCGTTATCAGCCGTGAGATGTCGGCGATCTGGTAGGCAAAAGGGAAGAGGAGGTCACGGCCGGTATTGCCCTCCTGCACAATCTCTCCGTTGACGTAGGTCCGCAGCGTCAGGTCGTCGGGATCGACGTCAGCCGCATCCACGATGAACGGACCGATCGGACAGAAACCATCCTGGCCCTTGACCCTGAACATCGACCCGCGATCGGCGTGGCGGAAGTCGTGCACGCCCCAATCGTTGACGATAGTGTAGCCACGCACATGATCGAGAGCGTCATCTATCGAGACGTTGGTGCACCGACGCCCCATGACAACGACTATCTCTCCCTCGTAGTTCAGGAAGCGACATCCACGCGGCCGGGCAACCACCGCGCGGTGATGGGACATCGAGGAAAGCGGCTTCAGGAAGTACGACGGCGCCTTCGGCGGGCGAGCCATCTGGTACTCCTCGACCCGGCTTCGGTACGTCAGGTGGGTCGCCACAATCTTGGTTGGCGATGCGGGAGGAAGGTAGTGGGCGTCGGCGGCGTTGATGCGCGTACCGTCTCCCAGCTCAATCCCGTCCTCGGTGACGATTCCCCAGGCCGGTCGTCCCCCGTGCGTCACATAGGCGCGTCTCATACGGTCATCTCCTTCTTGTGCTGCGCCAGGACTTCGCCTCCATCGACGCTATAGCCGAACGTGAAACGATAGCCCTTGACGACTTCTCGCGGCGCTATAGCCTGAAGATTCTCAATGGAGCCCGGATAGAACGTCAGCTCCGCGTCGCCCTCCCAGATCTCAGTGACCTCCCGGTCGTATCCCCCGGCCCGGACGAGCTCAAACACGTCGGGCACAAAACCGTTATAGGCGGGAAAGTGGCGCGTGTTGTGCATCGCAGGTCCATTGACACTTGGACCGCTCTCTGAGATGCCGGTCAGAGTCACGACCGCACGAGCAATCTGACGGTCATTGGCGGTGCACGTCGCGCCGAACCTCGTACCCGGTTGAAGTTTGCAGGCTGCCTTTCCGACAGGCATGGTGCGCGTCATATGGATGGAACCGAGCTTCTTTGGAAATCCTTGAATCCAGCCCCGATACATCGCGAAGTCCTTGTCCACCCAGATGTATACACACCGACTTGCTGGCCGTCCCTGATAGCGGCATCCGACGACTATGAAGAATTCGTGGTACTGCGACTGGATGGGATCCGACAGCTCGTGGAGATCGTCCGATGCCGATTGCCAGTCCGCAAATATCGCGTCCACTGCCCCCGGGTCCTCCGCC
>QHBP01000434.1 GCA_003244175.1 Chloroflexota bacterium | reverse complement strand
GGTCTTTTCAACGGCGCGCTGATTGACACCCAGAAGCTGCCGCCTTTTATCGTGACTCTGGGCATGCTCGGAATCCTGCGGGGTGTCACCGAGATGATGGGGGGCGGATTGGACGTGACGTTCAATCCCTCCGGGTTCACGGATTTTGGAATCGGCGTCACACTCGGGGTTCCGAATCTGTTTCTCGTGTTGGCAGGCGTGTGTATCGTCAGCGGGCTCGTTCTTCACTTCACCCGGCTGGGACGCCACATCTACGCTCTTGGGAGCAACCCGGAAGGTGCGCGACTCGCCGGCATCAACGTTCGCTCAACGACGCTCTTCGTCTATGCGACGAGTGGATTCCTCGCCGCCATTGCAGGCATCTTATTGACCTCTCGCCTGAGTCTTGGCGATCCTAACTCCGGCACCGGATATGAGCTCGATGCCATCTCCGCCGCGGTGCTGGGTGGCGCCAGCCTATTCGGGGCGCGCGGAACGATAGCCGGCACTTTCATGGGTGTGCTTCTGGTGAACATGATCGCCAATGGGATCAACCTGTTGAACGTCGACGCATTTTTCTCGCGCGTCGTCGAAGGCGCACTGCTCATCGCCGTTGTATGGGTCGACCAATGGCGCAAGCGCCGGTTGGCCCTGTAGGGGGAACTTTTATGGTCGCCGCTGAGAGTGCCGAGGCCCAGCCCGTTCTTGAGGCGCGCGGAATCTCGAAGGGTTTTGGCAGTGTTACGGCTCTTGAAAACGTCGACTTCGAGGCCTACCCGCGCGAGATTGTCGCACTTCTTGGTGACAACGGCGCCGGAAAGTCAACCCTTATCAAGATTCTCTCCGGTGCGCTGCGGCCGGATACTGGAACCATCAAGCTTCACGGCCGAGAGGTCGAGTTTCATGGTCCGCGCGACGCTCGCAGCAATGGGATTGAAACCGTCTATCAGGATCTTGCGCTCGCACCCGATCTCGACGTCGCAAGCAACCTCTTTCTGGGCCGCGAGCTCTTGCTGCCCGGCGTTCTGGGTCGCCTCGGTTTCGTGAATCAGAGGGCCATGCGGCAGCAAGCACAGGAACACCTTCTGGGGCTCTCGGTGAAGCTGAGCTCGGCTCGGCAGACGGTCGATACGCTCTCGGGCGGTCAGCGCCAGTCTGTTGCGGTCGCCCGCACCGTTCTTTGGGGGAAGGACATCGTCATTCTTGACGAGCCAACCGCCGCCCTTGGTGTCGCTCAAGCTGCCATGGTTCTCCAACTGATGCAGCGCGTACGAGATCGTGGGGCAACCGTCATATTTATCAGCCATAACATGCCGCATGTCTTTGAGGTCGCGGATCGCATGATTGTATTGCGCACCGGCCGCCGGGTCGGCACGCTTCTACCAGCGGCCAATATGGACCAAGCCGTCAGCTTGATGACGGGCGCTGTGTCTGCTCATTCCGGCGACGCTGCAGCGCAGGCGCCGTAACGTCACTCCTGCGCACATCGGGCTGGGAATTAGACAAGGGAGGTATGCATCGCGCATGAGGGTTGATGCCCACCAGCATTTCTGGAATTTGGAGCGAGTCGCGTACCCGTGGCTCACGCCGAACTATCCCCCCCTGCTCCGCACCTTCGAGCCGCCGGAACTTGAACCACAGCTACGGGCGGCGGGCATCGACTCCACGGTTCTCGTCCAGGCGGCCAACTCGTATGCCGATACCGAGTACATGCTCCTTCAGGCCGATCGCTACCTATGGATCGGCGCGGTCGTCGGATGGGTGCCGCTACTCGAACCTCGGGAGGCCGAACTGGCCCTGGACCGCTATCTTCTGCATCCGGCCTTTCGCGGCGTGCGCCACCTCATTCACGACGAACCCGACCCCGACTGGATCATGCAGGAGTCCGCCATCGAAGGGCTCAGAGTGTTGTCGGAACGCAAGATACCCTTCGACTTCGTGGCGGTGTTCCCCAACCATTTGAGGCATGTCCCCACCGTGGCGGAGTGCGTTCCGGATCTGAGGATCATCATCGACCATCTCGCCAAGCCGCCGATCAAGACAGGGGAGATGGAGCCATGGGCGACGCAGCTGGCTGCCGCCGCGAGCAGCTCCAACGTGTACGCCAAGATATCCGGGCTCAACACCGCCGCGAGCTGGGGCGCCTGGACGGCGGCGGACATCAAGGCGTACATCGATGTGGCCATCGACTGCTTCGGGGTGGACAGGCTGATGTTCGGCAGTGACTGGCCTTATGCAACCCTCAGTGGTGACGACTACGCGACTGTGTGGACGGAGACAAACCGAGCGCTCGAGGGGCGGACTCCAGCTGAGATGGACGCGTTGCTTGGCGGAACGGCGGCTCGGGTCTACGGCATTGCGGACAGGTGATCGGATGCGACGGCACGGTCAGGTCCTTGGAATCAGACCGGGTCTGCCCGACATTTCGCGGCTGGGATACGGGGCCGCCCCGCTGGGCAACGTGTACGGCGACATCGATCCGGCGGAAGGTATCGCGTCCGTGCATCGCGCCATCGACAGGGGCATCACCTTTTTTGATGTCAGTCCGTACTATGGCCTGACGGTTGCGGAGGACGTGCTGGGGCGGGCGCTGGCCGGGCGCCGGCACGAGGTCGTGATCTGCACGAAGGCGGGACGCTACGACCGAGACGTCTTCGACTTTTCATCCAAAGGCATTCAGGGCAGCGCCCAGGAGAGCTTGAAGCGCCTACGGAGCGATTACGTCGACATCCTGCTGGCTCACGATATCGAGTTCGGTGCGCCCGAACAGATCCTGGGTGAAACCATCGACGCCCTGGAACGCCTCAAAAGGGCGGGAACGTGCAGGTACATCGGCGTATCGGCGTATCCTCCGGGCGTATTGCGGCGCGCCATGGAGGCGCGCACCCTCGACGCGATCATGAGCTACTGCCGTTACTGCCTGTTCAACACTGACCTGCAAGAGCTGATACCGCTGGCGGAGAGGCGAGGAACCATCATATTCAACGCCAGTCCGCTGGGTATGGGGCTATTGAGTGACTCCGGACCTCCCGGGTGGCATCCCGCATCGGCGACTCTGTGCGCGGCCTGCGAACGCGCGGCCGCCCTTTGCCGGGAGCGTGGAGCCAGGCTGTCGGATCTTGCCCTCCAATTCGCACTGGGCTTGCCAGGGATTCGAAGCACGGTGATCGGCATGGACACTCCGGCGCTGGTCGATCAGAATGTGGAGTCTTCGGCCATGGAGCCTGATCCCGAGCTGCTGTCCCGGATTCGACAGATTCTTGCTCCCGCCTCCGAAGAAGTGTGGCCATCCGGCCGCGCGGAGTGGGAAGAGCTTCCCGGGGAGGCGCGGGAGATCTCACGCACAGGAGGGAGAGATTGGAACCCCTAACGATTACACAGGTGGTTGCTCTGGACATTCGCTTTCCTACGTCGCGTTCGCTCTATGGGTCGGACGCCATGAACAAGGATCCCGATTACTCGGCCGCGTATGTGGTGCTCAAGACGGACAGTCCGAGGGGACTCGAGGGACATGGCCTCACGTTCACCAACGGACGTGGAACGGAGGTCGTGGTGGCCGCCGTCGAGGCACTCAAGCCATGCCTTCTGGGCCGCACGCTGCAGTCGTTCACCGCCGATATGGCGGCTTTCTGGCGCCTGATCACCGGCGACAGTCAGCTACGCTGGATCGGGCCGGAAAAAGGAGTGATTCACCTTGCCACGGCGGCCCTCGTCAATGCGGTCTGGGACCTCTATGCCAAGGTCGAGGGGAAGCCGGTGTGGAAGCTGCTTGCCGATATGTCGCCGGAGGAGATCGTCTCCTGCATCGACTTTCGCTACATCACCGATGCCCTGACGCCGGATGAGGCGCTCGAGATCCTTCGCCGCAACGAGCCGACGCGCGGGAAGCGTGAGGCGGAAATGCGGCAAACGGGATATCCCGCCTATACGACCTCGGCCGGCTGGCTGGG
>QHBP01000009.1 GCA_003244175.1 Chloroflexota bacterium | reverse complement strand
GTGCGTGCACTGCGGATTCTGCCTCCCTAGCTGCCCCACCTATGTGCTCTGGGGCGAGGAGATGGATTCTCCTCGAGGCCGCATCTATCTGATGAAAGAGGCCCTGGAAGGGGAGCCGATGGACGCCGGCTGGGTGCGCCACATCGACCGCTGTCTCGGTTGCCTGGCCTGTGTCACGGCCTGCCCCTCGGGCGTTCAGTACGGGAAGCTCATCGAGAGCACTCGGCAGCAGGTAGAAAGACGATACCCGCGGACGCTTGCCGAGCGTGCGTTTCGAGAAATGATTTTCCGGCTTTTCCCCTATCCCCGACGCTTGCGGCTCGTGACCGCTCCGCTTGCCCTGTATCAGCATAGCGGCGCTCAGAAAGTGGTACGAGGCAGCGGCTTGCTCGGGCGGCTGCCGCCCTCGGTCGCCTCACTCGAGGCACTGCTGCCCCCAATTCCAGCCGGTGGACGCCCGCTTCCGCGAAGGATCGCGGCGATGGGGACCGAGAGGCGTCGCGTGGGAATGGTGCTGGGTTGCGTGCAACGCGTGCTCTTTCCCCACGTCAATGCCGCCACCGCGCGCGTCCTCTCGGCTGATGGCTGTGTCGTGATGACGCCTCCCAGGCAGGGCTGTTGTGGAGCTCTTTCCCAGCATGCGGGGCGCGAGCGGGAGGCGATGAACTTTGCTCGACAGACCATTGACAACTTCGAGGGCACGGATGTCGATACGGTGGTGATCAACGTCGCGGGCTGTGGCTCGATGCTCAAGGAGTACGGATACCTGCTACGGGACGATCCGATATACGCGGATCGTGCGCAGAGATTCTCCGACAAAGTGCGCGACGTCTCGGAGCTTCTCTGCGAGCTCGGTCCGGCTGCCGAGCGTCACCCGCTGCGCGCCACGGCCGTGTACCATGACGCCTGTCACCTGGCTCACGGCCAGGGCATAACATCACAACCACGGCGTCTCCTGGCGCAAATTCCCGGGCTCGAGATGCGGGAGGTGCCGCGGGAGCGAGACATTTGCTGCGGGTCGGCGGGAACATACAACCTTCTGCAACCGGAAGCGGGACGCGCCCTTGGCGAGCGCAAAGCACGCAACGTGTGGGAGGCGCAGGCGGATATTCTGGTCACCGCCAACCCGGGCTGTCATCTTCAGATCCAGGCGAATCTGCGGCGGATGGGGAAGGAAATGCCGGCCTCGCATGTCGTCGAGCTCATCGATGCATCCATCCAGGGGCGAGATCTTGATGCGGTCGTGCGTCCGACATAGGGGCCAAGCGCATAGTCCGCGGTCCCCTAAATGGCGGGACCTATTCCCCTAGCCGGAAAGCGCCGCGGCAGTGTACGCTGACCCGGTGAACATCGTTGCACGGGGAAGGTGATTTGTCTTGCGACTCAACAGGTTCTTGGTCTGCCTTGCTACGGTCGGAGCTGCCGCGCTGACTCCGTTCGCCCAGTCGACGCACGCTTTGGCGAACGGTACCAATGCGGCGTCTTATGCCGTCTACGGCCAACCCACAAGTTTGGCGGCCGGTGGCTCGGCGACGTTTTCGGTCACGCTTAGGAATGCCGGCAGCTCGACGTGGCAGCCGGGGGGCACCTTCCCCTTCCACTTGCGGATCGCCTTCGCGGCTCCGGGCGGCACCAGTGTTCCCAGCAGCACGCTCTTCACCGACCAGGGCTATGCTCTGCCGGCGAGCGTAGTCCCTGACCAGAGCGTGACGCTCCAGGTGACCATATCGGCGCCTGCCACCGCGGGAAACGACATCCTGATCTACCAGATGGTCGAGGAGGGCATCGCCTTCTTCCCCCAGTACGCCGACACCGCCGTGAGCGTCAGCGGAAGCGGGCCGGTCCCGCCCTCGGCTCTCGCCAGCAGCTACCGTGTCTCCGGCCAGCCCGCCATCTTCAGTCCCGGTGGCAGCGCGGCGTATTACGTCACTGTGACCAATACAGGCTCGGGGACATGGCAGTCCGGCGGAAGCTACCCCATCCATTTGCGGATCGCCTTCGCCGCTCCCGGTAGCACGAGCGTACCTGGAGGCGCCCTCTTCACCGATCAGGGGTATGCCCTACCCACGAACATCGCCCCGGGCCAGTCTGCCACCCTCCAGGTCACGGTGCAGGCCCCCGCGATTGCGGGTAACGACGTCCTGATCTACCAAATGGTTGAGGAGGGCATCGCCTTCTTCCCCCAGTACGCTGACGACCCGGCAAGCGTCGCAAGCTCAGGTCCGGCCTCAGGCTCGTGCGTGAGCGCGTCGACCGAGCAGGCGTGCATGAGCTTGATGCTCTCCATCGTCAATGGGGATCGAGCGAACGCCGGTCTCCCTCCATACTCCCTCAATCAGACAGAGAGCATGGGAACCGGGAGCTGTGTCGGCTCGTACGGTCACTCGGTACACATGAGTCAGGTAGGCTCGATCTCGCACGATCAATTCCCCGCCGACATCTGTGTTCCTTTCCAGATGGCGGGTGAGAACGTGGGCATGGACGGAAGCGCGAATGAGGCCAGCAACCTGCAGGCGCTCGACAGCCTGATGATGGGCGAGCCCCACGATGCCTATACCTGCGCGCACACCGTCAACCATGCGTGCAACATCCTCTCCAGCGCCTATCATCAGATCGGCATCGGGATTTACTACGCCTCTAACGGTACCTGGCTGACCGAAGACTTCACGGACTAGCCCACCAACGTGCCCGGCCGCCAGGGGCAGGAACGTGCGACCGCTGGGACGCACATTTGGTGAGGCGGAAGGTCGAATCAGAGATAATCTTGAGACCGCCAAACGCTCTAGCGATGGAGAACTGAATGCGCCGCACCCTTCTAGTCATCGTCGCAGTTCTTGGTTTGACCGCCCTCGCCGGCCAGACCTTCGTCCGGGCTCACACCGCCCGGGCGGCCCCACCGCGTCCCCTGTCCACCAAGCACCTCTCCTGGCCCGAATCGACGGTCATGGAATGGTTCTCCCAGCTGCATCCCCACAGCCGGCAGCTCGAGGTGGTTTACGCGCGCGTCTTTGCCAAGAACATTCCGGTCAAGGGAGCGCGCCTCGCGGCCAGTGTGCGCGACGGCAATCACGTGTTGCTCAGGCTGAAAGGTGGCACGACCAACCGCGCCGGCCAGGGACACATCTCGTTTCGCATTCCGCGAGTGACCGCCGGTACGACGTTGACGGTGCGCGTCACGCTGACTTTCCATCGCCATGTCAACTTCGGGATGAATCAGCTCGTCGTGTCGTAGTCTCAGAGGCTCATCGCGTCCCGCGCACGCTCGGCTCCAGGGGTGCCAGCGAGAAGCGCGTCCGCATCCCGAGTCACCTCTTCCCGTGGACGCACGCTTCGCTACCGGTGTCCGCGTGACGCTTTGCGCTTGCGTTTACTGACATCTTGACGATAGTGTCATTGGCCGGTGATGTAGCGCGCACTCCTCCGTACATGTCTCTCTGCGTCCGCATCCGCGTCACCTCGTGCCCGTGCGGAGGACATGGGTACTGGTGTCTATGTAACGCTGCTCACTCGCGTTTTGTCACATCTTGACAATAGTTCAGTGAGCGACTCGGGCGTTGTCAGTCCGTGCGCCGCAAGGATCCAGGTCTTCGCTCGGCGTCAACGGTGGTGTCGCAAGAGCGCTTTTGAGGCGTCGATGCAGCGCGCGCTCCGATGCTCGCGTTTCCTCTTGCAAGGGTCAGACGGGAAGAATCTACACGGCGATGACCCGCTCTCTTTCGCGCGTACGGATCCACTGCGGGCCCACGCTACTTCCATGAGCGCAACGCGAATTCGGAGTCGGCCGCTGCGTGCAGGCGTTCCAGACGCTAACCTCATCATTAGCTCTGTTCTACTCCGCAGGCTGTGTCAGTCGGCGAGGCTCTACGGCGCATCCAGCGATTCCTGGTGCCGTGCTCGGACGAGGAGGTGATCAAAGATGAGCCAGGAATACGAACTATGTCTCGACCCGAGACGGCAGAGCGCAGAATTCGCACGTGTGGAAAACACCTGCGGGCCATCGCACTCAGTCAGGACTCGCGCGCCTCCACCGGGTGAGCGGCGGACTGGGAGGGTGAGAGCGGCCGGCCCAACACAAATTGGCGCAAGCGCCAGTTTGAACGGTCGGACACCCAGGGAGCGTAGGGCGCCATGGTCAAGGCGGCGATGCCCAGCAGCACGGCATCGTAGTTGACTCGCCAGCCGGAAAACGCTTGCCACGCCTCATCTCGGCCAGGCTTCATGGCGACCCCTTCCCCCGCCAGCAGGTCGCATACATCGTCGAATTCCTGCCTGGTCACGCTGATCGGCGCGTCCGGCGGAGGGTCGGCGTCGAACGGGATGCGAAAGAAGGCCGCGATACGGCGCAGCGCGATGTACCCTCCGCGTATGCAGAGCTCCCGTTGCGGGTCCCGCGGGACGTCGACTGCGCTGCTCATCAGGGCCGCGGCATCTAGCACCACTCCGGCGGCGGTAATCCACGAGCGGTCGGGCTGCGGTGAGCGAAAGAAGTTCAGCGCCGACAGCGACGTGTGGCTCTCTTCGATGTCGATGAACCAAGCTTCCCATACCGGCCAGATTGCGCCCATCGCCTCGAGGCGATCGAGTCGGCGGTACCGGATTATCATCTCCCATGCTGAGGGTGGAGAGCCGGCACGCGTCTCCAGAGTTGCAACCCCCTGCTCGCGGCGCTGCCATGCTCCATAGATTGTCGGCAGGTACGCGACTAGCAACGCGGCGAGGAGCACTCCGATGCCTGCCTCCGAGAAGGTCAGGAACGTCTCCGGAAGCATCGTGCCGGTAGCGAAGCCGAGGGTCAGCAGAGACGAGCCGCTTATTTTCAAGGCGTCGTGCCAGCTTTCTCCGAGCGACCAGAACATGAGCATGTAGCCGCCCATCATCAGACTTAGCCAAACGAGCAGCAAGGCCAAAAGTGTGACCGGCGCATAAAGCGCCATGAACCCGTCACGGTCGGCGTAAGACTGAAGCTTGCGGACACGGATATCAAAGAGCGCGCGCATCGCGACGAAGACAAAACGCGCAAGCTGGTCCCTGACGCCACGCGGCAACACGAACGTCTGCACCGCGGACTTCAGTACCCGCAGGACGATCGCGATCCCGGCCAGGAAGATCAGGACATGAGCGATAACTACGAGCGCAGCCATCTACACTCGTTCGTCGTCGTCCAGGACCTCCCGCACGATATAAAGCGGTCGAGCGCGCACCTCATCGTATATGCGGCCCAAGTACTCCCCGATGACTCCCAGAAAAATAAGCTGGATGCCGCCCATGAAGAGCACGATGATCAATGTCGACGTCTGGCCCACGATGGCGTGGGTCGTGATGCGGAGAATGACGGCGATCAAGATACCCACGAGTGAGATGCCCGCCAGGAAAAAACCGAAGCTCGTGGCCAGCTGCAGCGGCAGATGAGAGAAGCTGGTGATGGCGTCAATGGAAAAGCGCAGCATTTTGCGGAACGGATAGTTGGTGGTGCCGGCAAACCGCTCGCGGCGGTCGTACTGCACGGCCTCCTGCCGGAATCCTACCCACATCGACAGGCCGCGCATGAAGCGATGGTGCTCGCGCATCGCGACCAGAGCGTCCACAACCCTGCGATCGAGCAAGCGGAAGTCACCGGTATTGCGCGGAATATCGACGGAGGTGATGCGCCCAATCAGCCGGTAGAAAGCCGCGGCGCTCCACAGCTTGAATCGCGTCTCGCCGGTCCGGCGCGAGCGCTGCGCATAGACGACCTCCGCACCCTCCCGCCAGCGCCCGACCATCTCCGGAATGACCTCCGGCGGGTCTTGTAAGTCGGAGTCGATGATGACGACAACCTGGCCGCGCGCGTAATCGAGGCCCGCGGATATCGCGATTTGATGACCGAAATTGCGCGAGAATTCGATCACCCGCACTCGCGCGTCGCGTTCGTGAATCGACCGCAGTACCGATCGGGAGTGATCGCGACTCCCGTCGTTGATCAGCACGAGCTCCCATGGATCTCCCAGTCCATCCATGACGCCGGCCACGCGGTCGTAGAAGTGTGGGAGAGTCTCCTCTTCGTTGAAGACCGGAGCCACGATGGTGTACACGGGCGTGGTGGGCAGCGTATCCGCCGAAATGTGCGCGCTGTCCCACTGCGTTGTCATTGGCTTTTTCCGCATCATTTGTGCGCCAGTATACAGGTGCTGGTGGGTGCGGAGATCTGGTTACGGCGGCGAGTACGTTGAACACCTGCCCTCGCGGCCCCGCACTGCATGAACCAGCGCTCGCAGGACCGCCAGCTTGACGGACGGGTGTCGAAAGCTCCGGAGACCAAACAGCGGCCCCAGGGCCCACATCCACAGGAGTGGCCGCCTGAGCATCACGACCGAAACCGGATCTCCGATGACCCGCGAGGAAAACAGAAGGATGTTGCGAAGCATGTAGTACAAGACGAGGGGCCGCGACGCGTTCGTCGAAGCCGCGTATTTGTGATAGATGCGGCAGCTGTTCGCGCGGGCGACGAGCCAGCCCGCAGCCCACGCACGCC
>QHBP01000088.1 GCA_003244175.1 Chloroflexota bacterium | reverse complement strand
GCGCCGGCCTGCTGCATAGCGGGCATGATCACCTCCTGCACCCACTTCTCATGGGCCTGCTGTGATTCCCAGAATTCGGTCACGTAGTAGCCGCTCTCACTAGGACCGGAGGCATGAGCGATGAAGCCGGGGAACGTTTTGATCTTAGGAAGCACCTGCGAGGCGAACCCCTGGGCTTGTTCCCTCGTCATACCCCGCACTTCCGTACGCATTTCGATCGCCATCCGCACCCTCCTGGTAATTATCGCGCTGTGTCACAGTCTACATCGAGTATAAGGCCACTAGTAGCCCATTACCTGCCGTTGAGCTTCGCTCAGCGCTCCATCCATTTTGGACAGCGGGTTGGTGATGACGGGGCCGTGACCTGTCGCGAGTCGCTCGGGACGTAGCTCGCGCAANNCTCCAGGGCCGTGGGTTTGTGCCAGGTGGCAAGCGCCGGCAGGGGAAAGAGTGGCCGCAGGATTCCGGCGACGGCCACGCCATCGCGCGTTGAGAAGGCGTCTCCCGCGATCAGCGTGCCATCGCGCCTGTCCAGAAAGGAGACGTGACCAGGGGTGTGCCCTGGGGACGAGACAACCTCGAGCGAGCCGACGCGACCGCTATGCCTCAAGAAGCGGGTGGGTCGAGTCTTCACCGCCGGAAAGGAGCCACGGAGGTCCGCCTGCGGCTCTCCCGTATCGAGGCTGAAGTCACCCGTCATGAATCGCGCGTCCCGCGCCGTGACCATGACCTCCAGGTCCGGCAGTCTCGCCTTGAGGGCGTCGACGGATCCCACGTGATCGCCGTGCGCGTGGGTCAGTACCACGCGCACGATCTTCAGGCCCTGCGCCCGAGCAGCCTTGAGAATCGCTCCCGTGCTTCCCGGGAGGTTGGTGTCGACGAGTGTGTACCCGTCGTCCTCGCGGACGAGGTAGCAGTTCATCAAGTGGAGGCGCATCAGCTGCCAGAGATTGTCGCCGTGCCGGATGACCTTCACGCGGCCCCCTCGCCGTCTTGTGGCCTCTCTATTTGTGCCTCTCTATTAAGAAGTGTACGGGACGCGCACGGTGTCGGCGCAGAGGTTGACACTATCCTCGTGGCATATCCTTTGCCATGCGCAGATAACTCCGATAGCGCCGAGCATCGATCTCGCCCGCTTCAACGGCGTCTCGAATCCGGCAGCCGGGCTCTGTCTCGTGGGCGCAGCTCGCGCCGAATCGGCAACGGCCCAGGTACGGACGAAACTCGCGGAAGAGATCCGCCAGAGAGGCGGCATCGACATTCCAGAGGCCGAACTCGCGTATTCCGGGCGTGTCCACGATGCTGCCGGAGCCCTCCAACTGGAACATTTCCAGGTGAGTGGTGGTGTGCTTCCCTTTGTTGGAGGTGCGGCCCACCTCTGACACTTTCAGCCCCAGCCCGGGCTGGACGGCATTGAGGAGGGAGCTCTTCCCAACTCCGGATTTTCCCGCCACGACTGACATCTTGCCGCGAAGCTCTCCCTTCAGGTCGGCGAGCCCCTCTCCGGTCGTCACGCTCGTGAGTAAGACGCGATACCCAATGTTCTCGAACCGTGCCGCCTGTTCCTCGATCTCGGCGCGATCCGCCAGATCCATCTTGGTAATCGCTATCAGGACGGGTAGTTCCGCTTCCTCCGCGGCGGCCAGGTAGCGGTCGAGAAGCTCCCACGAGGGGTGGGGCCGAGCGACGGCCATGACCGGCACGAACCGGTCGGCATTGGCGACGATGACCTGCTCCAACGGCTTCGGACCGGCGGCTCGCCGGGAAAGCTGATTGCGCCGCGGGCGCACATCCACGATCATGCCGTCCCCGTGTCCGGCCGGCACGAGCTCGACCACATCGCCGATGGCGATCGGGTCGACGGTTTCGATTGCGGCTACGCCCACGACCCGGTGAGCGAGTGAGGACGGATCCGCGATGGGATACAGGAGGCGTTTGTGCAGCCTGTTGGACAGTCCGCACTCCACCACTTCGTTCCCGATGTCGACGGCGTACCGTCCCTGGTTCTTGCGAAAGACGATGCCGGAGAGAGTTGTGTTTGCGACGTCATCCATTGATGCGTCGGTTGTTTGTGCGTGAGTGGACACCTGTGTCTCCCTTTGGTTCGGGGCGCCGCTATGCAAGCGACGTCCATGAAGAATCGCGGCCGAAGAGAGGGAGCGCACGTCCACCGTGATGCTAGAAGCGTGTGAACGCGACACTGCCGGATCGGGAGTGATTGAAGGTGAGGGCTAGGCCCGACGTGCGCTCAGCGACAAAGCTCCGCACTGCCGGCCGGGGCAGTGGAGAGCGCGGAAAATATCGTGCAAGCTTTCTGCATTTTGCGCGCCTCCTCGCTGAGGGAACAACCGCCTCAATCGTGACTAGCGTAGCACGAGAGGAAAGAGATCGCAACTCGTCAAGAGCGTTCGGGTGTCCCTTGTGTTGCAGGCGCTTCGGCACGCAAGTCTGGCTTGACATTTTTCTGTAGGGGCGAGGCTTATCCTCGCCCACCCGCGCTCTGCCATCGATATGGTCGTTACGCACGGTGACATGGTCGATCTCAGGCGTCTCCGGCTACTATGTCCCGGTACAGCATCATGGGTAACGCGATCCAATGTCGCTCGATCCGGAGAATTCAGACGAATCTCACCGTTGACAAGAGGCAGCGCTGTGATCATGCAGCTGTGCGATCCCGGGACAAGCTGCCTGGAGATGTACATCCGCTCTAATCGGGTCGAATGCCGCAACTGGGTCCCGCGTGCGGCGTTTTCGGTTGGATGCCGGCCTACGGATGCTGCCAGCCGTATCCTGGGGCTGCGCCAGGCGAATAGTTGTCATGATCGAGTGTAGGTAATGACCAGGTCGCTGGCATCTCTCGCGTCGGGTCGGTCCGTTCCCCATAATGGGGCGTTCTTTCGATGGGACTGTGGATGGAGCCGAGTATGACGGGCAGGCCGCT
Organism: Chloroflexota bacterium; assembly: GCA_003244175.1. Taxonomy (GTDB): domain Bacteria; phylum Chloroflexota; class UBA5177; order UBA5177; family UBA5177; genus QHBP01. The sequence goes on along the minus strand of QHBP01000088.1, from coordinate 114 downwards.
GTTGGCGGCTCGGGAGTTGACCAAAATTTACGGCGACGTGATTGCGGTCGAGAATGTCGACCTGACGGTCCACGCCGGTGAAATCTTCGGACTGCTGGGACCGAACGGCGCCGG
>QHBP01000210.1 GCA_003244175.1 Chloroflexota bacterium | reverse complement strand
CGCTTGATCTTGTCCTGAAGCATGGTGAATCCGTACATCAGCATATCGGGCGTGGGCGGGCATCCGGGCACGTACACGTCGACAGGGACGATTTGGTCCACGCCCTGAACGATTGCGTAGTTGTTGAAAACACCGCCCGTCGATGCGCACGCTCCCATGCTGATCACCCATTTGGGATCGGGCATCTGATCGTAGACCTGACGCAAAACGGGGGCCATCTTGACCGAGAGCCTTCCCGCCACGATCATCAGATCGGACTGACGAGGCGACGCGCGAAAAGCCTCAGCTCCGAACCGGGCGAGGTCCCAGCGCGGTGCGCTCATGGCCATCATCTCGATGGCACAACACGCCAGGCCAAAAAGAGCGGGCCAGATGGAATTGGCCTGGCCCCAGCTTGCCATCTGCTTCACGGTTGTCGTCAGAGCGCCACCCTGATGCAGTGGAAGGTAGTCCGTATCCGCCGCGGCGCGGAGTGACCGCGGCTCGATGATCGGCACGCCCTCGCCGCCGATGTCGAGCTGCCTTTTCATGTCCAATCCAGGGCTCCCTTTCTCCAGACGTAGACGTAGCCCACCGCAAGCACGGCCACAAAGATCGCCATCTCGACAAACCCTGCGAACTTGAAAGATCGCAGCAGAATGGCCCACGGGTAAAACGATATGGCCTCGATGTCGAACAGCAAGAACAGCATGGCGACGACATAGAACTTGATGGGAAAGCGCTCTCGCGGCGACGTGATTTCAGTCATCCCCGATTCGTACGGCGAGAGTTTCTCACGGGTTGGGCGGTACGGCCCGACGACGAAGGGCACGAGAACATTAGTCAGAGCGAAGCCGCCCGCGACCAAAGAGAGGATCAGGATGGGGACGTAATCGTTGATCATGCTTTCCTCGCCCTGACGTTGAACTCCGTGAGAAGATTGGTACGCAAGCGCCGCGTCGGCGCCCTTGACGAATCCATGCCGGAGACAAATCAGCCTATCATATGGCCTGTCGAAATCCGCATGTGCGTCCCAAATCGGCCCTCTTCCGTCGATAGAATGTAAAGTGGACTGTCAGGCTCAATTGGGGCGCGCGTCCCCGCGAAGGTTGAGGGCGCGTGGGAGGAGAGTATGCGGAGCGTGCGCTCGCGCCGGACGAGTTTTCTCGACTTCCGGCGTATTTTCATTGGCGATTACGTGGTGCTGTTTGCGAGTGTGATGACCGTGGTCAGCTTGTTCTTGCCGTGGTTTGTCAGCAGTATCGGGCCCACAAAAACGGAAACTGCGTTTGCCTATTCGCTGGTGTGCTCCACGGTCGTCATCATCTTCTTTCTTGCCACCCTTTTTCTGGTTCTCTACCCGGCGCTCTCATCCGACTTCGGACTCCCTCCACTGCCCTTCTCGACGCCCATCGTCTTCCTGACCCTGGGCGGTATCCTGTTGCTCTTGTTCACATTTGAGCTGGGAAAGTACGACTGTATCTCATGCACAACCACCAGCCGCGGCTACGGCGTGTGGCTGGCGCTGGTAGCCGCCGGCGTCTACCTCGTGGGCGCGGTCATAAAGTGGGGCTCGCGGCCCTTGAGGCGAGCCGGTAGTGGAGAATCCTATGGTCGTGCGTGAGGTACGCGCGGTGCGGGCCCCCCAGGGCACGCGCATTTCGTGCAAGGGATGGGAGCAGGAAGCGGCCCTGCGCATGCTGATGAACAACCTCGATCCGGAGGTAGCCGAAAGGCCGCAGGATCTCGTTGTGTATGGGGGGAGCGGCAAAGCCGCAAGAAGCTGGCAGGCGTTCGATGCCATCGTCGACAGTCTCCGCCTTCTGGAGAACGACGAGACGCTGCTGGTCCAGTCCGGCAAGCCGGTAGGCATTTTTCGGACGCACGCGGCGGCTCCCCGGGTCCTCATCGCCAATTCCATGCTGGTGCCTGCGTGGGCCACATGGGAGAAGTTTCGCGAGCTGGAGCGTCTGGGCTTGACCATGTACGGCCAGATGACGGCCGGCAGCTGGATCTACATAGGGTCGCAGGGCATCCTCCAGGGCACGTACGAAACGCTGGCCGAGGTCGGGCGGCAGAGCTTTTACGGCTCGCTCGCCGGCAAGCTGGTCCTGACCGCGGGCCTCGGCGGCATGGGCGGTGCTCAGCCCCTGGCAATTACGATGAATGGCGGGATCGGGTTGATCGCGGAGGTGGACGCCGATCGCATCGAGCGCCGCTTGCGAACGGGATACCTGGATGAGGTCGCGACCTCGATCGAAGATGGCGTCCAGACGGCTCGGCAGGCGCTCGAGTCCCGCACGGCACGCTCTATTGGCGTGCATGCGAACGCCGTAGACCTGTACCGATTTCTGGCGGAGCGTGGACCACTGCCCGATATCGTCACCGACCAGACATCCGCCCACGACATGCTCAATGGCTATGTGCCCGCCGGAATGGCGTATCAGGCGGCGCTCTCCCTCCGTGCTTCGGATGCCGAGCGCTACGTCGAGCTTGCCCGTGAAAGCGTGGTGCAGCACGTGGAGTCCATGCTGTCGATGCGCGACGCGGGCGCCATCGTCTTTGACTACGGCAATAACATCAGGCAGCAAGCTTTCGACGCTGGCGTTACGGGTGCGTTCACCTTCCCGGGCTTCGTCCCCGCATATATCCGGCCACTCTTCTGCCGCGGGAAGGGGCCCTTCCGCTGGGTCGCCCTGTCCGGTGATCCGGAAGATATCTACCGCACCGACAGGCTGGCGTTAGATCTCTTTCCGGACGACGAGGCACTACAACGCTGGATACCCCTTGCCCAGGAAAAGGTGCACTTCCAGGGTCTTCCGGCGCGCATTTGCTGGCTGGGTTACGGCGAGCGCGCGCGCTTCGGCCTGGCTTTAAATGAGCTTGTCCGCAGCGGCGAGGTGACGGCGCCGGTCGTCATCGGCCGCGATCACCTGGATACGGGATCGGTCGCGTCTCCGAATCGAGAAACGGAGTCCATGCGCGACGGCAGCGACGCGATCGGCGACTGGCCCATCCTCAACGCCTTGATCAACACCGCTGCCGGAGCGTCCTGGGTTTCCTTCCATCACGGAGGCGGTGTCGGGATCGGCTACTCGCTGCATGCCGGCATGGTGGTCGTTGCCGACGGCACCGATGCGGCGGCGGAAAGACTCGCACGCGTCCTGACGACCGATCCCGGCATGGGCGTCATTCGACACGCCGACGCCGGATACCACGAGGCCATCGAGACCGCGAGGGAGCACGGCGTCCGCATTCCTATGCTGGACTAACCGCGTTCACACAACCACGACGGCCGTTCCCAGGGGAGCCCAATCCCACACGAATTGAGCCGCCGCCGGCGGTAGGTTGACGCAACCGTGGGTGCCCAGGATGGTTCGGCCGGTGCCGAGATCCGTGGGGGCCAGGTTGGAGCCCGGACCGAAGTCGGACCTCCAGGAAGCGTCATGCAGGCCCTCCGCCTGGTCGAACGGCATCCAGTACTGAATCGGGGTTGGCGGGTAGTAGTACGGCGAGCCCTGAGGCCACGGGGAGTGAAACGTGAATGGGCTGATTTTTTCGTATATGTGAAAAACGCCGTGATCCGTCGGAAGCTCGGGCCCTCCAGTCGTTACCGGTGTCAAGAGGACAACGTCGCCGCCTTGATACATGCGCGCGGTCTGATCTTCGGTGGAGACCAGCACGAATTTATCGGGCACGGTGCGAGCGTAATCGACTTGCACGGTCGCTACATCGTCGCGAAGGTGAAGCTCCGTGACAACCGCGCGAGTGGTGTCCGTCTGAGCATCGACCGTGGAAAGTGCACCGGACAACGTCGAGCGGTATTGCTCGCCCCTCGAGGTGAACAGCGAGAGGAGAGACATGGCGTGGTCGACGGACTGGACCTCGCTCGCCGCCATGGCATCGACACCGGCGGCGGTTCCGTTCGCGGACCGCAGCACAGCGTCTATCTCGGCCCGCCTCTGTTCCACTGCCGTTCGGAGGTCCCTTCGGGCGGAGCGAGCCCCACGGATTATGGCCTGAAAATCTCGTGGAAGGCTTGCCCGGTCGTAAAGCGTCGACTCGCCGGCCAGGAGGGTCTGATAGTCGTGAACGTCCAGATCGAGAGGAGCGGCGTGAGCGAGATCCCCCCGGAGGCGGACTAGCTGCCGGTGCGCGCGATGCTGATCTTGCCGCGTCACAGCCTTCTCGATTTTGTTGATCCGGGCCTTCATTCCGAGGTACGAGGCAGTCTGGTGGTCGTAGAACCCGGATGCTGACGAACCGATCACCGGGAATGAAGTGGGCACGCGGGCCATGCGCATCTTGCGCATGTGACGTGACACGAGCCGGAGACGTGCGCGCGGAACGCCGCCGCGCCTGGCTGCCGTCAGCTCCGTCCCGGCAGCTTTGCGCGCCGCGAGCATGTGAGCGCGAGCGGCACTCTCACTCGATAGCTGACCTGCCCGTGCCGTCGAAAGCGAGGCTCCCAGGACGACAGCAAGAATCGCGACTCCCCCGACAATCACCCGCTGCTTCATCCACTCCCCTCCCTCTCGCACCTATTATGGTCCGCTCTCTTCCCCTGATCAACGCTCGACGCGGTTGTCTCGTTACAATTCTTCGTTCCGGCGCGCGTTCGACCTCGGAGGTGGCGTGAACGACAACGATTCGTGCAGGTCCTGCCTGCCGATCTTGATTGGAGGTTCGGACCTGGCCGGCGTGCACCTCGATCGCGACCAGCTTGAGGCGTTTTCACGGTATTGCGAACTTCTCCAGCGGGCAAACCGGGAGGTAAATCTGACGGCGGTTCGCGAACCGGCTGGCATCATACGAACGCTGTTTCTCGACAGCCTGGCGCTCATTGCGGTCCTTTCTCAGGAAGAGTGGCCTCGGGAAGACGGATTGGACATTGTGGACATAGGATCAGGAGCCGGCATTCCCGGTCTTGCACTTGCGATCGCCATGCCGGTCTGGCACATCAGCATGGTCGAGTCGGTGGGTAAGAAGGCGCGGTTCATCCAGACCGTCATCGACACGATCGGTCAGAAGAACGCGGGCGTGCACGCTGTTCGTGCCGAGGATCTCGCTCGGCGGCCGGAACAGCGCGACGCGTACGGGCTTGCGACGGCGCGCGCCGTAGCGCCGCTGGCCACCCTGATCGAGCTCTGTGCCCCGTTCGTGCGGCGGGGAGGAATGCTGCTCTTTCCGAAGGGCGGCGGCATCGATGCGGAGTTTGCGGCGGCTGCTCCTGCTGCCAAGGCGTTGGCGCTGGATATCGGTGCGATCGAACGCGCGCCGAGGGACATCGGCCTCGACTCCGATAGGGTTATCGTTCGGTACGAGAAGCTGGGTCCAACGCCGCCGCCCTTCCCGCGGCGGGTCGGCCTCGCCAGGTCTAAGCCAATTGGAGTCTGGAGCGCACGGGGGTGAAGAGACCACCAGAACAATGCGGACCCGTCGAGTCAGGCGGTCCATCACATGGAGGACGGCCGGCTACGTCAGCGCATGCGAGATGCCGGTCTTAACGGTGTGAACACGGATATGGACTCGCGTGACGTGCGGCGTCGCCACGGCGGAATCATCACCGCGGCCAAGAGCAGAGCGGCGAGCGGAGCGAGACTCAGCCATCCGTTGAGGCCCAGGAACATACCGGCGTTGGGGGCGATATCGTTGCCCTTCAAGTGCGGCAAGGAATATTGAAAGACGGGGTCGGGCCACCAGGAGATGGGGAAAAGGGCGCCTCCTAGAAACTCACTCCAGGTCGCAAATGCGGACCAGAGGACCGCCGGAAGCGTGATGAGCCACAGCTGAGGCACATCCTCCAGCAGATCGAACACGAAGACACAGGGAAAAGCCAGGAACGGGACGATTGGCACGAGATAGCGCGGTCCTTCCACCTTGCCCCCGTTCCACCCCCAGTAGGCGCTGAGCAGGACGATGAACGCGGCGCTCAGCAGAAGACAGACAACCGGCTCGAGGCGAACCCTCCGTCGCCATGCCAGGACGGCTCCCGGAAATGCCAGCAGCAGGAAAGGCGACAGGTAGAACAAGCCGCGGAACGAGCCGAGAGTCAGGTCGTACAACGGCCCCCCGTGCGGGTACGTGAACCCGGCTAAACCGGCGGCCTGGGCCGACGACCAGCAAAAGTCGTGCGAGTAACCAGTGTCCAGCGCCGATCCGAAGGCCGCTTTGTTGTACGCGAGCAACCCCAGTACCGGCAGGGCGCCGGCGAGGAGAAAGGACCCCAGCATGCCGCGGCGATTCCACAGCGCCGGAAGTGCGTACAGGAACACAACGCCGGCCACCATGAGCACCGTGTATTCCGTGAAAAACGCAAAGCCCAGCAGAAACCCAGAAATCGCGGGGTACCATGTGCGCCCACGCTTCCGACGCCAGAGATACAGAAGCGCGAACGCGGTGAAGAGCGCTCCTGCCGCCAGCTGGTGCGAGTAGAAATTCGTGGAGTATGGCAGAGCCACTGTACAGAAGGCGTACAGACCCGTGACCAGCCACGGCGTCCGCCGGCTCCGCGCGAACAGACTCAGGAACCAAAAAAAGAACGCGGTAAAGAGCGCCGATGGAAACGCCACGGCTCCGACCGACACCACGTACTTGGAGAGCGCCCAATCCTTCATGGAAGGGAAGGGCGCAAGCCGATTGCCCCACGGAATGTATTGGACGCTGCCGGCTCCGCTGCGCTGGCAGCCGCCGAGGCTGTTCCCTCGGGGACCGGCAGCCTTTTGCGTGCTGGTCTGACCCAGCGCCAGCGGGATCTTCCAGGCGTCGTTTTTGAGCAAGGCGTGAATGCCCGCGCCCAGAACCGGGGCCTGCCGGGCAACGGTGTACGCGGCGTAAACCGGTGCTCCCAGGAAGGCGGTTCCCGGCGCCTTATCCGAATAAAAGTGGTCGACATGAGTTCTGGGGTCGCGGACGACTGCCTTGTCCCACGTATTCCAGTGATAACGATCGATGCGCAGGGACCGGTCGTGCACGATGGCATGGACTAAGTCCAGGCGTGAGTCGATGTTCCAATCTGCCCACCGTGGCATGAAGTAGGCGTATACGACGAAGGCCAGCACGAAGACGCGCAACGGCCCTCCTCCTCTGGCCGTCCGAACCGGGCCGTCCATCGACCTACGCTTCCTCTAGCTCGGCTCGAGCTCGTAGAGCGGCGGGTCGATCTCCCCGCAGCAGAGCCGCAACTCGGTTGTGCAGCGCCGGGTAGGCATGCATGACCAACGCATATCCGACAAAAGCATAGGCAAAGCCGACAATAGCGTCGATGACGTAGTGCTGCCCCAGGTAGGTGATGCTGAATAACAGGCCGGCGATATACACCAGGGCCAGGTACGCGGGCCGACCGAACTGCCGCCGCAAGAACAGAAAAAACAGCATAGGATAGGCGGCGTGCTCCGAGGGAATCGCGCCGACGTTGTCGTAACTGCCCTTGAAAATGCCAATGCGAATGTTGCCGTGATAGGGGTTATACCAGTTGGCGGCGAAGACGTTGAAGAGATTCCGCACGCCGGGAAGATACACGTGAGAGGAGACGTGCTGTCCCGGTTGGAGGTGCATATCTCTGAGGAGCAGATACTGATCATGAAAGTGGACCAGCGGCTGTGCGGCCATCCACGGTGGGACCGCCGGGTAAAGAATATAGGTGGCAAAGCCGGCAAGGGCAACGAGGATGAATGCCAGCGCGAATTTGCGAAAGAGATCGCGGTTGGTCATCCAGAGGACGAAGCCGCAAGCAAGGGGCGTGAGAAAGTGCAGCATGTACATGGTCGCCGCAAACACGTCCCAGGGCTCCAGCTTCCCCGGGTGATAGAGGTGTTGCTGCAGCCACAGGGGCGGCACACTGCCCGCGAACATGGCCTTGTCGGCCGAGATCAGCTCCGTGAGATGCCAGGGGAAGGAGAACCTGGCGGCAAGGCCGGAGGTGAGCTGCCAGGCGAGCAGTACCGCGATAAAGACCCCCCAATCGCGGACGAAAAGCAGGCCCCGGCCGGATACGAGCGCCGCCACGAACAGAATGAGTGCCACCCATTCGATGGTCAGCCGCATGTTGAAATACAGAAAGGCCGCCGTCACGCATGCGATATACACGGCGAGCAGCAGCGCCCGCAGGCGCTGTGACGGCAGCTGGACAAGCAAGGCGACCTCGGTCCCGAGCAATAAAATAGGTGCCGAGCGGCGGACCGGCACCTTCACCGTTTGCTGGGATATTGTACTGACGGCGCGCAGGAGCCGCAACGCAACGGGCGTCACAGGGAGAGCTATGACCGCCAATCGCTCACCGCGGTCCCGCACATGGTTTGGGGTCTTCGCCCTGGCGGTGGCCGTTCGCACGGTCTTTGCCCTCATCACCCACGACACGTACGACTACGACGAGTTCGTGATCTTGCTACTGGCGCGAGACTTTGCCCACGGAGCCGTGCCCTATCACGATTTCATGTTCTTTCACCCACCCGGGATCCTGGTTCTCTACCGCGCAATCGAGCCCTTGACGAACATCTGGTGGCCACTGGCCAGAGCGCTGACGATCGGCGTCGACGGCGCGACAACGGTCCTTGTCTGGCGATTGGGGAAGACACTTTACGGGGACCACGTCGCGCTCTTTGCCGGACTCGTGTACGCGTTCAGTCCGCTGGCCCTCATCGCATCGGTGCGGGTCGGCCAGGACCCTGTTCTCACGCTGCTGGGCATGCTCGGTTTGTGGTTGCTGGTCGAGCTGCCAAGTCAACGCACGGCGGTCATCGCCGGAATCTGTCTGGCGCTCGCGGTCTGGACCAAATTCCCGGCCCTCGTGTTCTTGCCCGTCTACCTGCTGGCGGCCCCGCAACTATTTCCCTACGTCTCTCTCAGCCTGGTTTCCGCCCTCGTCGCTCTGTTCGCTCCGTTCGCCCCGGTGCATCACGATCTGTACTACCAAACCGTGACGTTTCAGCGCACCCGCTGGTCGATGACCTGGGGTCTCAGACTCGAGACCCTGGCGCTGTTCTGGCTGCTGGCCAACCCGTTGGCTCTGGTCGGACTTCTGCGGACGCCTAGGTCTCGATGGTTGGTTGTGGGCTTTGCACTTGGAGCACTCTTTGTCCTGAGCTCGCAGGTGTACTACCACTACTTCGTGCCGATCGGGCCGTTCGCCGCCCTGCTGTCGGCCCCGGTGGTCGAACGGGTAGTCCGTGGATCGAAACGCGTCGTCTGCATGGCGGGTGTGCTTTTGACGCTGTGCTGGGGTGGGTTGATCGATCTGGGAGGACCGAGTCCCATGAAGGTAACGGCGGCGCACATTTCGGACATCGAGCCCGTGGTAACGCTCATCGATCGGAAAACGACCCACGCCGAACCGATCCTGGCCGACCGCTTCGAGTATCCGTACCTGGCGAGGCGGGAGCCGCTCGCACACTACTTCTGGAACGTCGGTGTTCTCGTCAACGACCGGTATCTGGAGCGGCTGGTCCATCGCTCGTCGCTTGTCGTCCTGAGCTACGGGGCCAGCAGCGGCTATCCTCCGGGATTCCTGACGTACCTTGACCGGAGGTATCCGCGCCTTAACACGCGAGCCAACACCGTCTGGCTGATTCGGTCGAAGTCGGGTTCGGTCGGTGGATGAAATGGTCGGGGCGAGAGGATTTGAACCTCCGACCTCAGCGTCCCGAACGCTGCGCGCTACCAAGCTGCGCCACGCCCCGACAAATGAGCGGTCCTCGTCAGGTCCGCGCGGCATTCTAGCCGCGCCGCTCTCGTGCAGTCAATCGAGGTTGGACGGTGAATCGCCGCGTCCTCGTCTCACACTGACTCGCTAGCGGAGGGACGTCATCCAACGCGCGGTCCACTCCTCGAGCCCGCATTCTTCCAGGAGCCATTGGTCACGCGAGCGCACAGCCTCGCGCTCGCCGGGGGAGAGATTGAATTGGCCGAGGGCCGCCTCGGGGTCGTTGACGAGCAGATTGCGGTATTCGCCGTCGGTCATCAACTTCGTTGTGACATCGATCAAAGCGCGAAGACTCACCGCCGCCTCCCTCCGAAACTGCCACATTGTACGTTGGTGCCAGATCCGAGAGGAAGGCCTCTATCGACGGTGACGCGACGGTAGGAGTGCGGTGGCCAGTAGCACGAGAGCCACCAGTAGTGCCGCGGCGGCGGCCACCGGCTGAAGGGTGAAGACGATCGTCCCCGCCACGAGGAAGCCCACGACGAGCACGCCGTACCGGACTTTGCGGAGCGAGCGATCGATCTGCTCAGCCGCTTCGACCACCCGCGCTATCTCCGATCGCACATCGAGAGCACCATTCTCCAGAGAGGATAACGCGTGACTCGACTGGTAGGGCAACCGGTACGCAGTCAGAGCCAGGGACCGCGCCTCCTTGCCGAGCCACTCCAGCCCATCCCGAAGAGATCGCGGGCGGTCGAGGAGCTGGTCCGCAAAGGGCTCCCAGACCGTGAAGAATTGGAAACTAGGATCGAGAGCCGTACACACGCCGCTCAAGGTGCCGAGTGCTCGGCCCAAGAAGGCGAAATTGGCAGGAATCTGGACGGACTCGGCGAAGAGCACGTCCTGTAACTCATGCAGCACCATAACCGGGTCGATGGCCTGCAGGTCGCCGAACGACAACCCGTAAAATGTGTCCACCGTCCAGACAAGCGCGCGTTTCAGGGCGCGCCGATCCGCGTTAGGAGTTAGAAACCCCAAGCGAGACAGGGCATTGATCACGTCGTCGTAGTCTCGGCGGACGACTCCGACGAAGACTCTCTGGATGTTTTCCCGCATCTCCGACGAGATTTCCCCGACCATGCCGAAGTCCAGCAGCACAACCACGGGACCGGGC
>QHBP01000280.1 GCA_003244175.1 Chloroflexota bacterium | reverse complement strand
ACCGTGTGCGCCTTGCCCAGCAGAGACTTCATAACGAGGCCCACGGACGCACCGGCGGCGGATGCCGCGATCGCCGCCCGTAGGCCGGCTCCCCCGGCGCCGATGACCAGAATATCGTGGTCGTGGGTTTCGTATGCAGTCTGCATGTTAGCAACCGGTGTGGGCGCCGAAACAGGAGCCAAACGCGCCGGAGGAGACGAGGCGGATATAGATGTCGACGCAGGCCACGGAGATCAAGCTCGCCCAGGCAAAGTTGCCATGAAACGGGTTCACTCTCGTCACAAGTCCCCAGAGGCCGCGGCGAGCCTGTCCACCCCGAACGCATGAGAAGCAGTCCACGTTGCCTCCCACGAAGTGCCGCAACGCATGACATGAGAAGGTGTACATCGTGAGGAGAACGACGTTCAAGAGCATGATGGCGGACCCAATCCCGATGTACAGCCCGTTCCTGTAATGGAAAGCGTTGATCGTGTCATACCACAGTACGACCAGAATCACCAGCGCAAGGTACAGAAAAAAGCGATGCAAGTTGTTCAAGATCCACGGCAATCGCCGCTCGCCCGTGTACTTGCGGTGACGACCCTCCGCCACCGCGCACGCCGGAGGATCCCAGAAGAAGGCGCGGTAGTACGCTTTTCGGTAGTAGTAGCACGTGGCGCGGAATCCCAGTGGAATCCAGGCGACCAGAATCGCCGAGGAGAGTGGCCAGATGCCGATCTTGAGAAGCGGGGAAAAATATGGAGAGAGGTACGGACCTTGTTCCCACGGGTGCGTGCCGCAGCTGCCCGTCAGTCCCGTGTGCGCGCAGTTCCCAAGGAAGACGGACCAGGATGAATAGATGACGAAGAGAGTGAAACCGATGGCGACGGCGACCGGCTCGACCCACCAGTTCGTATTTTGCCCGGGAGCCGTGCGCGCCGCCGGGCGACGAACACTCTTAGCCTCGGCTGTCATTCCTATCGTTCCTTGACACGGGCGACTTCGGGGACACTCTCCTCGCACACTCGTTCCCGGGGCACGAAACCGTGGCCGTTCGACTGACCCCTGTGATGCCCGTTGGGCGGGCCCAGCAAATGCTCTTTCGATGGAACCATGGGATAGACGCCGATCAGCACGTGCGCGTCAAATTCGACGGACAACTCCAGGCCGATCTTTCCCTGTCTCCAGAGCTTCTCGAGCGATTGTGCTGTTCCTTCCGGCAGACCTACATACGTGCGATGCTGATTGCCGGTGTCGATAAAGGCGCCGTCCTCGGTCTCGACGAGGAAGCGGCGCCTGATCTCGGATATTGGTACGTAGGACTTGTGGCGAATAAACCACAGCAGGGTGCTGGGACTCTGCCGCTTATCTTTGGCCATGTCTCCTCCCTGGATGCGCGCCCAAGCGTCGATAGCGCGCGGACGCAGCGCGCTCGAGGGGAGCCCGAAGGGTAACCGCTTCCCCAACTGCCCCGCAAGGGCAGCGGATGCGTCACTACCGATTGAGGCCACAGCACCAGCGAAAGGGTCTTTAAGACGACGCACACAAAGCTCATGCCGGCCCTCAGGGTCTCCACCGCGGATTTCTCCTTCAACTATATCTCAGGTCGAGAGTCCGTGACATGCGTACACCTGTCTTCACAGGCTTCTGGCCGATTCGGCTCTTGAACTCGCCTTATCCATAGTCGGCAGCAAGGCGCGGCCCGCCGGCGCGAGCGAGATAGCGAATCAGGGCGCCGTGCTTGGTGGCCAGAGCAGCGCGGCCAGTGAGGACCACGCCGGCAAGCTCGGCAACGCCGCTGTGACCGCCCAACAACAATGCTTCTCCCAGAACACCAGGTCGAAACTCGACACGCGGTTTACCCAGAATGTCGGCCGCCATGTTTTCGCCGGCTATCTGGCCCTCTTGCACTGCCAGTTGTGCCGATGCCGCCGTTGGCACGTCCCGCGCATAGTCGTATGCAAGGGCCGCGTCTCCGGCGACATACACGCCCTCGTAACTGCTCCGAAGGTAGTTGTCGACCACAACCCGGCCCTCTGGACCGAGCTGCCAGTGAGCATCGTCAACGCATGGGGAAGCGCGAGATCGGGCGGCCCAAATGACAATGTCGGCCGGGAAGGAGACATCGCCCGCGCGCACTTCGTTTGTTTCGACCTGGGTGACGGGAGCGCGGTGACGCACGGCTACTCCTTTGTCGCTCAAGACTCGCTCCGCCACTTCTGCCAGACGCTGATTTCCGGCCGGCAAGAGCCGGTCGACGTCGTTCACGATCGTGACCGCCAGAGTCTTTCCCGTCCGTGCTCGCTCGAGTCCTCGGCGCCATTCGATCAGTGCCCCGGCGACTTCCGTGGCCGTGTACCCGCCGCCGATGATCACCACGCGTACCTCCTCTTGAGCGACCAGGCAGAACTGCACGCGCCGGTGTATCTCCAGTGCGTTGTCGACGGACCGTACCGGCAGGGCATGCCGCTCGGCCCCCTCGATTCCCGCGCAGTTGGCGGTGCCTCCCAGTGCGACCAGCATGCTATCCGCTGTTAGCGTTCCAATGGAGGTCTCGACCTGACGCAGAGACGGGGAGATGGTGATGACGTGCGCGCGGATAAGCTGCACTCTCTTCGCCACCAAACGCATATATGGAATGAGACAGCGACTGGGGTCCAGGGTGCCTCCCACGATCTCGGGAAGGCGGGTGATGAGCTGATGCTCCACTCCCCGATCGACCAGCTGAATGTTCCATGCCTTGTCGAGCTTCTCGGCGACGCGCCTCGTGGCTCGTATCCCCGCGTATCCACCGCCGAGAATCGTCACGGTCGGCATCGGACTCAACCCTCCACGCTTTGTGCCGTGCTCGCGATCCTGAGGCGGACATCGTCCTTCTCACTCTAGAGGGTTCGAGCCCGTGGTGCCGATACGCGTCAACTGTCTCCGGCCGGAGCTCGTCATGGGCTGAGGCGGGACGATCTATCATCCCGCCTACGGCTGCCAAAATGTCCCCTCGCCCTCGGCCCGCCGCTGGCAGCAGGCGGAGGTGACTCCCTCGATGGGATCGCGCGGAGACTGTCACGATCACGCCGTCAGCGAGTCGTTTTTTGCCAGCGTCGAGTGCGAGCTCCTGGATGGTCCACCGGGGCTTTTGTCGACTCCTATGCGCACGGCTTCGACACGAAAGT
>QHBP01000102.1 GCA_003244175.1 Chloroflexota bacterium | reverse complement strand
CTTCTCGGTCTATGACAAACTACGCGGCCGCGAGATGCTGTACCGCAACGACGTCGTCAAGCCCGCGCCCTACAATCCCCGCAATAGCTGGCCGCAATCCGGCATGGAATTGACCGGGCCTCACGACCTCCACACTCTGACTCTCCACAGCGAGCCCTACTGGGCGAACAAGATCGTTCCTCATGCCGATGGCAGCGTCACGCTGGTTCTCGGCGAACTCGATCCCGTGTACGGCATGAAGGTGAATTTCTCCGCAACGCTGCATCCCGGTATCGCTGCGCTCCAGATTACAGTCTTTTGCTACAACGCCCGCGATGGCCGTAAGCCGCAGATGTTCTGGATCAATACTGCCATCGCCGCGACCCCGAAAACGCGCTTCATTTATCCCATGAGCCGTACCGTCGGTCACACCACAGCCGAAATTGCGGACTGGCCTTGGTACAACGGCATCGATTACAGTTGGGATCGCAACAACAAACACATGCTAGGTGTTTTTGGAATTGATATCTACGACAACTTTCAAGGCGCTTATCAATTCGACCGCGATTATGGAATCTTTCGTTACGCTGACCGCCGCCTGGTTCAGGGTATGAAGCTATGGACCTTTGGCTACGGAGAAGGGTCGAAAGATTACGAGAAAGGCTATACCGATCACGCCGGACCTTATGTTGAGTTGCAGAGCGGGCGCCACGTCTGGGACGGTCACTACGAATGGGTTGACCCGCACAAGGTGGAAGGCTGGAGCGAGTGGTGGGTGCCCGTTTCGCGGACCGGCGGCCTCACCACCCTAACCCGTGATGTGGCGCTAAATCTCGCTGTCGAGGCGGACGCTAAGGGAAGTAATTCCATTGTGAAGCTCGCGCTCGGAGCTACACGCATCGTGCCGAGAGCAAGACTATCGGTAGAAGCTAAATGCGGCAAGCTCCTCGATACTTCGGTCGATCTGGATCCAGCGAAGCCCTTCCATACTGAAATTACCGGCATCCACGCCAATAGTGAAGGCCTCGCCCATCTGGTCGTCAAGATAACGGATCTGGCCGGTCATGAACTGCTCGATTACCATCGTCCGGACAGCAATCCCGGCCGGAAAGGATACACGCCTTTCACCGGGCCGCTCGAAGAGCCGCACAAGTCTCCCGGCGACATGGGCGTGGAGGAACTGACGCTCGCCGCTGAGTATCGCCTGAAAGAACTCGACGAGCCCGGGGCCACGGCGCTTCTCGATCAGGCATTGCAGCACGATCCCGGCTACTCCCGCGCCCATCTCTTGATCGGCATGACGGATTTCAACGATAACCGTTACCAGGATGCGGTGACCCACCTGATGCAGGCCATGCATCGGAACCCCTATGATGACGCCGCTTACTACTATCTCGCGATGAGCCAGTTCGCCCTGGGTGAGGAATCGGCGGCCGAACGCAACCTTTATTTCATCTGGCCTGACAGCCCCTACTATGGCGAGCGTGAATATCAGCTTGGCCGCATGGCTCTCCAACGCCACGACTACGAAAACGCCATTGCGCGTTTTCGTTGCGCCAAAGATGCCAATGCCGAAGATCTTTTCGCAGGTCTCGCCCTGGCGGTGGCTCTTCGGGAGAACGGCCAAAAAACCGCTGCCTTAAACGAGCTCGCCGCTATTGAGGCAATCGACCCGACCAGCCGTCCCGTTCAGGCCGAACGCTGGTTCGATGACCACGGTCCCGACCAGCAGGCTCGCGATCGTGATACCCGTGACGGTGGTGATTGGAATGAGGGCGTTACGGAACACGTGATGAGTCACTACATGATGTTCCGGCAAGCCCCGCACCCGCGCCGTGTCGACGAACTCCTGTTGGTCGGTGTCCTTTACGGCGATCCTGGACACCCGCGCAACGTAGGCACTCCCGCTGATGGCCAGCGCCACAGCTGGCAGAGTCAGGTGGCGGAGCCGGTCGGGGATGCCGGTACCTGCGCCGAAGGTCGGGAACCATCCCAGGCCGACGGCGAAGACGGCGAGGAGAACGATCGCCGCGACGAATATCGGGACGGCGAGCCCCACTGTGGTCGTCACTGAGACCAGCCGGTCGACCCAGCGGCCTCGAAGGCCCGCGAGTGCGCCCAGTACGACCCCGCTCACCACGATGATCACCCATGCGTAAAGCACCAGAATGACGGTCGTCGCGACACGCGGCGTGATGAGTGAGCTGACCGGCAGCCCAAAGATGATGGAGTTACCGAGGTTGCCATGCAGGACAGCGGATAGCCAGTCCCAGTACTGGATTATGAATGACTGGTTAAGGTGATAGTGGGCTTCGAGCTCAGAGATGGTGGCAGGGCTGACCGAGCGGCCCCGGGTGAGGAAGGCGATGGGGCTGCCCGGAGCTATGTACAGGGCCCCAAAGATGACGAAGCTTGCGATCAGCAGCGTGACGAGGAGTCCGGTGAGCTGCCCCAGGGTGCGAAGCATTATAGACGGTTACCGGGAGGAGCCAAGGAGCGCCGCCCAGGGGTAGTAGAGGTAGACCGGGATGCCAGCGGGTGCCCCGGTGACTCGGTTGTTCATGAAGAGCCGCTCGGCGTAGTTGACAATCGGGACCAGTGCGGTATCACGTCCAATGGCTTGTGCCATGATTTGGTTGACGAGCTGGGCCCGTTGCACCGGGTCTGCCGTGCCGTTGGCCTGCGTGATGTCCTTTCCGACCGCGCTGTTGTCGTAGTTGAGGTAGTTGAACAATGCCCGGGGCTGCAGGCTGAACGTAAGCATTCACCTCGGTAT
>QHBP01000252.1 GCA_003244175.1 Chloroflexota bacterium | reverse complement strand
GGCCGGGAGCGATGGCGGCCGCCGCTGACGCCAGCGGGCAAAGCGCGGCACTGGCACCACCGTACCGGATCGCGCTCTTCATCGCCACGGGGATCGCCAGCGGCTTGATCTCGGGCAGTTCACGATTCCTTCTGATCAAGGAATCGTTTTTCACGGGATTCTTCGGCCTGGCCTTTCTCGGCTCGCTGCTGCGGGATCAGTGGATCGTCAATGCCTACACCCTGATGTTTGCCGGCTTTTTGTTGCTGGGAGGACGAGCGGCGGATCTGCTGGGCCGGCGCGCCGTGCTGATCGCGGGCCTCGCGCTCTTCACCCTTGCTTCGCTGGCCTGCGGCCTGTCCCAGTCCTCCAACGTGCTGATTGTGGCCCGCACGATTCAGGGACTCGGAGGCGCGATTATCGCTCCCGCCGCGCTCTCGATCCTCACCGTCACGTTCGCTGAGGGTCCCGAGCGCAATCGGGCGCTCGCCGTCTGGGGCGCCGTGGCTGGCGGCGGCAGCGCCGTCGGGGTCATTCTTGGTGGCCTCCTCACACAGGGTCCTGGGTGGCGCTGGGTGTTCTTCGTGAACGTGCCCATCGGACTTCTGACGGCGGTCCTCGCGCCTCGGGTGATCGCCGAGAGCCGGGATGAAGATCGCTCCCGCTCGTACGATGTGCTGGGGGCTATCACTGCCACGGCCGGACTGGTCTTGCTGGTGTATGCGCTGGTGAATACCGGTAGCTACGGCTGGAGCTCGGTTCGGACCGTCGGCGAGCTGATCGGAGCCGCTGTACTGCTGCTCCTGTTCATCGTGATCGAGGCGCGCTTCGCCGCGCATCCCCTCGTCCCGCTGCGCATATTCCGGTCGCGGACTCTCTCCGGGGCAAACGTGGTGGCATTACTGCTCGGCCTTTCGCTCTTTGCCGTGTTCTACTTCCTGAGCCTCTATATGCAACAGGTATTGAGCTTCTCGCCGCTACGGACGGGCGTCGCGTACCTGCCCATCACCATCGGGTTCATCGTGGTAGCGGGGGTCGCCTCGTCGCTGGTCAATCGCATCGGGGTGAAGTGGCCGCTGGTTGTCGGGATGCTGGTCACTGCTGCGGCCTTCCTTCTGCTGGCCCGACTCCCCGACCACGGCACCTATGCCGTCGACATCCTTCCCGCGTTCATTGTGCTCCCGCTGGGAGCGGGCATGGCCTTTCTCTCCGTCACCAATGCCGCGGTCGCAGGCGTCGAACAGAGCGATGCGGGAATGGCTTCCGCGCTGTTGAACACCTCCCAGCAGGTCGGAGGAGCCGTTGGTCTGGCGCTGCTCGCCACCATCGTGACGTCACGGACGAACAGCGTTCTGGCCAGCGACCCTCACACGGGATTCGCGCACGCGCTCGTCGCGGGCTTCCATCGTGGGTTCATGGTGGGAGGCTGCTTCGCGATCGCCGGCGCAATCTTGGCACTCCTCACCATCTCTCGAAACGTGGGGCGGACGGAACGTCCCGCCGAAGATGCGTGGGAGCCGAGTCCCGTGCGAATCCCAGAGGGAATCGCCGCCCGCATCGCGGCGACGGTCGAGAGCTGGGAAGGTGCGAGCTCGCACCTCCACAGCTTCGGCGACGTCGAGCTCCGCGCCGGGGAGCGAGAGCTGGGGTACCTGCACGGTGACACGCTCGCCGATCTCTTGCTACCGGCGAACGACCACGATGAGGCGATCGCCAGTGGCCTGGCTCATCCGCACCACCTGCTGCCCGAGTCCAATTGGGTCAGCGTGCACATGTACGACCCCGATCAGATCCGCGACGTTGTTGCTCTGCTGCGGTCGGCGTACGAGCGGGCAATGAGACTCCCGCTCCCGAATCTGGCCGCAGACAGCACGTAGAGACACGGCATCGGCTCCAAGCTCGCACAGGAGAAGGCATGGCTATAGCGGAACGTTTTCACGCAACCGAGGCGCTTCCAGGTCGACCGGATCGGCGGCCTGGCGCCGCGGCCGGCATTCGACCCTCGCTTCTGGCGTGGATGTGGTTCACCCTCCAGGTTCTGGCCATCGCCGCTCTCGAGCTGGGGGATGACGTCTTCCGGGGCGATATTGATCCGCCCGACGCTCAGCTTGCGGTCCAACACGCGCAGCAGGTGGCACGGTGGGAGCAGGCACACGGGCTCTTCATCGAGCCGGCATTGCAGCTCTGGGCTCGACACGGCCATGCCGTCTTCGGTCTCCTGTCCACCAGCAGTCTGCTGCGTGTGTCCGACCTCGTCTATGCCCTCGGTCAGACTATTGTCCCGCTCGTGCTCGCCGTCTGGATGTATCGCAGGCACCGCGTTCACTTCCGCTTATGGCGGAACATATCCCTCCTATCGACCCTCTTTGCGGTAGCCGGGTACGAAATCTTCCCCACAGCACCACCCCGTCTCACCACGGGACTCAGCTATTGGCACCACGCCTTTTACTTTCAAAACACGGCCCAGGGCATGATCGGAGACGGGAAGCTCACCGGTCTCCCGCTGGGTTACAACGCCTATTCGGCCATTCCGAGCCTACATATGGCCTGGGCGCTCATCGTCGCCGGAAGCGTTGTGTTGCTTGCTCCCAGTCTTGCCGCCCGATTGCTTGCCGGCCTGTACCCGTTCATCATGCTCTTCGCGGTGGTGTTCACCGCCAACCATTACCTTCTGGATGCAGTCGCGTCCGCCTTTGTGGTGGCTCTGGCGGCCGTGATCGCGCTCGCCCTGGAATCCGAGCACTCTCACCTGCGCAGCGCGCGATCGGCGATCCGGCGCGCGTCCGCAGACGTCACCTCCTCACTGCTTCGATCCCGGCGGTCGCCTCCAAGGTGGTCGCTTCCGAGGAAAGGACCGCTCATGTGTCTCTCACATACGTCCGACTCCGTTACGACTTACGGGGCGACATCTCCGAATCGAGCAGACCCTCAACGCTGTGCCTTACGACTCTGCTCGGAGCAACAATGTGGACAGCCCCTTCACTCCGGTGTTCTAACCAATGCTGCCGCGAGTCTCCATCAGGCGCAGCTGTGCTCCGCCGGCACTTCCCACCTCATCTCCCCACTGGGTCCAGAACGGACGAGCAGTGCGTGCGAAGAGCTCTAGAAACGGGGCGGGGCTGCAGGATTCGATGATCGGAAAAATTTCGTCAGGTTTGCGCGAATGCTCCCGCTTCCGGCTTTTTAACAAGTTGACCTGGCGGCGGCCGGGCGGCATCGTCCGCAGACTTCCGCGTACGCCGAACAGGACAAGTTCTGTGACATTGCGGAAGTAGAAACCGACTCCGCGGCCATCCGGTCCTCCGTCCTTTCGCGTCTTGCACCAAACAAGATTCGTTTTGTACGTGAACCCCCAGCGTCTCATCACTTCGAGACCCTCGAGAATGAGTGCATTTGGCACCCATAAGTAGAGATGGCTCTGCGGTAGGACACATTGAGCGACAGGAAGCTCCATTATTTCTTCAAGTTCCATCGTGCTGTATCGCGAGAGCCGTCGATGTTCCGGGGCCATCTTCCCGGTGCGATTGGCGAAGCGCCACGGTGGATCGGCGAGCACCGTTCCGAACTTCTCGCCCCCTACAAATGCCAGTAGGTCGTCTGCCGCCGTCTCCAACTCTATCCCTAATCCTTTACGTACAACCGGTCCGAGATCCCGAAAACCAGCAGCGGGCATCCAACCCCGCCGCCTTCCACCTTGGGTAGGAGCTTCCACATATGGGTTGTTGACTCACCATAGCTCTTCCCGCGTCCGAGTGAGTCGAAGATCACCCGAAGTTCGTCGCACCATGTAATCAGCAAATCTTCCTCTTGACGCAGTCGATCCAGCCCGCTAATGTGAAACATGAATCAGGGTTCATGTTGAGCAGTTGGAGAGACCTGTGACGGCACCCGTGACCGCCCGCGGCATGGAGACTCGATCTCGCTTGCTGGCCGCCGCCGAAAAGATCTTCGGCGAGAAGAGCTACTACCGGGTCTCGATCTCCGACATCACTCGCGAGGCCGGCGTAGGACAGGGGACGTTTTACGTCTACTTTTCCTCGAAAGAGGAGGCTTTCCGCGAGCTCGTGCAGCAGCGCGCTCACGACTTTCGCGCCGTTACACGCGTTGCCGCTGAACAGGCCCTGGGTGATCGCGTCGCGGCTGAACGCGCGGGCTTCACTGCCTTTTTTGACTTCATCGATCAGCACCGGCAGCTCTATCGCGTCGTCCGGCAGGCCGAGTTCGTCGACGAGGCTCTCTATCGCGAGTATTACCAGACATTCGCCGCCGGGTATCGCGCCGCTCTCGAGGCCGCCATGGACCGTGGCGAGATCGCGCGCACCGACCCGGAGGTGCTGGCCTACTGCCTGATGGGCATCGGCGACTTCATTGGCATGCGCTGCGTCATCTGGCCGGGCCGGCCCATCGAGAGCCAATCGCTGGCGGACGTCATGGCGTTTATAGGTGCCGGCCTCAGAGGTTGCGACGCAGCCGGCGAACGGGGAGGTGGATCGACGGAGTAGCGACGCGTGTTAATCGACCGCAGAACAGCTAACTAATCGTGCAGTCGTCTTGGAGGAGATTGAAAGATGCGAAATCATCGATACATGAAGCGTTCGTGGCGCTGGCGGTGACCGCCGCCCTGGTGACGACGGGCCTCGGGAGCACCTCGGCCATGCAGCCGGTGAAGGCGAAGCTGAAGGGCACCATCGTCATCGGACAGATCACGTCGCTCACGGGCGCGTTCTCGACGTACGGACTGGAACAGGTGCAAAACCGCACCCCCAATCCAGCCACATAGCTGATAACACCGGGGGATGTCGTCTCCCCGCCGCGTGAGGCTGACAGGGGTAGGTATTAGAACATTAGGACGAATCATGGTAGTGCACCTGGAGCGCGGACGGTGGGTCGGGCCATGGCTCGGAACGGAGCCAGTATCGGGTCCAGAGCCTGCCGAGAGTGATCTGGCGGCGAAGGTCGGCGATGCTTTGGGAGATCAAGCTGACCGTGCGGGTCGTACCCAGCGGACGCCAGCGCGGTCGCGTGGGTGGGGCATGGAGCATCGCCGGTGGCAGAGCGAGCAGGGCGGCATCTTCGATCCGGGTTGCGGTGGCCAGGGTCAGGATGGTGGCAACCGCGAGCACGAGCCAATAGCGTCCCACCCGATCCGGATCGATGCGGCGAGTCTTGTCCCAGTGCCAGCCGAGCCCCTTGAGCGCTTTGAACCCCAGCTCGATCCACATCCGCAGCCCGTACCAGGCGATGCCCACCTTGCGGGGGCGAAGGTCGGTGAAGAGGAGCCAGGGATCCTGTTGCCCCTCGACCCAGACGA
>QHBP01000263.1 GCA_003244175.1 Chloroflexota bacterium | reverse complement strand
CGCCGGAGGTGAAGGGACTTTGGGCGGTGTCGGCCATCTGGATCAAGGAGGCCCCCGGTATCGCCCGCAGCGTTGCGGAATGGATGACCACCGGCGCGCCCGAAATTGATCCCGGCGCATCGGATATCGCCCGGTTCTACGACATTCAGAAGACGCGGGCACATATCAAGGGACGCTCCGCCGAGGGCTTCAACAAGACCTACGGTATCGTTCACCCGCGGGAGCAGTGGCTTTCGAACCGTAAGGTGCGACTCAGCCCGTTCTATCAGCAGGAGAAGGATCTGGGTGCCGTGTTCTTCGAGACGGCCGGTTGGGAGCGGCCCAACTGGTACGAGTCAAACGCGAAGCTGCTGGCAGATTATGGTGACGGCGTCTTGCCGCGTCGGTACGAATGGGATGCTCGCTGGTGGTCGCCCATCATCAACGCCGAGCACCTTGCCATGCGCGACCGTGTTGCCATGATCGACCTGTCGGCTTTCGCCATTCTCGAAATCCTGGGCCCCGGGGCGTGCGAGTACGTCCAGAATTTGGCCGTGGCGCAGATGGACGTCCCAATCGGCCGCGTTGCCTATACCAATCTGTTAAATGAGGCGGGCGGCATCAGGGCCGACCTGACAATCATGCGGCTGGGTCGCGATCACTACCGAGTCGTCACTGGTGGCATGGACGGCATGCGCGACAAGAAATGGTTCGTCGATCATCTTCCCGCCGACGGTTCGGCCCAGCTTGTCGACGTGACGAGCGCATGGGCCACGCTGGGTGTATGGGGTCCACGCGCCCGCGATTTGATTCAGTCCCTGACGACAGCCGATATGTCCCATGAAGGACATCCCCTCTTCACCGCCAGGTGGCTCGAGCTGGGGCCGGTGCGAGTCCTGGCTTCCCGCATCTCGTACGTCGGCGAGCTTGGCTGGGAGCTTCACGTGCCCTTGGAGCAGGGCGCGCGCCTGTGGGAGCTGCTCTGGGAAGCGGGCCAGCCGTTTGGGCTGGTGCCCGCCGGAATCGGCGTGTACGGCACGACGGGCCGGCTCGAGAAGTGCTATCGCCTGTATGGGGCCGAGCTGGAGCAGGAATTCAACCTGATCGAAGCGGGACTCCAGCGTCCCAAGGTCAAGCCGCAGGATTTTGTCGGCAAGGAAGCGTATTGTGAGCATCGTGCCGGCGAGCCCGCAGCCATCCTCTCCACGCTCACGGTGGACGACAACACGTCCAGGTCCGGCTTCAACCGCTATATGCAGGGACGTGAGCCGATCCTGACTCCGGACGGGAAGCCGATCAAAGATAGGCACGGCCGCGGCTCCTACGTCACCAGCGCCGGCTCAGGTCCATCGGTTGGCAAGACGATCTTGCTGAGCTACCTGCCGCCCGAATATGCGAAGGTCGGGACGAATCTCGCCGTCGAGTATTTTGGCGAGCGCTATCCCGTCACCGTCGCCGTGGCCGGGAACAAACCTCTCTTCGATCCCGAAAATATAAGAATGCGGGGCTAGCGCACCGAGACGAGGGGGCAAGCATGGATATTCTGGTCTGCGTCAAGCGCGTGCCGGCAACCGGGGGCAAAATCACGCTCACACCTGATGAGCGCGGCATCGACACCCGCTATGCGAGCTTTACGGTCAGTCCGCATGAGGAGTGCGGGGTCGAAGAGGCACTCCGCCTGGTCGAGAAGCACGGCGGCACGACTACGGTGCTCACACTTGGACCGGAGGTCGCGGCCGACCAATTGCGCGATGCCATGGCGATGGGTGCGCAGAGAGCGGTACACCTCAAGACGGACGGCAGCGAATGGGATCCCGGGGAAACCGCGCGCTCAATCGTCGAGGCGATTAGTGCCCAGCGGGCCGAGGGCCACAACTTCGACCTCCTCCTACTCGGGAACGAAGCGGCCGACACGGGCGACTACCAGGTAGGCATCCGGGTTGCCTATGGGCTCGGTTGGCCGGTTGTGACAGGAATCAAATTGTTGGAGATCGATCAAGGAGTGGCCCTTTGTCGCCGGGAAGCGGCCGCGGGTTGGGAAATCTTTGAGATCCCACTCCCGGCAGTCATAACCGTCAAGGAAGGGATCAACTTGCCACGCTATCCAACGGTGCCGGGCCGGCTGAAGGCCAAGAAGGCGCCAATCGAGACCGTCACACCGAAACCAAACGGGAATACCTTGCAGATGGTGCGTCTCAAGCTCCCTCCCGCCAAGGCCCAGAAACGAGAGATTCTGGGGCAAGGGCCGGAAGCGGCTCCCCGGCTCGTCGAGATCTTGCTGGAGCTGGGGGTCGTCGCACCATGATCATCGGCGTCGTCGAGCATGACCGAGACAAGATCAGCGACCTTTCGTTGCAAATGCTTACCCTGGGCAATCTGCTGGCGGAGCAATTGAGCGTCCCTCTGCACGCGCTCCTGATCGGGGAAGCGGGGGCCGCGCTGGCTCGCACGCTTGGTTCAAGCGGCGTCTCCGTGGTTCACATAGCCAAAAACGATCGCCTGGACGAATACGCGCCACAGGCCTGGGCACAGTGCGTGGTCGAGCTCGTGAGCACCACATCACCCGAGATCGTGCTCGCTGCGGGGACGGATCGTGGCCATGAGGTGATGGCGCACGTGGCGGCGCGAACAGACCTGCCGCTGGCCACCAACTGCACCCAGGTTCAGCCCGGTGAGTCCTTCGAGGTTACTCGACTGCGCTGGGGTGGGAGCTTGCTGGAAGAAGCGCAGCTCAGCGGAGCCGTGAAACTGCTGACGGTGGCCCCGCACGCGATCGCGGCCCAGGAAGTGCCGGTAGCCGCCGAGCCCGGCGTCGACATGTTTTCTCCCGGGCTCGCCGACGACGATTTTCGTGTCCGAGTTGCGGGGCGCATCGAGCCCGATCGAAGCAAAATCTCGCTGGGAGACGCCAAAGTGGTGGTGGGAGGCGGCCGCGGCGTCGGCAGTGCCGAGGGATTCGAAATACTCGAAGAGATCGCCTCGATGCTGGGAGGGACGGTTGGATGCTCACGCGCGGTCACGAGCCTGGGCTGGCGGCCGCACAGCGATCAGGTCGGCCAGACGGGGACGCGTATCGCCCCCGACGTCTACATCGCCTGCGGTATCAGCGGAGCAATCCAGCACATGGTCGGCTGTAAGAGCGCGAAATGTCTGGTGGCCATCAACAAGGACCCGGAGGCGCCGATCGTGGCTCAGGCCGACTATGCGATCATCGGCGATCTCAAGCAGGTGCTTCCAGCCCTGCGCGATGCGATCCGAAACGCGCAAAACGGTTCATGACCTCACCCGGCCAGTTCACCTACGGTTTCGTGCCCGGCTGGACGATTCTGTTGGTGATCGCCTGTGTCGCGTTCGCGCTCTTCGCCGCTCGCGTTTACCGTCTCTACCGGTACCTGCGGCTCGGAGTCTCCGAAAGTCGATTTGGCGACAACCCAGAGCGGATCCGTCGCTTCTTCGCGTACGTGCTTGGTCAGCGTCGAATGTTCCGTGACCCGCGTGCCGGACCGATGCACGCTGTGATCTTTTGGGGATTCATCGTCATAACCATCGGTACCGTCGAGCTCCTCGGGCGCGGATTCTTTGGCCACTTCGACATCCCGCTTATCAGCGGTCAGGCGTGGTTCCTGCTCTCGGTTGATCTCTTCGAAGCTGCCGTCATTCTCGCCATCGCGTACGCCTTCTATCGCCGGCTCGTCAGCAAGCCGCGCCGGTTGATGTTCAGCGGCCAGGCACTCGTCATCCTCAGCCTCATCCTTGGTCTCATGGTGACCGCCCTTTTAGCCGGTGGCTTTCGCCTGGCGTACGATCCAGCGCAGTCGACGCACTGGGCGCCGATCACGGACGCCATCGGACACGCACTTCGGGGAGTGGGCCTCACTGGCGGAACAGCGGACGTGCTCTTTCAAGTGTTCTGGTGGGCGCACGTCTGCATTCTCTTCAGCTTTCTGGTATTCATCCCCTATTCCAAGCACCTGCACATCGTCACCGCCCCTTTCAACGTGTACTTTTCGTCGATCCAGCCCAGGGGCGCGCTGGCGCCCATCGACTTCGAGGCGACGGAGGACTTTGGGGTCGGCAAGGTCGAGGATCTGTCCTGGAAGCACTTGCTCGACACGTACACCTGTACCGAGTGCGGCCGCTGCGATTCCGTCTGCCCTGCGACGCAAACGGGCAAGGAGCT
Source organism: Chloroflexota bacterium (assembly GCA_003244175.1). Lineage (GTDB taxonomy): Bacteria > Chloroflexota > UBA5177 > UBA5177 > UBA5177 > QHBP01. The sequence goes on along the minus strand of QHBP01000263.1, from coordinate 10,469 downwards.
TCGGCCGCGTTCGATCATCCTGAATCTCCAACACCACCTGATCGAAGAGGCCGGTCCCCACGACCTGGCGGGAAGCAATGGCGGCGATGGGGCGGCGCATGGCGCCGAGTCCGTGCACCCATTGCTGGGTGGCGTGATTTCTGAACAGGCTCTCTGGGATTGCACCACGTGTCGGGCGTGCATGGAGGAATGTCCGGTCTTTATCGAGCATGTTCCGAAGATCGTCGACATGCGCCGCTCGCTTGTGATGATGCAGAGCCGGTTTCCACCCGAGCTGAACGACATGTTCCGGGGTCTCGAGCTGGCCGGAAACCCATGGCAGTACACGAACGAGACCCGTGCGAACTGGACGCAGGATCTGAACATACCCGTCTTTGAGGATCGTGTGCCGGAGGATGTCGAATACCTCTTCTGGGTTGGTTGCTATGGGTCCTTCGACACCCGGAACAAGAAGGTAACAGTGGCCCTTGCCACCGTGCTGCAGCGAGCGGGTGTGACGTTCGGCATCCTGGGTCCACGGGAGAAGTGCTGCGGCGACCCGGCGCGTCGAGCCGGCAACGAGTTCCTCTATCAAATGCTGGCAGCGGAAAACGTCGAGACTCTCAAGGGCGCCGGTGTCAGGAAGATTGTGACCGCTTGCGCTCACTGCTTCAACAACCTGAAGAACGAGATGCCCCAGGTTGGAGGACGCTTCGAGGTGGTCCATCATACGGAGCTGATCGCCCAGCTTGTCGAAAGCGGAAAGTTGCAGCTCGATCAGGCAGTCGAAAAAACCGTCACATATCACGACCCCTGCTACCTGGGCCGATACAACGGGGTATACGACCCGCCACGCTATGTCCTAGAGCACGTCGAGGGGCTGAACATTGTCGAGATGGCAAAGTCCCGCGACAAGAGCTTTTGCTGCGGCGCGGGCGGAGCTCGCGGTTTCATGGAGGAGCCCGCCGGCCAGCGAGTCAACGAAGCGCGCGTCGCTCAAGCGGAGGAGACCCACGCCGAAACGCTCGCCGTCTCCTGCCCGTTCTGCATGAATATGTTCCAGGACGGGATCCAGGGCCGTGGCGTGGCGGACCGGTTGGCCGGCGAAGACGTCGCCGAGATTGCCGAGATTGCCTCTCGGCCCCATGATGCGGATCGGGATAGCGCCGAACGAGGCCGTACCGCCTCGATTCCCTAGTGGTTACCGGCGGGCGAAGCGGAACGTAAGCGGTCGTCGCCAGGCGGGCTAATGAAAATCTAGATGCCCCGGACCCCCGTGAGCCAGCCGCCCTTTTTGTCGGCGGAAGCTTCGACTGCCGCTGAGAAGCGACGCGGCGTCGCCGCAGGCGATGTAGCTCGGCCTTCCATGGCCCTGCGTGTGGCCGCAAGACATGCCCGCCTCCCAGGGCCTCCGACGTCGCCAGCATGACCCTGACGCCACGATCTACGAGCAATCGTGTCGCCCCGTTCTGATTCCCCAGGAACAAGTCAGAAGAGGGGAGGAAAGTCCCTCTGTTTGTAGGACCAATGCGGCCCCCGGACTGCCCGTTTCGTCATAGTCTCAAGTGTCACGAGAAGCCTAGCTGTGACGTTATGCATGTGCAATGCGAGAACGTGGCGCAAGTGAGCGGAGGTGGCCCGCGTTCTCCTCCGCCGGAAGGGGGAAGAAATGCGTGCAGTGGTCTGGCAAGAGGATCCGGTGTTGATGCGGAAGCTCAGCGCGGCGTTTGTCCTGGCGGACATAGACCTTGACATCGTGGAGACGGGTGAGGCGCTCCATGATGCGCAGCATGGACGCCTACTCCACCAGCTACAGCAACTCCGCCTACTGGCCGTCCCTGCGCATCTTCTGGGAGCCACGGCTGGGAGATCAGCCCTGGTACCCGATGATCCGCATGAATCTGACCGATCGTATGAATCTGGGGGTCAACGCCGCCAACGGGAACCTGTACCTGCACCAGCAGGACCTGACCATGTCCGGCGTCGGGCTGGACAACACGGTCGACAGCTACTACAACAGCAAGGGCTTCGACTTCAGCTCGGCGCAAGATCTGGGGGCGATCAGCGAGTGGCGGCTGGGTCTGATGGACACGTACTCGGGGGTGGTCGCCTGGGATGACGGGTCCGTCGGCTTCACGGATGCGGGAGGCACCGCCTGGATGTTCTACCAGAACCCGGATGACAGCTACACGCCGCCACCGGGGATCGACGCCCAGCTTCAGTTCATCAACGATGTCGGCTATAAGCTGACGTACAACCGGAGCGCGACGGTGCTCAACTTCACCGGCTACGGCAACACCAGCTCGGTGGTGGATCGCAGCGGGAACACGCTGGCCTACGCCTACAACGCCAACCACGAGCCCAGCCAGATCACCGATACCCTGGGAAAGGCAACGACGTTCGGCTACAGCGGGACTACCATCACCAGCATCACCGATCCGGCGTCACGCGTCTACGGCTACGGCTACAACGGCAACAATCAGCTGACGAGCTACACCGATGCCAACACCAAGGTGACGCAGTACGCGTACGGCACGGCCGATCCCATGACCGGACACAGCGTCCTGACCAAGATCATCGACCCCAACGGCAACATCACCAAGATCGTGTACGACAACGGGTCGCCGGATTACACCCCCGATCCGCGCGTTTCCTCGATCATCCGCTGCCGGGACAGCCAGTGCGCCACCAGCTACACCTGGACCTTTACCTACCACAGCGGGAACACGGTGGTCACCGACCCCAATGGGCACACCTGGACCTACGGGTTCGACGCCGACGGCCGCGAGACCAGCGTCACCGACCAGGACAGCCATCAGACGAAGATCGGGTGGACCGGCGACAACCAGGTCTTATCGGTGCAATTGCCGAGCGGGCATACGACGACGTACACGTATAGCACCGACGGCAAGAACAATCTGACCCAGGTGCAGGAGGCAACAGGGGCCTCCAGCAGCTGCACGTATGCCAACGCCGGCTTTCCCTACCTGCCGGACTCCTGCATCGATGCCCAGGGCAACCAGACCAGCTACGGCTACAACGGGCAGGGGTTGGTCAACAGCGTGACCGACGCTCTGACCCACCCCTCATCCTACGCCTACAATGGGAACGGGACGCTGCAGTCGATGACCGACGCCAACAGCCACACCACGAGCTACGGCTACTACCCCAACGGAATGCCGGAAAGCGTCACGCCGGCGGTGGCGACCTCCAACCAGATCGGGTCGACGTCGGTCACCTACAACAGCTACAACCTGCCGTACCAGGTGACCGATGGCAAGGGGCAGGTGACGACCTACAGCTACGATCCGCTGAACCGGGTGACGGGCGCGAGCTCGACCAACGGGATAAACACCATTCCCTTCAGCTACGGCTACGATGCCGACGGCAACCGGCAAAGCGAGACCGATCCCGGAGGCCCGACGACCTACGCCTACGACGCACTGAACCGGCAGACGCTGATGACGCTGCCCAATACGACGACGGTGGCGACGACCTGGGACGGCAAGGGCAACCTGCTGACCAAGCAGGATGCGGACGGGACCGTCACGTACGGCTACACCCCGGAAGACTGGTTGACGAGCGTGACCGATCAAACCAGCGGGATCATCAACTTCGGGTACGACAGCGACGGCAATCGCACGTCCATCGTTGGAGGACCGATCGGAATCGCCGTCGGGGTGGGCTTTGGGGTCACATCCGCAGGCTACGGTGTTGCCGCCGCGCTAACCTGCTGACATCAGGGGAACGAGTCGTGAGAGGGAGCGTCGATCGCTCCTTCTCACACGGGTTCCCCTCTCTGAAGCGAAGTTGTATTCGGGCCCAGGAGGAAGAAATAATGAAGGTTGTAGAGGCTCTGGCGGCGATTCTGCAGTTAGCAGTTACCGTAAACCTGTTTGTTTCCGCGTTGCGTTACCGGCAGGGTGACCTCGGCGGACTGCCCTACAGAAGGGCCTGGGCGCTCTTTCTCTTTGTACCAACCCCTATTCGTGGTATGGAATTTTGTTTTCGCGTTCACCCGATGATGCGGACATCCGAGTGGGCGAAACTGGCTGATTGACGTGAGGAGCTACACGCCACCCGAGGGATGGACGCCCCAGCGCAGGGTGATCACAGGCGCGGGGGACGAGCTGACGTACAACCGGAGCGCAGGACTACGGCACCGGAATGTACAAGTTCGGGGAGAGGTACTACGACCCGCAGGTCGGACGGTGGTCACAGCAGGATCGGCTGACGGGAGTCCAGCAGGATCGATCCGCAATCGTTGAATCGGTACGCGTACGTCGAAGGGGACGTGGTTAACTTCGTTGACTTGGAAGGAACGAGCCTACTTGGGGCAATGTGTCGGAGCGGGCATCGGTGGAGCTGTGGGAGGGGCCATTGGCGGCTCCCTCGCTGGTCCTGGGGGAGCTGCTCTCGGAGCGGCGGGTGGTTTCGTTGGCGGGTGCGGGTCCGTCTATGCCGCTAACTTTTTCGGAAGCCTCTTTTAGCTTCGCAAATGACACCGCATTGGAGGCGAGCAATTGAGAACCGACCTGGCAGTCCGAATGGGGCTGGTTGTGGTGTGTACAGATGAAAGCGCGCGGAAATGTAGTCAAAGGCAATTTGCGGTTTACGCGGAAGACACTCCAGAAAGAAATTTGCGAGGATATTGCCACGCCAATACGGACAAACAGCGACTACAGCCGGCTGCTTGTGATGTTCGGAGACGCGACCGACGACGTGACCGTCGTTGAGCTGTCGGACGACTGCTTTGCCTTCGTCGAGGGCTCTCGATGGGTAGGGTTCTTCGTGACCCGGCTCGAAGATCAGTCGGACAGGCCGCCGCCACCCTTGCCCAAAGCGCCACCATCGCCTGGAGTCTCAGCATGATGGCATACGCGCAAGAATGCATTCATGTACGACCTCTGAGTGCGATGCGCCGGGTCGCGCTGCTCCTCGGGTGCCTCGCCACGGGGGTTCATCGAAGCATCACGGAACAGCGCATCCGCACCGACGTGCAACAAAAGGTTTCCACACCTGAGCCGCGGCTTTCGGCGACTGCTCAGGCAGCTCAACCAGCATCCGCGAATTTACCTGGTACGTCCCAACAAGAGACAAGACCTTCGGGCAGTAAGCGACAAGTGAAGCGAGCCCGCCCTGTGGCAGTTCAAGGTTGGGCGCGAGATAGGTGCTACCGGCCGGCACGCTCAGCCGCAGCCAGAGGGGCCATCTAAGCCACCGGCGACTGAACGGCAGGTTCGTCATCCATTGCGGTCGGGGGGCTTCCCGTCGCGTGGATCCTTGTCTTTACGGAGCCGGTTTGCCTTCCGTCGCAGTGCCGCCCGGTACTCCTCGGCTAGGCCAGTCTCACCCGATTCTTCGTAGACCTCCAGCTGCTCCCGCGTCCAGTCCCGCTGTATTGAGGACAGGATGGGCAACTGTCGCCGGCGCCGGTACACACAGAAAAAGATCAATCCCGCAATGACCCAAAGAGGTCCTCCAACGCGCCCGATCTCATTGGTGAGAAGGACCATGATCAGCACGGCGATCAGGAAGACGAGGCCCAGAACGCCGACGATGGGAACCTCGTAGACGCCGCTCGGGCGGCGCACGCGGACGTTCCAGGGCACCCGAAAGGTTCGCGGCGTCTCTGTGTCCGTGAAGCGCAGACGAAGCAGCGCGACAAAGACCAAGAGATAGTTGACTGCCGCACTGAAGGCGTACATTTCAGCCAGGGATTGAAGCGCATTGGGTGTGAGCCCAGCGGCAATGAGCTCACCGGTGGCGATGACGCAGAACACCACGAGTGCAATCAGCGGAGTCTTGAAGCGCGGATCTATGTACGTGAAGAACTTGGGCATGAGATCATTCCGAGCCATCGAGTACACGATGCGCGACGATCCGTAGACGCCGGAATTTGAAGAGATGAGGAGTAGGAGAGCACCCAAAATTGCGATCACCGGAATCAGCAGCGGACCGATCGTCGGCAGGTGCTGGGCCAGCCAAATCATGGGAGCGCTCTCGTGCTGTTTGTGCAGCTCGCTACAGGCGCTGGCGGTGATCCCTTTCGGACAGAAGCGGGGCTGCGTGGAGTTGGGATCGTAGCTCTGCCAGGGCAGCATCCCCAGCGCGAGATTACTCAGTGCAATGGCGTACGCCAGGATGGTGAGGATCAGAGCGACCGACGTGCGCGGAATGACGGCCGTAGGACGCTCGGTCTCCTGAGCCGCCTGCGAGATGGACTCCAGGCCCACGAACGAGATGATCGCCAGTGAAGTGCCCAACAGTAGATGGGACGGAGCCAGATGCAGGAAGAAGTACGTTGTCTGGTGCCAGTAGAACGCAGGATCGAAGGCGAAAATGAAGCCGATGACAATGAGCGAGCTCTCGGCCATGATGTCGATGGCGCCAGCGATTTCGTTGAGCTTGGAAGACTCCCGCACCCCAATCGTGTTCAGAACCAGAAGCAGGACAACGATAGCGGCGGCCTCGATTATGACCCACGGCGCGTGGTTCAGCTGTTCGGGAAGCAGGCGGTTGATGTAACTCACCGAGATGTACGCGAAAAGCGCAATGTCCACAGTGAAGGCGAGCAACACCGACCATCCGGCGGTAAAGCCCCAGATATCTCCGAGCCCACGCATGACCCAGAGCTGACCTCCTCCAGCCAGCGGGTACATCGCCGACAGCTCCGTATATGCAAGACCGATCGTTGCATAGATGATTCCGGCGAACAGGAACGCGACATTGGACGCTCCCTCGGCCGTGGCGATGACGAGACCCAGCGCGACATATATGTCGGCGCCGACATCCGCGTATCCCCAGGTGTACGAGCCCCAGGGGCCCACCGCTCGTCGGAGCTTGTGCTCGGTGACGTTCGAGCCTACAGCACTCTCTACCACGTCTCTCTCCTTCAAATACGTCTGCGAAGCAAGCCGAATTGGCTTCGCGGTGCGGAGTGCCAAGGCCGTGGCCGGCCCATGTCTTGATGCCCGTCTATTTTGTTCTATGCAAGTCTATGCTGGGCAAGCGGCAAGCCATGAGCCAACGCGACGATCGTGCTTCAACGTGAGGCTGAGTTTCGCCGGGTCTCCTACGATGGGAGTGCCTATTCCGGTTCGTCGTTGTCGGATAGCGCCTGTAAGCAATCGAGCGTCTCCCGTGCGCTTTGCAAGCAAGCGTGAAGACCCATGATCAAGCCCGCCTCAGACGTCAGACGCATGTCCAGCCCGACCTTTCTCGTCAGGGTCTTGAACCGATCGAGTGCGGCTTCCGCCCGATACGCCGCGTCAGCTTCCGCGCTTTCGTTGACGCGCTCGCGCGTCAAGCCCTGGAGTTTCCCAACCAGGGGAGCCAGATCCAGGTAGACGGCCCGAAGTTGCGGCCAGGTGGGCCGAGTTTCCAGGCGCGCCCCCAGCACGTCACAGGAAGTCCTCACATCGTCAAGAGTCGTCACCACAAGCCTTTCTCTCGGTCGGTAGGTCACGGAGCGCGACCCGGTAGCTCCCCACGCGCCCACAGGACCCTCCCGCCGCCTTATATCTCCCTCTCCCGCGGAGCGGGAGAGTGACCGGTGGTGAGGGTAGCGTACACGCGGAAATCCGGGACGTCTAGCTCACTCGCTTCGCGACGCTTACAACGCGACACACAGCACACTATCTCGCGACCCCCTCCTTGCGGCACACTATATGTACCCCCTCGTCCGTCGATTATTGAGGAGGTTCCCGATGCGGCCCACATGGTCAGGCGCCGTGAGTTTTGGGCTGGTGAATATTCCTGTGCAAATGTATAGCGCCTCACAGGAAAAAGGCGGCCTGAAATTCCACCTGCTTCACGAGAAGGATATGTCCCCCGTTGGCTACGCCAAGGTGTGCAAGACGGAGGGCGTCGAGATACCGCCCGATGAGATCGTGCGCGCCTATGAGTACGAGAAGGGTCAGTACGTGGTCGTCACGGAGGAGGACTTCGGGCGAGCCAACGCGCGCAAGACGAAGACTATCGAGATACTCGACTTTGCGTGCGCCGATGAGATCGACAGCGTGTACTTCGAGAAGCCGTACTACCTCGCGCCCGACAAGGGCGCAGACAAGCCGTACGCTCTTCTTCTGGAGACGCTACGCCGCTCCAACAAGGTCGGCATCGCCAAGTTTGTACTTCGGGACCGCGAGAGCCTTGGAATCATCAAACCGTCGGGAAACGTCTTGGTTCTCAACCAGGCGCGCTTCGGCAGCGAGGTGCGTGACGCCTCGACTCTCAAGCTTCCCGAGGTCGAGGTCGGCAGCCTGGAGCGCGAGCTGGAGATGGCGGAAAGCCTCGTGGACCGGATGACTGTGCCTTTCAATCCCACGGCGTATCGCGACACCTACACCGAAGAGCTGCGCCGGACGATCGAAAGCAAAACAAACGGCCTGACGCCCACCGAGAAGTTGGAAGAGCCGGCGGCTGCCGAGGTTCGCGACCTGATGGCCGTGCTCAAGGCCAGCCTCGAGGAGGCGCCGACGAGAGCCGTGGCCTAGGCGAGTCTCAATGGCGCTCGACACATATCGAGAGAAACGGCGCTTCGAGCGCACGCCCGAGCCCGAAGGCGGGGATGAAGGCCGGGTGGGCCCCCTCCGATTCACCGTGCAAAAACACCGGGCGTCCCATCTGCACTACGACTTCCGGCTGGAGATGGATGGCGTCCTCAAGAGCTGGGCGGTGCCAAAGGGCCCGTCCCTGAACCCGGAGGACAAGAGGCTGGCCATGATGGTCGAGGACCATCCCCTCGACTATCGCCTCTTCGAAGGCGTGATTCCGAAGGGCAGCTACGGCGCCGGCACGGTGATGGTCTGGGACGAAGGCGTCTACCTGCCCCGGCAGCCCGCAGAGAGCCGCGAGGAGAACGAGCGGAATCTCCTGCACGGCCTGCACAAGGGCCACATCACGTTTCTGGTCGAGGGCACCAAGCTCCACGGCGAGTTTGCCCTGGTCAAGATCCAGCGAGACGAAAAGAATTCCTGGCTGCTGCTGAAAAAAGGAGATCAGTACGCCGGCACGAACGACGTGCTGGAAGAAGATCGGTCCTCCATTTCCGGTAGAACCATGGACGAAATCGCCACACAGTCCGCGAGCGCGGGCGATGTTTGGCGCACGCCGGGCAAGCGTGTGGAAATCGACCTCAGCGACGCCCCGACGTTGGATATGCCGCACCATATCGCCCCAATGCTCGCCACTCCTGCCGCCAACCCATTCGACCGTGCCGGCTGGCTCTTCGAGATCAAGTGGGACGGTTACCGGGCGATCGCCGAAATCGAGGGGAAAAACGTCAATCTGTACTCACGCAGCAAGCGCCCCTTCGACGACATCTATACGCCCATCGTGCGCTCACTGCACGCGATGGCAAACGAGGCAGTGCTCGACGGCGAATTGGTGGTGCTGGACGACAACAGCAAGCCTCGATTTCAGCTCCTCCAGAATTACGCGACCGAACGAAAAGGGACTCTCGCCTACTACGTCTTCGACGTGCTCTACCTGGATGGACACGATCTGCGACCCCTTCCTCTCCGACGCCGCAAAGAGATACTCCGGCGGATTCTTCCTGCTGCGTCAAACATCCGGTTCAGCGATCACGTCGAGGAGAGGGGCAAGGATTTCTACGCACTGGCCGCCCAGCAGAGCCTCGAGGGTGTCGTCGCGAAGCGAGCCGACAGTCGCTACCTCAGCGGGCGGCGCACCGCGGAATGGGTCAAGATCAAAACCGAGCAACGCCAGGATGCAGTCATTGCCGGGTTCACGGCGCCTCGAGGGAGCAGGCACGATCTCGGTGCCCTCGTGCTGGGCGTGTACGAAGCGGACGAGCTGATCTACATCGGCCACAGCGGAACGGGCATGGACGAGGCCACCTTGTCGGACCTGCGCGCGCGTCTGGAGCCGCTGATCCGGGAAACGCCGGCCTTCAAGACCCGTCCAAAGACCAACGCCCCCGCCCAGTGGGTTGAACCGCGTCTGGTCTGTTCCGTTTCGTTTAAGGAATGGACGAGAGACGGCACCATGCGCCACCCGGTGTTCATGGGTCTCCGTGAAGACGTAGCGGCAGAGGGCGTGCATCGAGAGTCGGGGCCGGAAGACGAACCGGCAGTCGAAGACACGGCACTTATCGACGCGGACCCGGAATCCGCACCGCCTCACACGACTCGCGAGGAGCCTCATGCCAACGGCTCTACCCCGTCCTCGGCCGTTCCCACGCCTGCGGCGGCGGACCTTGTGCCTGCCGTCCCGACCGCGGGTCAGGAAGACGAAACCCCTGATTCGCCCAACCCGTCGCCACGCATACCTTCGTCCTCCCCACAAACACCCACGGGACGTACCTTCAAACTCTTGAAGAAACAGGAGCGCGAAACGGAGATAGACGGCCGGCTGCTCAAGCTCACCAACCTCGACAAGCCGTACTGGCCCGCTGACGGCTATAAGAAACGCGATTTGATCGCTTACTATCGCGAGGTCGCCCCCGTCGTCCTGCCCTACCTTCG
>QHBP01000420.1 GCA_003244175.1 Chloroflexota bacterium | reverse complement strand
CAAAGGTGATCGATCCGGTGAGCCGCAAGAGCGGGTGGTCTTTCGACGCCAGGTTAGCGAGGTGACCTGAGAACCTCCTTCCGAGCCCTCCCTGCCTGTGGCAGGTTGACGACAACGCGCCTCACAGCGCACACCGCGCGTGCACCTCTCAGCGCACCCGGCTCCCATTACCCAGCCCGCGGTCGCAGACCTATCTGCCAGTGGGCAAACAGGGCCGGCTCGCGTTTCATGCAGAAGCCCAAGTCAAGCTCACGCCACCTTCACGCCGGACACCGTCTGGGCAGCAAACAGGCATCCCCCAGGCTCATCCCGAGACCCCTTTACCCCTCGGTTTTGATGTCATCAATAGCTCTTTCGACGCGTCATCAGTGGTTTATTCGCATTCGTCTTCTTGACTCATACCTGACGAGCTCAGGCTCGCCTTTCCCGCAACGCTCACCACCCCGGCTCTTGACCGACGCAGCTTGCGGTGGTTTGAAGCCTCCCCCTGTCGGGCGGCTCCGGAGGACCTACCTCCATCTCTTGCACAGTTTCCGCTTCGGGATCCTTCATCTACTCCATGAAGCCTCCTTCAACATTCGTGTTCACCCGGAAGGGTTGCCGCCGCGATACTGCGAGCGACCTGCTTGCCCTCACGCGTCGCGTTCTGAGCTGTGGGCACGCAGGTATCCTTGCCACGCTGTTGGAGGAACTCCGCGCAATCGCCGAGCGCCCAGATACCGGAGTGCACGGGTACCGCGCAGCATTCACGATGGATAGCAGCGAGCCGTGTGCAGAGCAGACGTCGACGCAGCCTTCAGCCGCTCCCCTGCCATCCTTAGACTGAGAGTGCCGGCTGATGCGCCCGGGTCAGCGACTACGGCGAGCGAGAATCTCCGCAATGTCAAGTTCGCCGCTGAGGGCCGCGCCCACGTAGTAGCCAATGACGCTCACTACGACCACGAGAACCGCATCCGCGAAGCTGCCCCGGACCCAGATAACCCCAAACACTAAGCCAACGATGAGGCCGGCAAACCTTCCCTGCGCAACAGTCTCCTTCTCTACCTGAGACGCATGGGAGCACCGGCCCTTTGCGGCTCCACGCGTACGATCACCCGCTCAACCGGCCGACCCAGCGTTTGCTCCACCTGCCGCCTGATGGCGTGCTCGATGTTCCCGCCCACCAGTCCGGCGTTGGCAAAGCGGTCGATGGTTGCTCGACAGCGCACCTGCAGAGACTCCTCGTGCCGAGCAATCGCACACCAGGCCAAGTCCACCATGGCAACGTCGAGCGCTGCCTGCTCCGCAAGTTTGCGCACCGTATCGTAGCCAATCGTGACCTCTCCACCCTGGTCTTCGAGCAACTGGAACGAGCGCTCAAGGCGTGGCGGCCTCAGCTTCACCATCAAGAGCAGAAGGGCAACGAGGGCAATGGCGGCGGCGGCGGCAACCTTCGCCATCTGTGCCCATTGCGGCCGCAGGGTGTGGAAATCAACGAGCGCCTGGTGGAGCGGAACATAGAAATAGGCCCGATCAACCGTGTGCACGGTGAGCAAACCGCTGGCAATGCCCACAGCGGCAATGGAGAGTGCCAATACCAGCAACCAGAACAGGATGGCGAGCAGCCGGTTGAAGACATTCATCCCGCAACGTCCTCGCTGACGCCCGCACCGAGGACGACGTCGTCGATGTAGAGGTTGATGATATCCGCGGCCCGTCCGGCGTGCTGGCGAACGACGGAGTCTATGACACCGCGTAACCGCCGGGCGAGGGCGGGAATGGCCATGGGGCCGACAACCACATGCACGCTCACCTCCAGCCGGCCGCTATAGACACCCATCCCGACGCCCTGGACCGTAACGCCGGGTCCGTAGGTTGATTCGACAAACCCTCGCCCGGGGCTGATGCCGACTATGCCAGGCACGTCGAGCACCGCTTGTTGAATCGCAGCGGCGAGTGCGACTGGATCTGACACCACACCGGCGAGTCCACCTGGCTCAACCACCAGGGACCTCTACTCTAGTTGGGACTGCGTCGCTGCCGGCTGTGGCTGCGGCGGGAAGTAGACGTCACTCACCTCCACATTGACGGCGCGCACCGTGAGTCCCGTGAGGGTTAACAAACGGTCTGAGACGTTCTTGCGTAACGCCTCCACGAGCTGCGGGATGCGTGCACCGTAGTCCACGATCAAATTGACGTTGACGATTGCCTCGCGCTCGCCCACCTCCACGGTGACACCCTTAGTCGATTGCTGATCGGATCCACCGGTCACGGCACCGGTCATGGCACCAAATGCTCCCACCATCGCACCGCCAACACCCGTGGTGCCCATGTCGTGGATGCCTCCCACTTCCTGGCACGCTGCCGCGGCGATCTTCGCGACGACGATGTTGTCGATCACGGTCTTGCCTCCGTCAGTATCGATCGTGGTTGCTCCTATGATCGTTCCCCGGTCCGCGGGTTGACTACTTCTTGATTCGGTCACCGTTTCCCTCCTTGCGTCGTGCGCCCTCTGGCCTTGCTCACCATACCTGCCCGCCTTTGCGGAGGAACGGGCATCGTTCTTCAGCACCATAAGGACCGGGCATGGTTGCCACCGTCTGCTTGAACCACCACCGCGATCCTCATGGACCGGGCCCTCATTGCTGGTTGCGGATGCAAGAACTCATACCCTTACCACTGCATCCCGGTCGCCGAGGCATCTAACCCAGCGTAGCGAACCCGTTCAAGAAAATACACCTCTTGAATGATGTACGGGTTAGCTTGCGAAGAGACGGTCGAGCCCGGCCACGATCCGAGCGCGGTTTCACCACAGTATCCCGGACTGAAGTGCCGAGGATACGGAGAATCGCACGCACCATGGCGCCTCGACATTCTCGATTCCATAGGACTGCGGATGAGTGGACACGGGATCGCCGTCCTGACTCATGGTTTTCCCCCGTCGTGGCACTGAATGTCACCGCAGCCGGTGAGAGGCTACGCCGGTCATGGTTCGTCGATCAGGTCGCCGCGGTGGCGGGGCTTCCAGTCGCTTGCGCGGAATAGGCTCGGGCGAGGCCTCGCTCACCCCATAGATCCCCGCCGCGATCCGGGCCAACGCCCTCTCTACACGGGCCAGCTCGTACCGGGCAAAGTGAAGCTGGTCCCAGGCATCGTCGTGCCCGCTCAGGAAGAGCGCATCATCGCCCTGTTCCTGCATGGCCTCTTCGTACTCATCGGGAGAAGCCATTGCATGCTCCAACGACACGATCTGCCGCTGGAGCGTCTCGCGTTGGGCTTCGAGCCGCCCTTTGAAGTAACCAATATCCGCCGGCGTCAACATCGTGCCTCCATTTTTTGACCGCTCATACGGACTTCCAGCTACTCATCAGATATGTCCACGGCTCGACGCTCGCTCTCCACACCTTTGCAGCTCACTACACCCCGCGAGCGCCGGCTCACCCCAGGAGACGGTCACCACGACCCGCCGGAGATGATTGACGCCACAAAGTCACCGCCGTCACTTGGAACGAGGATGCGGCGAATGGAGAATCTCATACGTCTACTAAACCTGGCAGTATCCACTCTCCACGATCTTGGCACGGCACCGCCAGCGAGGAGTGGGATGGAGGGTCACTCGCTGGAGAGACGATCTCTCCGCGCGGAAAGGA
>QHBP01000372.1 GCA_003244175.1 Chloroflexota bacterium | reverse complement strand
CCGGTCATCGCGTACGCCTTGGATAGACCGTTGATGGTCACGGTCCGCTCCCACATGCCCGGCAGGCTTGCGGGGCTGATCGGCGTCACGTCCCCGTACGTGATTCGCTCGTATATCTCGTCCGATACGAGGAGCAGATCGTGTCGGATACAGACCTCCGCCAACATGTCCAGCTCCTCCCGGCCGAGCACGTGTCCGGTTGGGTTTCCTGGCGAGCCCACGATGATGGCACGGGTGCGGCTGCTCAGGTTCGCCTCGAGGAGCTCCGAATCGATCGAGAAGTCCGGACGCAGCTGAACATGCACCGGATGTCCCTCCGCCAGGCGAACTATCGCATCGTACGATCCCCAGCAAGGATCAAACATGATGACCTCGTCGCTAGGCGCGACAGCGGTGAGAATCGCCTCGACGATCGCCTGCTTGGCCCCCGGAGTAACCACGATCTCGGTGTCGGGGTCGTACTGCACCGCGTTCTCACGCGCGAGCTTGCGGGCGATGGCAGCTCGCAGCTTGGGAAGGCCTCGCCCCGGCGCATAGTGTGTCATTCCGGCCTGAATCGCCTCGACGGCCGCATCCCTAATGTGCACTGGAGTGACGAAGTCTGGCTCTCCGGGTCCAAAATCCACAACGTCGACCCCCTGCTCACGCAGCTCTCGCGCCCGTTTACCCACCGCGATCGTGGGAGACGCGATGAGATCGGTCACGCGGCCAACAGCAAAATCTCCCGGTCGTTCCACCAAAATTACTCGCGCTTTACTGGTACCGTGACCTGGCCACGCGTTGCCGCTCGTCGTCCCGATGAATCAGATCCGGATTCAAGCCCTTATCTACGGACATGAAGTAACTGAACAGCTGTAAAGGCACTATGAACGGAACCGGGCTCAAAACTTCGGGAAGATCGGGCAGAACCAAGCGGTGTGTGTCCGCGAAAGTCTCCGCGTTCCCCTCACCACAGAGAACCAGTGGCGTTACTCCCAACTCGCGTAGCGCCTGGCAGAGCCCGGAGGCGCGTGGGGTGGACTTTCCGTATGGCGCGATGACAATCACGGGCATGTCGGGTGAGATAGCGGCCAGTGGACCGTGCAGTATCTCCTCGAGCTCAAACGCAATAGCGCGCACGTAGCTCGTCTCGAGCAGCTTTAACGCTCCCTCGGACGCCGTACCCACGTTCGGTCCGGCGCCTACCAGCACGACCGAGAGCGGCTGCCGCGCATCCGCGATCACCGTCCCTCCGGCCATGCGGTGCACCACCGGTTCGAGTCTCAGGACGTCGGAAACGAGCTCCGGCCACGGCGCAAGATCAAGGCGCATCTCATCGGACGCCGCCAGGTTCGCCAGCGCGGCCATGCTTGCAAGCGCTGAGGTGTAACTGACCGTGTGCGCCCAGGAGCGTTCTTCCCCGTATCCGCTCGCGACCACGTGGCGAGCGGCGCGGCCCGCAGGACTCTCGGGGACGCCGGTCACGAGCGCCGTTGTTGCACCCACGTTATTTGCGATCTCCAGAGCTCGGATAGTCATCGCGGTAGTACCGGAGTGTGAGACCGCCATGAGCATATCGTCCGGCCTCATGTCCGGCACATAGGTCACGAACTCGTACGCTTGGACAGCGCGAGCGTCAATGCGACCCTGGGAAAACGACGTCAGGAACCGGGCACCACACATGGCCGCGTGAAACGACGTCCCGCACCCCGTGACGTAGATCCGTCGGGCTCGACCGAGGTCCTCGGCCACCTCCGCGCCCTGCTTCTGCACGCTGGCAAGTGACCGCGCTATGGCCTCCGGCTGCAGACGGATCTCGTCATACATGTGGAACGGGTGAGATGAGCGCGTGTCGGCCGGCAATGCGTCGTACATGATGAATATTAGTGCAGAGACACCGCCATCAGATCCACGTCCAGAGCGTCAACCCTCTAGACCAAGGACTAATGGCCCCCCTCTCGGTGGTCCTTCGGCGGTTGTATGTCGTGAGCATATGCGGTTGTATGTGTATGCGACATCTTCTCCTCCCGTTGGGGCGCGCTCACATTGCACAGGTGGGCGCGCCCCAGGCTCAGCGCACACTGGAGTACGTCAGCGCCGGCGTCACGGACGTCCAGTAGTCATCCCTCGCGTCGTGGATGCGCGTGCCCTTTGAGGCTTGCCCCCCATCTTCGACCCCGGGGTCGCATGCCCTCTCGCACCTGTGTAGGCCGCGTGGTCCCTCTCCGGCTGCCGGTAGTATCTTCCCCTGCGTAGCATTCATGACCCCTCTTCGCGAGGCGCGTGGCAATCGGCGCCTTCGTGGTAAGGGCCGGCCGGAGACGGACCTACAGGTTGTAGCGGAACCCCTACGCCCCTAGAACGGATCGGGCCTGCCGCTCCAGGTGTAATCCTCGGCCTCCGCCACCAATGCCTTCCGAAGGGGATTATCGAGGACATAGGTGGCAATCCGCAGACCGTCCTCGCTCTTCCGACGTGATCATAGAACCGTGTCAACGCCCAACGGGTAAGTGTTCGAGACCGCGCCGCAGCCCGCCGATAAAGGTCTGCACCGCGTCAATGCAGTCATCGGGACTGGCATTCGCGATGGTGTTGATCAAGGCGCTACCCACAATGACACCGTCCGCGAACTCGGCCACCGCACGGGCCTGGTCGGGCTCGGCGATGCCGAAACCCACGGCGACGGGGATCGTGGTGCAGGCTCGGACCCGCTCAACAAGAGGTCGAGCCGTCGCGGTCACGCTCGATCGAGCACCGGTCACCCCCGTGATACTGATGCAGTACACGAAGCCGGACGCCAGGGAGCACACCCTGCTCAGACGGTCATCTGTCGACGTTGGAGCAACCAGCTGTATGACGTGCAGTCCGTGCGCGCCGCAAACGTTGCGCAGCTCGATCTGTTCTTCAACGGGAAGGTCCGGGACGATCAGAGCCGTGATGCCGGATGAAGAGGCGGCCCCGCAGAATGCGCCGAGCCCATGCGCGAGCAGCGGGTTGTACGCCCCCATGAACAGCAACGGCTTATCGCTGCGGTTCCGCAGTTCGGCGGCGAACTGTAAGCAGTCTCCGGGGGTCACTCCCTGATCGAGAGCCTGCTGCTGTGATCTCTGGATGGATGGCCCATCCAGAAGAGGGTCGGAGAAGGGGATGCCGATCTCGAGGGCGTCGGCGCCCGCCTCCAGGATGGCGACGGCGAGGTCCACGAAGGACTCGACCCGCGGATATCCAGCCGTCAGGTAGGGAATCAGGACACCACGTCCCTCTCGCCGTGCGCGCACGAACGACTCGTCGAGTCTGTTACTGAGCATGGCCGCGGTCGCCGTCCATCATCTCCCGCACCTGGACCACATCCTTGTCCCCTCGCCCCGAAAGATTGACCAGGATCACCTTGCCTCGGCCTTCTCCCTCAGCCAGCTTTGTCGCATACGCGACGGCGTGGGCGCTCTCCAGAGCTGGAATGATCCCCTCCACGCGTGAGACCTCACCAAAGGCGGCAAGCGCATCCTGGTCGCTCACGCACACATACGTCGCGCGTCCGCTGTTTCGGTAGTGACTGTGCTCGGGTCCGACGCCCGGATAATCGAGCCCGGCACTAACGCTGTGCGTGCCCGCAATCTGGCCGTGCAGGTCCTGAAGTACGAATGTGCGAGCGCCATGAAGCACGGCCTCAACGCCGTGCACCAAGGAAGCGGCGTGTTGTCCAAGATCGGATCCACGCCCGCCGGCCTCCACGCCCACCAAGCGCACCGAATGGTCGTCGACAAACGGATGAAAGATGCCCATCGCATTGCTCCCGCCGCCGACGCAGGCGACAACGTAATCGGGGAGCGTCGCGGGTCCCAATGCCTCACGCATCTGTTCTCGCGCCTCACGTCCGATGACGGATTGGAAGTCACGAACCATCAGCGGATATGGGTGGGGTCCCACCACCGAGCCGATGAGGTAATACGACGTGTCGACATTCGTCACCCAGTCGCGCATGGCCTCATTGATTGCGTCTTTGAGAGTTGCAGTCCCACCCGCCACGGACACGACCTCGGCGCCGAGAAGCCTCATACGAAAGACGTTCAAGGCCTGACGCTCAACGTCAACCGAGCCCATGTACACGATGCACTGCAACCCGAGCATGGCGCAGACGGTTGCCGCCGCAACACCGTGTTGTCCGGCTCCGGTCTCGGCGATGATCCTGCGCTTTCCCATTCTCTCGGCGAGCAGCCCCTGACCCAGCGCGTTGTTGATCTTGTGAGCACCCGTGTGCGCCAAGTCTTCCCGCTTGAAGTAAATGGATGCTCCGTACCGCTCGCTGAGGTTGCGGGCAAGATAGAGCGGTGTTGGACGACCTACAAACTCTTTCCGCAGGGCAAGAAGCCTATCCTGAAAAGCATCCTCCCGCATGCACGTGTCGTAGGCCTCCTCCAGCTCCGCAAGCGCTGCCATCAACGTCTCCGGGACGTACTGCCCGCCGAACGCGCCAAACCGGCCGCGCCTCGCGGGAGCCTCTGGTGTCGTCGTGTCCGAGGTCATGTTAGACCTGCCTTTCCTTCGTAACCGTGCGAGACCTCCTTGGCCGCGCGGACGAATGCTCGTATCTCAGCGTGGTCCTTATGGCCGTCGCGCTCGACTCCGCTGCTCACGTCCACACCCCAGGGTCGAGCGGTACAGATGGCTTCGCCCACATTCTTCGCGGTCAGTCCGCCGGCAACGAGAATGCGGCGCGAGCCCCAAGGTTCCCGGTGCACGATCTTACTCCAGTCGAACGCGCTCCCGGTCCCACCGTACGCTCCATTTCGCGCAACGTCGAACAGCACCAGGGCGGCTGAAGTGTCTGCCACTCTCTCCATCAGCCGTGATGGATCGGCATCTGGCGATACATGAACAACCTGCACAGCAGGGACGTCAAGGGCAGCAATGATGTCATCGGGCTCATCGCCGCTCAGCTGGACGTAGTCGAGCCCGCAGACCCGCGCTAACCGATTCATCTCGGCCGGCCCCTCATTGACGAACACACCCACGACTCCCAGCCCGGCGCGATCGCGGATACCCTCGACGATTGTTTGCGCGGACGTCTCGTCGACGCGCCGGCGACTCGGCGCGAAGACCAATCCGAGGAGTTCAGCGCCCGCCTCCGCGGCCGCGAGAGCGTCGGCTGAGCGCATGAGGCCACAGATCTTGACAATAGTCATGCGAGAAGGTCTCCTATGGCTGCGGCCGGATCACGGGAGCGTACCAGGGTTTCTCCCACCAGCACGACCGTGGCGCCTGCCGCCGCGACACGCGACACATCAAGGCGCGTGCCGATGCCGCTCTCGCTCACGATCGTGCACTCGTCAGGTACCAGCGGGGCCAGATACTCCGTGACCAGGAGATCCACCGAGAAGTCCGTGAGGTCACGGTTGTTGATCCCGATAAGCCGCGCTCCCACTGCGATCGCTCGGGCGAGCTCGTGCTGCTGGTGGACCTCGACCAACGGCGACATACCGAGCTCCAGGGCAAGCCCATGCAACAACAGAAGATCCTCGTCATCCAGGGCTCCGGCGATGAGCAGGACAGCGTCGGCTCCATGCGCGCGGGCTTCGTACAGCTGATAGGCCGTCACGATGAAGTCTTTGCAGAGGACAGGAAGGCCAACCGCCTGCCGGACCGTTTCCAGATCGACAAAGCTGCCACCGAAGTACCCTTCGTCCGTCAAGACGGAGACTGCGGATGCGCCTCCATGCTGGTACCTGCGAGCCAACTCGGCCGGCTCCAGACGGAGCGCCAAGTCGCCCCCGCTGGGAGATCGTCGTTTGACCTCGCCAATCAGAGACATCGGTCCCTCAAACCGCATGGGACGTGGTGGGGCGGCATCCATCGCTCGCCGCTGCATCTCGCTCGGAGCGACCCGAGCCTCCCGCTCCGCTACCTGGCGCCGCTTGTTGTCGACAATCTCGACCAAGATGGATTCGCTCATGCGTCGCTACCGTCCACGTCTGATCGAGCGCGGACCGAGACGTCCATGAGGCGCAAGAGCTGCGCTCGAGCTGCACCGGAGTCGAGAGCGGAAGTGGCCAGACGCGCTCCATCCACGAGGGTTTCTGCCTTACCCGCGACATAGAGGGCGGCGCCCGCGTTGACAACGGCGGCGTTACGGGCCGGACCGATCTCGCCGTCGAGAACACGCCGCAGGATTCCAACGTTGGTCTCAACGTCGCCGCCGCGGACAGACTCCGGAGGAGAACGGCAAATACCGAAATCTTCGGGCTCGATCTGGTATGCGCGTATGGCCCCACCGCGAATCTCCCGCACGCGCGTGGGACCGGAGGTACTGATCTCGTCGGTTCCGTCATCGCTGTGGACCACGAGCGCCGCCGTCACATCCAGCTTGAGCAGCGAATCGGCCATCAGATCGAGCAGGTCGGCACCGCTTACACCGAGGAGCTGATACCTGGGGATCGCGGGATTAGTGAGCGGACCCAGCAAATTGAACACCGTCCTCACTCCCAGTTCGCGGCGAGGAAGGGCGGCGAACTTCATCGCGGGGTGAAAGGCGGGCGCAAAGAGGAACCCCATGCCGGCCTCGTCGATGCAGCGGCTCACGCCGGCGGGCGGTAGGGCTACGTCGACGCCCATTGCCTCCAGCACATCGGCGCTTCCACACCGACCACTGGCGGCCCGATTTCCATGTTTGGCCACGCGCTGACCGCAGGCAGCGACGATAAGCGCGGCCGCTGTGGAGATGTTGAACGTGCCGCGGCCGTCCCCGCCGGTGCCACAGGTATCCGCAAGGTCCCC
>QHBP01000284.1 GCA_003244175.1 Chloroflexota bacterium | reverse complement strand
GCGATCAACTCCCTGCCCCAGGAGATACGCCGCCGAGGCAACCGTCCCGGCGACGATCACACGCGGAAGCGAGGGACGAACGAGCCGCGGAGTATGAGTCATGGGACATCTACCTCCTGAACGCAATTGTCCACCACAGCGTGGTGCCATGGGGGACAGATCCGGTTAGTCCTTTTGGCAGGCTAATACATCAGACCGCGGGTCACCGTGCCGTCAATTTTGGCCTCGTAGAGCTGCTCTGGATCCAACGGCCGCCGAACCGGCGTTACCCCCTGGGGCAGCACGCGTCCGTGGCAGTGGGGACACTGGACACGGCCCCGCCGATCGATTACCAGCTTGTCATCCTGGTGCACCGGCAGGAAGACAAGCTCCTTGACGGAAGCGCCCTTGGGGCCTTCCACGTCGCCCATCTCATAGCCACAATTCATACAGGTAAGTTCAGCATGCACAATCATCGCGCGCCCTTTCTTCCAGCCAGACGAGCCTGGCGCTGGAACGCTACAAAAACAATCAACCGTGGAATCGCGCGTTCAGGTAGCGGCATCTTCTCCGTCCCGCACGCCCCACGCTCTCCGCCGGACAAATCCCGGCGGTACACTGGAGGACTGGATCTCGCGTCTTCCAACTATGCCGGTGTGGCCTACGTACACGGAAGAAAGAGTATTCACTACCTGTGCAATTCCTATTCATTGTACCCAGGATTCGCGGATTAATGCTACGCCTTGACAATGAGCTATAAGACAACAATGCAACAACCGGACCATCCACCAGTGGCGTCCAGCCCCAATACCCTGCGCGATCATCTGGCCAACGAGCGTACGTTTCTCGCCTGGATGCGCACCGCCATCGCACTGGTCGCCATGGGCTTTGTTGTCGCCCGTTTTGGGAAGGTGCTTCGCGAGTTGAATGGAAATCACATCCACGCGGGCGAAGTCCGTGCCGGCGCTATCGTGGGAGTTACCCTGGTGCTGGCCGGTGTGCTCGCCGCCCTGCTGGCCGCCTCGAGGTTTCTCCAGGTTCGGCGGGATATCGAACACGGCGTGGTGAATTTCCGCCCTGCACTGGACATCGCCCTCGGCGTCCTGGTTGTCGCCGCCGGGCTCATGCTGGCGATCTACCTCTCACTTACCTCTTAAGGGTTGGGTCGATTCGCATTGATCCGGTAGGGACCGGCCTCTGTGCCGGTTGAACCGGATAATCCGGTCCGCCGCCCGCAGGCGGCCCCGGTCATTGGTTTGAGACATCCGATCTCTGCTGTAAGGGCTCGGCCGATTCGCTACCATAGGAGAGCACGCGGGGCTATCGTCTAGGGGACTAGGACACCACCCTTTCAAGGTGGCGACACGGGTTCGAATCCCGTTGGCCCTACCATGTCGTTTTGCCCGAACGAGAACCAGCGATACCGGCGCATATCAAGGACCGGAAGGCCAGCAGTACGCGAACGCAGGGTTGCACTACTGACTGTCAGACACCGGTGAGGTGCGTCATCTGTCAAGTCCACCCAGTATGATGGACGCGTGGACACTACCATCTCATTCGCTGAGCTCAACCGGAGACTTGCGGATATTCTGGAGCAAGTTCGTAGCGAGCATCGCTCATTCTTGATCGAACAAGACAATGAGGCAGTCGCGTCACTGCGTCCAGTCGCGGCCAGAGCACGGGTGACCTGGAGCGATCTTGCCGACGGTCTGGGCGACATGCAGGATGCAGACGCCTCCTTCGGGGATGACCTCGAGGAGATCCAGCGATGCCAGCCACCGGTACCCGATTCAATGTGGCGCACTTAGTCGACACAAGCGTCTTCATAGCGATCGAGCGACGCGGCGCAGATCTTGGATCTCTGGCGCGGTTGTGGCCGGGCGAAGACATTGCCATCGCCGCCATCACCGCCAGTGAACTTCTCGAGTCCGCGCTGCTTCAAGAGATTGATCGTCTCCCTGGGAAACAGCGCGAAGCAATGGTCTTGCGTTACTACCTGGATATGGACGAGCGGACGATGTCCAGTATGCTGAGCGTTCCCGTCGGGACCGTGAAGTGGAGACTGTTCCAAGCGCACAAGCCTCTTCGCAACCAGATAAGCGAAGGGCACGACATGTATCGCTATCTCTCAGAGGAGGGCCAAAGATCATGAATCGGCAGGACCCGACATTCAGTATGCGCATACAGCGCGCCCTCGAGGCTCGTGCCCGCACCATCCCAGAGGATGTCGATTTGTGGCCGCGCCTACAGCAAGTGATTGATGGCTGTGATCGCGTCGGCACGGGAAAATCCGTGTTGCTGCGCTCCGGCCGGCGCATCATCCTCGTTGCCGCAGTCTGCGCCGCGCTATTCGCAAGTAGCGTCGCTGCCGCTGCCGCTTCCTCGCCTTCCTTCCGACACTTCCTTCAACAGACGGTGCTCGGGATCCCAGCCGGGCACTCCGGCGCGACCATTGATTCGAACGGCCAGCCCCTACAGATCCAGCCGACGCCGACCTTTGCCCTGTTCTATCCCAAATCGCAGCCTGAAGGCCTCACGATTCGCGGGATAGGACAGCTCAACCCGCGCTATGGGGTTGGCGGATTCGGTTCGCGCTACGACTGTCCGCCCCCGCCTGCCGCCTGCCCACCCGGGTTCACAGTATTCATCCCTCCCCATCCTGCAGTTGGACTACCTAGCCTCCTCACACCTTTCCAAGGCACACCCACGGATGTCGTCGGTTCGGAAGTCACGGGATCCCACCCGATCAGCGGTTTATCCAGATCGTTGAGTGGGACACGGCCACGTCTCCGGTGAAGTCCTTGTCCGCCGCGGCGATTCCGTCGCTCGGGCCGGGAGCGCCGGAGGCTCTGATCGTCCTGTCAAAGGGTGACACCACGATTGCGATCGAGACGAATCTCGGATCCTCCGAGGCCCGACGAGTGGCGGAGTCGCTTCAGCCCTTGAATCCCACGGCACACTAACGCGATCGATTCCTCATAGCATTGCCGCGTGACCTCGCGGAGTGCGCGCTCCAGAACGATCGGACTGTAAACCCGTGAGCGGTCGTCACAACCACGACACGGCGATGCCGACCTTCTCGGCAGCGACAAACTCGGGATCGCCAGTGAGAACCGGGCAGTCGAGCAAGGCAGCCGCCGCAGCTGCGTAGCAGTCGGCGTAGCTCAAGCCACCCGTCGCTTTCAATGACGCAGCCCGGCGCATAAGAACTTCGTCTACGGGAAGCCAGTGAACGCGTTCTCCACGATCCGGGTGGTCATCCGCCAGGAAATTGGCAAAAAGATGGTGTCGGCCGACGCCTTGCCCCGTTTGCGCTCGATGATATACAGCACCTCTCCCAGGTTGACAAGCGTCATCCATGCGTCCCCCTGGTCCAGAGCTACAGTCACCATATCAGCCTCAGGCTCGGCCTCGAGATAAGCCAGAACTGCGTAGCTATCGAGAACGACGCGATTGGTCCTCTTCTCGGACACGGTCGGCTCGCCTCTCTTCGAGAAGATGCGCCGTCAATGATTCCTCGCCCGGTCCCGGACGGAGCAAGCCGTACAAATTGTGGAAGGACATCACCGGACGCGGGATTAGCTCCCCGTCACGCTCAATCCAGGAAACCCTTGTGCCCGGAGTGAATCCGTATTTGCTCCGTAACGGCTCCGGTATCGTCACTTGGCCCTTGGTGTTCACCGTCGAAGCAAAGTATTACTCCGCTCTTGATGGTAATACTTTGGAGACGGGCGTTCAAGGTCGGGAGTTCCCTCGCCCTGTCTCGGTAGAGCATCGCGTTACGGCTTGACTTACTTCCGCCGGCGGTCCGCGTCACGCGTTGGTAAGAGGCGCCACTCGCTCTGTGCACGAATGACGCCTCTCGTAGCTCACGGCCTTTTAACCGAGACCTATTTCACCACGACCGTGGCGGCGAGTCCCTGCAGGCGATCCAGTGACAGCTTGTCACTGCCGACCGTGATGATGAGCCCATCCTTCATCCAACGGATTGGTTCAACGGGCTGAAGCCCGTTTCGGTGAATATCGCGGACCCGTCGGGCAGGGTACCTGCGGCTGCACCCAAGTCCAGAGTGCGCAGCAAAGCTGCCGCCGAAGCGCGTGCCGTCGACACGAGTACCGTACCGTCAGTTCCCCCATAGCGAACCACGCCGAGTACGCGAAACGACACGCCTGCCAGGCTCGCTGGTTGTTGTGGAATCTGTGAGGAGGGGTGTGCTCCGGGGCATGGTGGGAACGCGGTCGAGACCGACCGCGAGAGCGTCGCCGGCACGTTGGCCAGTTCAGCAACGGGACGGCCGTCGGCGGCCCCTATCAGCGAAGCAGTCGTTTGAACCGAACAATATTCGCTGGGGCTAAAAACATTGGCCCGACCAGGAGAGACTGACTGGACGACGTAGGGGTCCGGGGGGATGTGAGAGATGGCGCGGATTGCGAAGCAGTTCCGGCCGCTCTCCCTACAGCTTGCGACGATGCCGGATGCAGAATCGTAAGCCAGAGGACGGCGATTGTAAGGTTGACAACAAAGATCAAGAGTCCAAGCGGTTTGGCTAGACGCATTGTGGGTACCTCCTATCAGCCGCACCAGATCGACTGTTGGCTGGATTTGCCGCCGCCCGTAAGCGGGCTCATGCTACCGGAGTGGGTGGCGACCTCAAGCCACGAACCCCGCGGCCGCGCCCCAATAATTGTCGATCGTAACCGCGTTACTCGTGCCGGATGCGGTTCGCTGCGGCGGAGCCATTTCGATTCGCCAGTATCCGCTGGTATCTTGCCACTCCAGATATGTACTGACCCGCCCCAGCTAGAGCTTGGGTAATAGTTCCACCACGTCGACGACCAGCCGTGGGGGATCCAGCTATTGCAGTTTCCCCAGCTACCCCAGTAGGGGTTGCTGCCAAGGGCAAGCGCCGAACCTGGAACCCTGGACAGGACGCCGGCCGGCGATGCCAGAAACGCCATTAAGAAGAGTAGCCACCTGATTCCCTTTGGGTGCATATTCAGTACTCCTTTGCTAAGCACTCGTCCCACTTCCTCCATCGCATGGTGACCATTGGTACCCTGCGAGCCTTGAGGTCTCCTTTCTCGGCTCGATGTCGGTGTGCCCAGCATAGAGGAGGGGACATAAAGTCTTCATAAAGTTTTGGGCCCTTGCTGGGGCAAGAAAGCGGCTGGAGACCAAAGTTCGATCAGACGGGAAGAAGGACGGTGAACGACGTGCCAATATCCGGACGACTCTCCACACGGATGTCGCCTCCATAGCGCCGCACGACCTCCCTCACAAGCGCCAGCCCCAGGCCCGCTCCTCCCCGGTGGCGCGACCGCGAGCGATCAACGCGGTAGAAGCGCTCGAAGATGTAGGGCAGATCCTCGGGGCGGATCCCTATTCCGGTGTCTGCTATCTCGATAGCCGCGCCGGCCTCATGCTGTCGCAGATGAATGCCGACCGTCCCGTCGGGGTGGTTGTAATGGATGGCATTCTCGATGAGGTTCTGGAAGGCTCGGGTTAGGAGCTGGGGGTCGCCATGTACGATCAACTGCTCGTTGGAACCATACGAGATCTTGATACCCTGACCGTCTGCGACAGGACGTAGATCGACCAGAATATCTTCGATGAGGGGAGCCAGAAACACAGTCTCGCGTGTCAGAGATACCTCGTCGGAGGCCAAAATGAGGAGATCCGACGCCAGTCGCTCCAGCCTGGCCAGTGCCGCCTCAAGGGTGTCCGCCATCTCGCGATAGTCATGCACCGTGGAGAACGGATCCAGATGCGCCATCTCAAGATTGGCTCGTGAGACTGCAAGAGGGGTGCGCAGCTCGTGCGACACGTCGGCCACGAATTCATGCTCTCTCGCGAACGCCACTTGCAGGCGGTCCAGCATGGCGTCAAAACGATCCGCCAGCTCTTTCAGTTCATCGCAGGGACCTTGGAAAGCCAATCGCCGGCCAAGTGTTCCGGTATCGATGGCTACGGCCGCCTGGCTTACCTGGCGGAGCGGTCGCAGGGCATGGCCGGCGAACCAGTACGAGGCTGTCCAGCAGATCGCGGCCACGAGGCCAAGGCCAAGCACGGAATCGAGCCGAATCTGATTCACCACCTGCCAGGTCTCGGCCGGAATACCTCGGGGAGGCGGCGCTTTCACGCTTCGCAACACCAGGACCGTGGTGGAGTTGATGAACAGGGCGAGTCCCGCGCTACAGACGAATGCCGCGGCGGCCGTCCACAGCGCCAGGCGAGCCCGCAGCGTTAAGCTGCGGCCGGGCCGTCCGAACCTCATCTGTTGGATTCGTCGTTATGCAGTTCGACGAGCCGATATCCCTGGCCAATCACCGTCTCGATATAGTGAGGAGTCCTCGCACGATCTCGCAGTTTGTGACGGAGTGATCCGATGTGCGTGGGCACGACATTCGTGAAGCTGTCGACCTCGTTGTTCCAGACGTGCTCGAGCAGCGTTTCCTGACTCACAACTTCTCCGGGCCGGCTCATCATGTAGTGGAGAATTGCAAACTCCTTCCGGGTGAGCTCCAGCCGCCGGTTCTCCTGCCAGACGATCCTGCTCGCCGGGTCACGCTTCAGGTCACCGCATTGGAGGATTGGCTCCCGGACTCGTAGATCGCGACGCAGCAGCGCCCGCACACGCGCCGACAGCTCCTGCATGTGAAACGGTTTGGTCAGGTGGGAATGTGGACGTAGGAGCACATGTACAGCGGGGATGGATTCGGCGACGGGAACCACCGAAACCAGGGGCCAGTGCCGGTGAAGAAATCGCTCGTGCCGTATTTCGTATTCGTGTCGTAGCCGTTCGGGCTGGAGTTGTCAAGAGTCCAGCCACTGCTTTGTGAAACGCAGCAACCCGACAAATCCGGCCCCGACCACATCGCCCTCCGACGAGTGTGGATCGTGGTCCGATCCATCCGTGCCCGGCACGACTGGAGCCGTTATCCAGGCGGCATACGGCGAACTCCACAATTGTCTGAAAGTCGGGAACACGTGGGTCATTACCACCCTTGGCAAGACAGGAGAGTCCGGTGCCGTCGGCGTGTTCCACTGCTCGAATGCAGCCTGTCTCGACGGACAAACCAGCCATGGGCTCTCCGGCTGGACCTTCGTTCACAGCCCTCGGTCAGGCGGCGCCATTGTCCTCGGCGTCGATCCCTGGTACAGGAATACGCTCTTCATCGACGATGCTGGGTCGCAGATGGATTTCAATGTTGATACTGCGACGTTCTCAGCGGACCGCATCCAGGGTGAGGTGCAGCGATGATGTCTCGAACACCTTCTTTCGAAGAACTACGCGTCCTTGTGTCGGTCATTTCACTCCTAGCGGGCGAACGTCAGGTGGAAGCCCAGAGCCTCTTCCCGAACGGTCACTTCCTGGACGTTCCCGGGGCACCCAGGCGGTTGGCAGGGCGTCATTGTGGAAGGGCTCGGGCAGATCAACTGCAGCTACAGCACGTCTTCCGTCGAGACGTCCACGGTCAATTTCATACAAATGCCGAACGGCATCCTCTGGATCTTGCGTAGAGGAGCCATGGCGGGATCTTCCGGAGGAGTATGAGCCATGGCAAACCTGCTCTACCCGCTTCCACCGCTGGGTGAAGGCAGGTGTGTACAGTGGTGGTCGGGTCCGCCGCTATCTCCGGCGGCGTGGGATCAGGGCAGTCATCCCGCGGAAGCACCGAGTGCGACGAACGCGATTCCACGAGGCAGCATATCGCAAACGAAACATCGTCGAGCGTCTGCTCAACCGGCTCAAGCACTTCCGCCGGATCGCCACGCGCTACGAGAAGCGCGTGGTCTACAACCTCATGATGGTGACACCTGCAGCGATCACCCTTTGGGTGTGAGCCCAGAGCGCACGCGGGCCGGAGGGAAAGCAAAAATCTAGAAATCCGTCGTGCACCAGGGTGCGATCGGCGACATGAACATCCGATCGGCCTGTAGCAGGGCGCCCGATCGACGTTCCTCGACCAAGGTGCCATGCGCCAACTCGCTGAAGGACACACCGCCCAGATAGAGCGATCCAAGTTGGGCCACGCCGAGGACAAGGTCCGCGTTGAGGTTGGTCCGGGCGCAGCGGGCCCCGTTCGGTCCCACCTCAAGGGCGTAGGTACCGGTATTCGCGGGGCAGAACGCATCGCGGACCTCTACGGTCAGCGACCCCACACAGAGGTAGTGGCGCCCCTCGAGGCAAGCGGGAATATCGAGCAGACGGACCCACAGCCCGTCGCCGACGCTGGTGGTGCGAAGGCGGCGCGGATCAGTCATGAGCCAGCGCAGCGGTTCCTGCAGCGGACGGTTGCCGGCGTTGACCTCACCAACCAGATCGAGGTGAAGGACATACCCCCAGAGGGAAACGTAGGCCTCATCGCTCAGCGCCGTGAGGCGAGTCACGGTCACAGTGTTGCGAGGCCCGGTGGGCAACGACGCCCCCGTGGAGCGGTAGGCGACGAAGCCGTCGTCGTGCCTGTTACGGTCCTGGTGGATGACGAAGAACGCTTCGCTCATGCCGTCGTGCTCCTTCCCCGCGTCCTCGAACCAGTCGTCCCAGTTGGCCTCTGCGCGGGGGATCGACCCAGGTCGCAGCCGGGAATGGCGATTGGCGATCTCCGGGATGCGGCGCCTTCCCTCCGCCGCGTCGACCAGGGCGAGCATTCCGCCGTCCTGGACCGCGGGAACAAAGGCGACTCGGTCAGTCGTGATGCTGTAGTGGGCGGCAAACGTGGCCGGACCGTAGCCGTACCGACCATAGATGACGCCTTCCGACGCATAGAGAATCGCGGCGATCTCCCCGCGGTGCCTCGCGCTCTCGAATTCCCGGCGCGTCATCTCAGTCAGGATGCCACGGCGGCGATACGTGGGCAGGACGGAGACGGCGGTGACACCGGCGACCGGGATAGAGGCCGGACCGGGCACGGTCAGCTGAAAGGGCTTCGTGGCGGAGGTGCCGACGATCGTGTCGCCGTCGTAAGCGGCGATGGCGCGGTCAATGACTCCGGTGCGCTCCCACGTCCGCTGCCACTGCCGCAGGTCATCCGGCGAAATAGTCTCCAGGAAGGCGGCGCTGAAGGCTCGGATGAAGGCCCCCAGTTGGTCGGGCGCGATGGGGCGCACCTCGACAGACAAGCGATCACCCCCTCTCAGCACCCGGGCCGATCATAGCAGTACGACCCCGTCGCAGTTCATGGACGTATGCTGGCTGTCCCGCCCCTCAACTGACGTCGGGAGCTGCAGCTCTCTGAAAACAGGCCCTAGTCCAGAGCAAAGGGCGACCGTTGCCGCGACCACATCTGTTCAGAGAGGGAACGACATTTGCGTTCGGCTCCGGCTCGCTCGTCATGCGTTGACAGGAGATTCTCGTTACAATATCGTGCAGACTTCCGCGTCACTATGTCTCTGAAGCAAACAAGGTGGAGATAGCCGGCACCGGTTCTTTCGAGCGTGAGGGCCTTGGGTACATTTTGGTCACGTACCGGGTTCATCCAGGAGAGGATGGACAATATGGCACGGAGTGCGTGGAGCTAGGCATTCGGTCATGCGGGGACTCCGTCGGCGAGGCGTTTGATGCCATTACGGAGGCAACCTCGCTATACCTGAGTGCTCTGGAGTGCCATGACGAGCGAGCTCGCGTGTTCCGCGAACGCGGAATAGCCGTCATTCCTGGCGATCCTAGCGAGGAAGAAGGTGCGCGGAACGTCCCGCTTCGACCCTCCAAATATGTGCACTCCGACACGATTCGACTACCCGCCTTCGTGGCGTGAGCCAAATTACCGCTCTGCTCAAGTGAACGTATCATCAAAGCCTTCCGTCGGGCGGGATTTGTAGATGACCACTGCGGGAAGGCTCATCTCTCCATGTCTCGCAAGGATGAATCCGGACGCACGTGGATTGCAGTGATTCCGTTGAGCAAGACAGAGGTGCCTCGCTGGACGCTCAAGGGAATCCTTGAAATTCTCGGGAGTGACGGTCGAAGAATTCAGGCGTCACCTGCGGTAAGCACCGTCTAGGATCTAACAGCTATACCGAGCAGCCGCGGCCCATCCATCCGATTTGAGGAGGCTTGCCCTCCTCGACGATGACGGGGACAGTGCGCGTTCCACCCGTCAGCTTAAGCATGCGCGCCAGCGCGTCCGGGTCAGCCTCCACGTCGTACTCCACAAAGTCGACGCGCCGCCATTCCAGATCCTCCCGCGCCGAGGCGCTGAACTCACAGCTCGGGGACACGTACAACTCAACCGGCGTGGCCATCGTCTCACCTCCACCGTCCATTGTGACGCAGCGCACCCTACCTGTGTCGCCCACAACTGGCCGGCAGACGCTGGGCTGGGACTCTCAATTGCGCGCGACATTGTCGGATGCACCGAAGACGAAGCATGGCTCAAAGCCCAGATTGGGACGGACGCTACCTTTTATGTGACGGTGCCCCTCGACTCACGTTCGGGCGAGGACGAGATCAGCTCGCGGCGTCGCACGGGCATGGTCGCGTGTCATACATCGGTCATGTTGCTGACATCCTCCCGTCAGGCACCTCGGGACAAACTGAGGCATCAGTTTGAAAGGGGCTGAGAATCGGACACTCGTCCGAGTCGGTTGACTCCAAACGATCCCGTTGACGAGCGCGGCAGGGAACGGTCGAAGCGTCTTATCGTGCGCCGCAGCCAGCAGGAGGGCTTGTTGGACGACCAGGGACCAGCCGCATTTGCTGAAGTGCTCCAGGCCGCCGCGTCCGCTCGCGATGTTGAGCTCTTCGAAGAGATCCGTATCACTTCCCACGATGACGGGAGTCTACGTTTGGTCTACTGGCCTGTCAATTCGGCGAAGGGTAGGTATGTCCTTCGACCGTATCAGAAACAGGAGTCGAAGCAGTAGGCGCGAAGCCCGCCGTTGTAACGGAAGACAAATGCTCCTACTAGCCCGGTTTCAGGTCGAGGATTGGGGAGCCGTTGAACGCGTCGAGCCCCCGCACGCGAACGACGTTGGCATGGCGGTCGAGAACCTCCACACTCGTCATCGCAATCAGGTTCGGTCTAATGGGGGCCCGCGTAGCAAACAAGCCGGTCAATGGACGCTCAGGATCCTTTTTCGGGTGGACCTTGAAGGGCACCTCTTCTCCCTCGCGCTTGTGGAACCACCAAAGGACGACGAGCCGATCAAGGTGCTCGAGGCCTTCAAGGGCCTCCGTCCACCGCGGATCGATCACCAGGTCAGACTCCTGAGCCGACCAGTCGGGGTGCTCCGAGCCCTCGATGTCGTTGCGCACGGTACCAATGGAGTGCACATGTTTCGACACGGTGATCGGAGACGCGGCCTGATTATCCGGTTCCACCGAGCAGGCCACTACACCGTTCGTCGCGTTGTCGTCCAGACGGCGGCGGAAGTCGACGCGAGCAAGCAGGCGAAAACGGCGAGCAACGCGGCCATCGACCCTTGCTGTATGGTCGAGGCAGATGCCGACCCAACGGCCATGGCCACATCGCTGCTCAAGTGAGGCGTGTAGTACCACGGATACGGAATCTTGGCCTCGAGGGTACGGGCCGAAATACGGCTCGGATCGTAGACGACCAGGGCCTGTCGGTGACGGTTGTCGATCGCTGCGGCATGCACCCCGGGCAGACCAAGAAAGACCGTTCGCAGGGTGGACGCACAGCCCTCGCAGCCCATGTAGATTTTGAACGCCGCTCGACGAAGGGCGACAACCTGTCCGTTGGGCTCGAGCACAGTGCCCATATGACTCACGGACGCCCGGTCCGCGGCATACACTTGCTGATACAGGCGAGGTGTCGCCACATCCATGAGCAGCCAGAATCCGATGGCGAATGAAACAAGGGTGACCACGGGATAGAGCCCAAGACAGCGGCGAAAGTTGCGCCTCGAGCACGAACGCTTGCTGCGCAGGAGCGAGAAAAGGAGACCCCCAGTCACAAACACCGCGGCGAGCGCCAGAAACAACGGTTTGAGGTTGAGCCACGCCACCACCACTGAGCTCGTGGCAAGACCCAACGTTACCAAGACGACCGGGGTGGCACAACACAGACTCGCGACGACGGCGCCGCCCAGCCCCACGGCCAAAGGGTTCCCCTTCAGGCGTTTCATGATCTAGCTCCTGTCTTTCGCGTTACCGGGAGCATACGCCCGGGCGTGTGTCATAACAAGTCCGGGCAGCTCCACCCTTTTAGCTCTCTGGGGCTATCGCAGCACGATTTTTGTTGCCCGTGTCTCATAGGCCAGCGGATGATGTGCGCCACCACACGCCATGTCGTGCAGCATGATGCGTGCCGTGTACCTGCCCGGGCGGAGCATTGGCATCAAGCGTGTCTTCACCTTCAAATTGCCGTGCATATCCGTCGTGTCGGATTCCACCATCCCGCTCCACTGCACCGGTGGCTTGGCAACGAACTGTCCACTGATGCCGTAGGTGTGCATCATTCCCGCCCGATGGAGCGTGAGATCCACGGTGACGTGTGGCCCACTCATGTGGCCCACATGCACGGGAATCATTCGTACGAAGCCCGATCCGCCCGGCTTCCCGCTACACGCACGCGCTGCCGGCAGCAACATCGCCGTAACGGCCGGCGCCACCTGTGTCGTCGCCTCATTCATGTTCGGTTTACCGTGATGTCCCATGCCGGACATCCCCATTCCAGGCGTTGCCTTGGCACCGAAGGCCTGACTTGTCGCTCTCCCCCCAAAGAGAACGACAGCGGAGAGCGTCGCCGAAATAACCAATAGTTGCCGATAGTACCTCTTCACCCTCTCATCCTCCCTTCCAGCGCGAAGGCCCCGTCCCTCCATTCCAGCCTACAACCTATCGCCCTGCGCCGATTAGATGATGGGCGTACCTATGTACTCGCAAAACATAGCCACCGGCTGCCGATTGTGACATTCAGACCTGGTGCACGACCACAGGGATCATGAGTTGTAGAAGCGCTGCAGCTTCGTCCGGGCTGTGCGCAGTGGTAAACGCCAGGAGGTCGTGCTGGTCGTCGCGGACCACTTACAGTCTTTTCCCTGCCGGCGTCGTACAATTCAGGCAGAAAACAGCGACAGGAGGTCCCACCATGGCTACTGGCTTCTTGCAGGTTCCCGTTTCGGCGGCGCCCAACTAGAGCCTCACTCGTCGCCTTTTGCCTGATCGCAAGGCGGCCCCAGAGCCGACTCCGTAAGACTCACACGACAACCGACTTCGCTGACGAAGTTTGCGACGGTTGCGAAGTGGCCGTGCCGCGTGACCTTCCTTTGCGATATCCGTGGCCTGGCAACCATCCGGCTCTCCTGGGACGGTGGCCTGCAGCACTCCTTCCGCCGACATAATTCGTGCTGTATTCAAGGAGTCCCAGTTGCCTAAGTTCGATCGTGCCCTGCTCGCCGCATATCTACGACCGGAGTGGCCGCGCGCCGCGCTGCTTGTCCTCCTGCTGCTGGCCGGCATCGGCCTCCAGCTAGCCAATCCGCAGATCGTCAAGCTCTTCATCGACCACGCCCAGGCGGGCGAGCCGCTCCGTCAGCGG
>QHBP01000277.1 GCA_003244175.1 Chloroflexota bacterium | reverse complement strand
CCACCGCCATTCGCATCGGCAACCCGGCTCGAGGTGACGAGGCGCTCGCGGCGGTCGAGGAATCGCATGGGCTATTGGATACCGTGACGGATCAGGAGATCCTCGAGGCGTACCGGCTGGTGGCCTCGCTCGAGGGTGTGATGTGTGAGCCGGCATCCGCGGCGCCAATTGCCGGACTGCTCAAGCAAGTGCGTTTCGGTCGTGACCTCACCCATCTCACGGTGGTCGCCGTCCTCACCGGGCACGGCCTCAAAGATCCCGCGACCGCCCTCTCACTCTTTGGGGAGCTCCGCCCAGTGCCCGCCGAGATCGACTCGGTGCTCTCGGTGATCGAGGCGCCCGTGGCATGAGACGCATCCGTATCCAGGTTCCCGCCACGAGCGCGAACCTTGGACCGGGGTTCGACTGCCTGGGGCTGGCTCTCAATCTGACCGACACGATTCGGGTCGAGCTCGACGCGGACAACGACGAAGTCTCGCTGACGGGCGTCGAGGGAACGTCGGAAGAGCTGGATCGAGAGGAAAGCCTGCTCTGCCGCGCGTATAGGGCATGGGCGGACGATACGGGCGCCACGTTGCCCGGAGCCCGGTTCGCCCTGGAAAGCCGAATTCCCATCGGGCGCGGCTTGGGCAGCAGCGCCGCGGCTATCGTCGGGGGCCTGGCGGCGGCGGCCTTCGCGGCCGAGGACAAAGAGCCACGGCAGCGCATCCTGCGACTGGGGACGCGCCTCGAAGGTCACCCCGACAATGTGGCGGCCGCCACGATGGGCGGCCTCACGGTCGCCTTCTGTCACAGTGACGATGTGCGAGCGATGCACGTCGCCAATCATCTCGCTCTCGGCGTGGCACTCTATATACCTGACGAGAGGCTTGGAACGACGCAGGCTCGCGCGGCGCTGCCGGATCACCTTCCCGTCGCGGACGCGGTCTTTGACCTGGGACGTCTCGCCTACCTGGTCACTGCCCTTCAGTGGGGTCGCTGGAGTGAGATCGGGCCGGCAATGCAGGACCGTCTCCACCAGCCGTACCGCGCGCGTCTGCTGCCGGCGCTCGATGTGGTCATGGCGGCGGCTATTGAAGCCGGTGCGTACGGCGCGGCCCTTTCGGGCGCCGGACCAACCGTCATCGCGCTGGGGCCGACTGATCGCGCTGAACAGTTCTCGTCGGCGATGGCGGAGAAGGCGCGGCGTGAGGGCTGGGCCGGCGCCGGCATGATCACCTCGATTCGGCAGTGGGGTGTCGTGGTCAGTGCAGAGGACAGGAACCCGTGATTGACGGCTATGCGTGGCGCCGTCCCGTTCTGAAGCTGGGATCGAGCACCTTGACCGGTGGAAGCCGAGAGTTGAGCCTGGCGCGCATTGCGGACGTGGTCGAGCAGGTGGCTCGGCTGCGGCTCGACGGCTTGCAGCCCATCGTCGTGTCGTCGGGAGCGATAGCCGCGGGACGTCAGCGCCTGGGTCATCCCCAAGATCGCAAGGATGTCAGCTTCAAGCAGGTACTGGCTGCCGTGGGACAAAGCCGCCTCATGCATCTCTACGATCAATTCTTCGAGTTTTACGGCGTCATCTCCGCCCAGGTGCTATTAACGCGTGCCGATCTGGCGGAGCGCGGCCGCTATCTCAACGCTCGCGACACCCTCCTTGGCCTCTGCGCTCGCGGGGTTGTCCCCATCGTCAACGAGAATGATGTCGTCGCATCAGATGAGATCAAGGTCGGAGACAACGACACTCTATCGGCCCTGGTGGCTACCCTGGTCGACGCCGATCTGCTGGTGCTCGTCAGCGATGTTTCCGGTCTGTATACAGGCGATCCGGACGAAGATGAAGCAGCCGAGCTGGTGCGAGAGGTCGTCGTTATCACTCCTGAGATTGAGGGGTACGCGCGAGGAGCTCGTTCGCGTCTCGGGACCGGCGGCATGGCAACCAAGATCGACGCCGCGAAGCTCGCAACCACGTCGGGCACCGAGGCGCGGATCGTCGACGGGCGGGAGCCGAGGGTGCTGTTGCGCACCCTCGCGGGGGAATCCCTGGGCACGCGGTTTGTTCCCCATGCGAACCCTGTCGAAGGGAGGAAGCGCTGGATTCTGTCACGGGTGAAGGCAGCGGGATCTCTACTCATTGATAGAGGGGCCGTGCGTGCGCTCCGAGAGCAGGATGCGAGTCTTCTGCCGGCGGGAACACTCCGTGTCCACGGGATCTTCGAACGAGGTGACGCTGTCGAGATCATCAGCGAGGACGGCACGCCCGTGGCGCGCGGCATAGCCAATTATGGTTCGGGCGACTCCGCAAGGATCGCCGGGCGCCGCTCGACCGAGATCGAGCAAGAACTGGGTTACACCTATGGGGACTACCTCGTCCACAGAGACAATCTGGTGTGCCTGTATGGGACCGCAAGGGATGGCACAGAGAGGAAGACGCATGCTTGAGACACAAACCCTACGAGATCTAACGAGGCTGGCGCGAGCCGCCGTGCCGGCGCTTGCGGTTCTCGGGACCGAAACGAAGAACCGCGTCCTTCTGAGACTGGCGGATCGCCTGGTCGACGACGGCGACGCCGTGCTCGAGGCAAACGCCATGGACGTGTCTGCGGCCGAGTCCTCCGGGATGGACCCGGCAATGCTCGATCGCCTGCTGCTGACGCGAGAACGCATCGAGTCCGTTGCCGAGGACGTGCGGCACGTCGTCACATTGCCCGATCCGATTGGGGAGGAATTCGATGCGCGTGTTCTGCCGAATGGACTTCGTATCTCTCGCCGGCGCGTGCCTCTGGGAGTGATCGGCGTCGTCTATGAGTCGCGGCCTAACGTAACGGTTGATGTCGCCGTCCTCTGTCTGAAGTCCGGCAACCCCGTTATTTTGCGCGGCGGCAAAGAGGCCCTGTGTTCCAATCGGGCATTGGCCGAAATCGTCCGCGCGGCGCTGATCGAGGAGGGCGCCCCCGTCGACGCCGTCCAACTGGTCGGGGATCCGGATCGGGCGGTCGTGGGCGAGCTCATCCGCATGCAGGGAGAAATCGACCTCGTCGTGCCACGGGGAGGAACGGGCCTCATCGACTTCGTCCGGCGCAACGCTCTGGTACCGGTGGTGGCCGGCGGCGAGGGAGTGTGCCACACCTACGTGCATGAGGACGCGAACGTCCGCGAAGCAATCGACATCGTCGACAACGCCAAGACGCGCCGCCCCACGATCTGCAACGCCCTGGACACCATCCTGGTGCACCGCACGGTCGCATCCACATTCCTGCCGGGACTCGCCCGGCGCTGGAGCGAGAAAGGCGTCGAGATGCGTTGCGACGCCGAATCTCTGGGCATTCTCGATTCGTATGGGGCTCCCGGTAACCGGCGCGAGGCGTCGCCGGAGGACTTTGGACACGAGTTCCTCTCGCTTCGAGCCGCGGTCAAGATCGTCGACAGCCTCGACGAGGCCATCGCCCATATCGAGACGTGCGGCAGCGGCCACTCCGAGGCGATCGTGACGGAGGGCTATGAGGCGGCTCGCGCCTTCACCGACCGCGTCGACGCCGCAGCTGTCTACGTCAATGCCAGCACGCAATTCACCGATGGCGCTCAATTTGGCCTGGGGGCGGAGCTGGGCATCTCCACGCAGAAGTTCCACGCCCGAGGCCCACTCGGACTTCGCGAGCTGACGTCCTACAAGTGGGTGGTGCTGGGGGACGGACAGATACGGGAGTAAGGGTTTTGAAGCGACGCATTAGCGGATTCCCTGGCTTGGATATAGCCGATGAGGCCGGTCCAAGAGCTGGATGACTGTGGTCGTAGGCCACTCATGGGTGAAGCAGTCGATCTGACACCGTAAGACCTCCATCGAATACGAGTTGAGTACCGGTGATGAAGGAGGAGGCTCGCGAAGCGAACAGGACAGCCGCCCCGACGAGCTCCTGTGGGTCTCCCCACCATNNCCGACCCGCCGGTGTACGGCGGCGCGTCTCTTCATGGAACGGTGTCACCGGGCCGAATCCTGTCATGTCAGTCGGAAACCACCCGGGCACGATGGCGTTAACCTGGATATTGTACGGTGCCAGCTCCACGGCCAACGCTCTGGTCAGGCCGAGCAGGCCGGTCTTCGCGGATGCATAGTCCGAGAACTGAGGCGGGCCAAAGATCGCATAGATCGAACTGATATTGATAATCTTTCCGCCAGTGCCATGTGCAATCATCATTTTGGCGGCGTGCTTGGCGCAGAGGAACGATCCCGTGAGGTGAGTGTCGAGCACAGCGTTCCAATCCTCGAGCGGCAAGTTCATGAGTTGCCCTCCGCGCACGTTTCCGGCAGCGTTCACTAGGATGTCCAGGTGCCCGAAGCGCTCCTCGACGCGTGCCACTGTCTTCTGGACGGCTTCCTCATCGCGGACATCGAGCTCGAATACTGCGCCTGCATCTCCCAACTTCTGGCGCATCAACTCATTCTTTGCGGCATCGCGGCCGGTCACAGCCAGACGAGCTCCGAAGTCGCGGAACCCGAGCGCGATGGCCTGCCCCAACCCTCCATTACCGCCGGTGACCAGCGCGATCTTCCCGTCCAG
>QHBP01000152.1 GCA_003244175.1 Chloroflexota bacterium | reverse complement strand
GTGGGCTCGGGCTCGAGGTGGTGGGATCAGCGCCGGCGGTGGCCGTCCTAGCGGTGATCGTCCTGGCGCCAGCGCCTGAGAGAGAGAGAGAGAGAGAGAGAGCGAGCGCCCACGCCGGCAGAATGCCCTAAAAGCAGGGCAAGCGGCTACCATGTGACGCTCTGGCACCTATCGCATGTCTCTGTACTAGAGGGGCGAATTGGACGTCCGCACATGATGCAGGTGCTGGTTAGGGACGGATCACGGCCCGCATAGCGCCGTCTATGCCGCCTGAGGAATAGCCACGTACGGAGCCTTTGGATAGCCTTCACGTTCCCTTATACGGCGTTTGCCCGTGAGGACGCCGTGAATCGACGCGCACCCGTAGGACCGAGCGCCCGTGCTGTCCGGCAGGACGTGGGGGCGTGGGTCCGCGAGCCCGTGAGGATCGAGGGTGCGTGCTCTCTGAGGGTCTGTGCAGGCCGTGGGACCGAGCACCCGTGCTGTCCGGCAGGACGTGGGGGCGTGGGTCCGCGAGCCCGTGAGGATCGAGGGTGCGCGCTCTCTGAGGGTCTGTGCGGGCCGTGGGACCGAGCGCCCGTGCTGTCCGGCAGGACGTGGGGGCGTGGGTCCGCGAGCCCGTGAGGGTCGAGGATACGGGCTCTCAGAGGGGTCTGTGCGGGCCGTGGGACCGAGCGCCCGTGCTGTCCGGCAGGACGTGGGTTTGTGGGCGTCGTAGCTCGGCCCTCCGCGGGTCGTGCGTGTCTGTTCCCTGTGGACGTCCGCCCCCGCGTTTCAGGGCAACTCAAGCTATTATCGACGGGAGAAGAATTGTTCGATATAGTCATATCACAGGTTTGTAGAAATAGAAGGAGGCGAAATGAAACGATTCCGACTCACGGTTGTGGCACTCATAGCGTGCGGTGGCGTGTTCTTCGGAGCTACGGGAGCACGTGCCCAAATTGCTCCGGCGAGCGGCGTCTGTGTAGGTGGGGTGATCGCACCGGGGACCTATTCCTCATTGACGGTCGCGAATGGCTCCTGCGCGATTCCTAGCGGAGCGGTCACGATACTTGGGAACCTGCTTGTTGCGAACGGTGGGACTCTCTTCGCGGCAAGCCCAGCAGCGACGGTTACGGTCTTGGGAGGCGTCTACGTCTACAACAATTCGACGCTCATCTTCGGCTGCGCCCCGAGTTTTGGGTGCGAAACGACGACAAACGACAGCATCCGTGGGAACCTGCTTTCGCTCGGCGCCCGCGAGGTCATACTCCACGGTGACACCATCGGGGGCAGCGTTACCCTCAATGGTGGTGGCGGCGGCCTGACCTGCAACAACTTCATAAACCCTGTGTTCAGTGACATCGAAGACAACACGATCAACGGGAGCGTCAGCATTATCAGTCTCAGGTCATGCTACTTGGGTTTCATCCGGAATCACGTGGGCAGCAACGTCTTCGTGGCCGGCAATGCCTTCGCCGACCCCGACGCCAACGAGATCACCACGAACATCATCGGCGGCTACTTGCAGTGCTTCGGTAACATTCCAGGCGCCCAATTCGGCGACACGGGCGGTACGCCCAACATCGCCGCGGGCGGGAAAACGGGGGAGTGCGGCAACCTCTAGTAAGAATTTCTAGCGCGCCGCGGCGCGGTGAGGCAATGAGCAGGTCCAGTGGTTGGACTTGCTCATTGTCATTTGGTGCTCCATCTAAAGGTCCTCTCAGGGCCGGCAGGTCTGCCCTTGAAGGAAGCAGCGAATATGCTGACTTCTACTTTTCGTTGCCGCTAGCCCCTTCAATCATGGCGTCGACGCGTATATTTGGTGTCAACTTGGCAGTAGACGGGGAAAGGCAACAACTAAGTTCACCGTGCTGCATTGAAGCACATCGATCATAACCTCCCGTCTCGATGTATCCGGCAAAGGAGAAAGAACATGACTGCACCTGACGATGGCACTCACGCTTTCCTCGTAACGTGGGATGCGGCTAACGAGAGTGCATGGGAAGTTGTTGCTGACAGGGGCGTGCACCGGGACCAGCCCGTTGCTCTAGTCCTTGAACCTAACCTCGACCATGGAATCCTCAGGCAAATTGTTGAAGCGCTCTACTCTGCCTTCAGCTTCGACGCGAGGGACATGCTCGGCTACGTCCGCTCAGGCACGCATCCATACCGCGCACAGTGGGACGAGGGAAGCAATGGCCGCATGCTGCTCACATGCGGCCATAACCCGCACCTCCTAGGGCGAGAGGTTAGGAACCTCCGGATAGAGCGCCCCGACAGCAGAAAACGTTGTATGGGAAGAATTTCCTTAACCGTAAGGTTCAGCCGCTCAGTATCCCGACCACCTCAACCCCGTTCCGAGCGCCCGTGCTGTCCGGCAGGACGTGGGGCACGGTGTCCGGGTGCCCGTGAGGGTCGTAGAATCGGGCTCTCTGAGGGTCTGTGTGGGCCGTGGGACCGAGCGCCCGTGCTGTCCGCGAGGACGTGGGGCATGGCGTCCGCGAGCCCGTGTGGGTCGTAGAATCGGACTCTCAGTGGCCCCGTGAGGATCGAGAGACCGAGCGCCCGTGCTGTCCGCGAGGACGTGGGGCCTGGCGTCCGCGAGCCCGTGTGGGTCGTAGAATCGGGCTCTCTGGGCCGTGGATACAGGTCTATGTAACAAGTGTTATTTGTCCCAAGTGACACACTTAGGTTGATTTGATGTGGAGTCGCTCAATCCACGACCATGCATACAGGTGTACCCGTGTCAACTTGACACGGGAAAGATTGACAAGCTAAGAACCGGACAGCCTGCTAGGTTGACATGAGACAGTGACTGGCGCACGTCCAGCCGAACACTTGACGCTTAACAGTCATCAGACGTAGCTACGCATGGGGTGTACTCCGGTTGGGGGTGGCGACTCAAGCCGCCAATCGTACGTACGTATACTACTCACACACGGACGGCCACTGAGGGCCGAGCTACATCGCCTATGGCGGTGCTTGGCACCCGAGTGGAGGATGGGCTGTGCTTTGTAGCCGGCGTAGCTCGGCCCCCGTGGCCGTGCGTTTAGGGCGTTTCTCAGCGCTCCCAGCGAAGGAGCACGAGACATATTGAGAACGCGTGCGTCGCCTGCCGGCCCAAATGAGGAGTGACAGTATGCCGATGCCACGGCGGGCGTCCTGGCCCGCTCCAGGGCCGGCCTCGTCATCGGCACTCACGATCCCGTGCTTCGAGAGGCGCTGCTCGCGGCTATCCCCGATATCGGCGTCGAGATGCTTCTGGGGCACGGAGCGAGGATGCGCTGACAGTAGCGCAGTGCGGTCACCCGGTCCGGATCTTCGTTCCCTACCGTGATGGCTGGTTCCGCTACTGGATGCGACGCATGGAATCACGAGGTGTATGACGAAATCGAGCACCCGCGGCAGGTCCAGCCATCGAAGCGAGTGATGATGGACCAGGAGCTCGGCGCCGCGAATAGAATACTGCCGAGGTCGGGTCAACAACTCGGCGCAGAGGCGATGCATCTGCTTCAAGGCTAGTCTTGGGACTCGGCTGTCTGAACCACCAGGATCCAGGCGTTCATGAGAGACCAGAAAAGGTAGATCAGCACCGTCGGGACCAGCCAATAGAGACCACCGAGCCGGCCTACGATCAAGGTGATCCCGGCGACGGGGATCAGAAGGGTCCCGATGTTGAAGATCATGTCACGCCCGATCCAGGCGAGTCGCTGCTCCACAGGTAAGCGGCTGACAGTCCTTCCCTGGTTTCGGATGCTGGCCCCGATCAGAACGAGACCCCAGGCAATCAGCTCGGCGCCGACGACCCTTCGATCCTGTCCCGGAACTAGCACCAGCACAGCGAGTATAAGGAGGGACAACAGCTGTCCGAGAACCTCTCGTGCACGCGCCGCGTGAGCGGGGTGACACATGATCTGCCGAACATTGACGGAGAGCGCGACGAAGAGGAGCCCTTCGAGAGCAGCCGATGCGGCAAGCACCGCGCTATAGAAACCCTGCCAATCCCCCGCGTGATACGCCGCGTGCATCCGCTTACGATCCCGCACGAAGCGAATCTGCTGCCATACCATCCCTGCGTTGTGCCGACCGACAGGCGCGGTCCTGAGCCGCCGGCGCGGATTCACCCGGAAGCACCGCCGGCTTAGGGATCAGTAGCGCGCGCCGGCTACCTGAGCGGCGAGCGGATCGAGAACAGCGAGCTCGTCGACCGTCAGAGTGACGTCCATGGCCTCGGCGTTCTGCTCGAGCCACTTCACACGCTTGGTGCCCGGGATCGGCACGACGGACACGCCGAGCCGGCCGGCCTGTGCG
>QHBP01000289.1 GCA_003244175.1 Chloroflexota bacterium | reverse complement strand
TCCTCACACCCAACACTCAGCCGAATGAAGCCCTCCGGTATGTCGTCCCCGCCCCACCGAGCCCGCCGTTCAGCGGTCGTGTGGATACCGCCGAAACTTGTGGCCTGCCATACGAGCGAGCATGAGCTCA
This sequence comes from Chloroflexota bacterium, assembly GCA_003244175.1. Taxonomy (GTDB): domain Bacteria; phylum Chloroflexota; class UBA5177; order UBA5177; family UBA5177; genus QHBP01. The sequence goes on along the minus strand of QHBP01000289.1, from coordinate 8,115 downwards.
GAAATCGCTCCGCGGTAGCCGCGTTGGGGAGGTTGAAGCTTACGACGGAGCCGTACCGGTCCCCGATACTGTCACTGCCAAGGGAGCGTCTCCATAGGGACTGATGGCAGGACCCTCCTCCGTGAATGCCCGACGCGGGAGCTCAGAATGTCATATGAAACCATAGATGCGTGGGTAACCGTTCATGATGAAGTGGAGGAATCAGTGGATGCTCCGGCAGCGAACGCCGCTTTGATTATCATCGACGTCCAGCGCGGCTTCGATGATCCAGTATGGGGCCGCCGCAACAACCGCCAGGCCGAGACCAACATGGCTCGCCTGTTGGAAGCGTGGCGACGCATCGGCCGCCCGGTCATTCACATCAAGCATCTTTCGCAGCTTCCCGATTCGCCCCTGCGGGAGGGGTCGGAGGGCGGCCAAACCAAGGACCTTGTGCGGCCACTCAAGAGCGAGGCGGTTCTCACGAAGACGGTGAACAGCGCGTTTATCGGAACGGACCTGGAGGAGAGGCTACGGCGGGACGGTATTACCTCGCTCGTCATCACCGGCCTGACGACGAATCACTGTGTTGAGACGACAACGCGCATGGCCGGCAATCTTGGATTCGATACTTTCTTAGTCTCCGATGCAACCGCGACGTTCGACCGTGTTGGACCCGACGGAACCCACCACAGAGCGGAGGACATTCAGGCTATGACGCTGTCCAATCTGAATGGCGAGTTCGCGACGATCATCGCGACCGACACCCTTTTGGAGCGGTTGCGTCGGGAAGACCCAATCCGCCCGGTCGGCGAAATTGTGCAGCGGGGCGAGGCGGAAGTACCCAGCCCTCGATTGCTTGCCGGGAGAACGGTGACACTGGAACCGGTCGACCCCGACACGCATTTCCGGTCTCTCTTCAAGGCTTCCAGGGCTGATTCCACGATCTGGGACTACCTGCCCCATGGGCCGTTCGAGCAGGAAGACGAATTCCTCTCCTGGCTCCTCTGGGCGAAAAGCTCACCCGAGCACATTTTCCTGACGGTCGTCGATTTGTCGACCGGCCGCGCGGAAGGCATGGTCAGCTACATGCGCGTATCCCCGGCCCACCGCCGTATCGAGATTGGCTACATCTGGTTCGGACCGCGATTGCGGCGCACGACGGCTGCAACCGAAGCCATCTTCCTTCTGCTGAGCCACGCATTCGACGACCTCGGTTACCGCCGCGTGGAGTGGAAATGCAACGCGCTAAACCGACCGTCATGCGCTGCTGCCGGTCGCTTTGGGTTCACCTACGAGGGAATTTTCCGCCAGCACATGGTGGTGAAGGGCCGCAACCGAGACACCGCGTGGTTCGCCATGCTTGACAAAGACTGGCCGCCCGCCCGGGCGGCATTCGAGAAGTGGCTGTCTGCCGAGAATTTCGATGGAAATGGGAAGCAGCGTCAGCCCCTTTCGGCCATCCGCGCTTCGGTGGCATAGCACCCATTTGAGGCGCCTCCCTTCGACGCCGGCGGCCGGTTCAGGCGATGTTGCTACCGGCGTCAAGCACTGACCTCACGTATCCGCACGCAAGAGCTGCGGGCGGAGAAACTAGCGGTCACTTGCATGTATCATGGGATATAACGTTGACGCCTGCAGCGAGACGAGATACGGCTGCTGCTCATATCTCGATGTTCGCCTTACAACCAATCTTTTCGACGGGTGACACATGGACAAGCGGAAAGGAGGTGGGTTGGTAGTTCTGAGGCGGCGCGCGTGCAATGTGAGACGTGTGCGAACCGGCACTGAATGAAAACGGAAAGGAAGCTATTCGATGAAATACCGACTGCTAGTCGTGGGGATGGCGATCGCGTTCGGTCTCCTGCCTGCCCTCCAACACACGGCGATTGCCAGCGAGCAGTTGACGCAGCTCAGTACGGACCCCTATGTGAATCCGGACAGCCGGCACAGGACCCAGGTCGAGCCCGACACTTTCTCCTTCGGAAACGGCATCGTAGCGGCCTTCCAGGTGGGACGGTTCTTCGATGGCGGCGCCTCGAACATCGGTTGGGCCACTTCCACCAATCGTGGCGAATCGTGGACCCACGGTTTTCTGCCGAGCACGACCGTCAACGCCAACCCGAAGGGCAGCTACGGGCGCGCCAGCGACGCCAGCGTTGCCTTCGACGCCAGGCATGGAGTCTGGGTCATCTCCTATCTCCTCTTCGATACCGCCAGCAGCCCCGCGTATGTCTTCGCCAGCCGGTCGACCGACGGTGGCTTGACGTGGGGCAAGCCGGTGGTCGTCAACAAGATCGCAGGGAGCAGTGACGACAAGAATTGGTCGGTGTGCGACGACACAACGTCCAGTCCTTTCTACGGTCATTGCTACACGGAGTTTGACTACACCAGCCTTGGGGATCTGGAGGAGGTGAGCACGTCCTCCGACGGCGGACTGACGTGGGGTGCGTCGAAACCCACCGCGAACGGCGCACACGGCCTTGGCGGCCAGCCGCTGGTTCAACCCGATGGGACCGTCGTCGTTCCCTTTGAAGGATTCGACGCCAGTTTCTTTGTCAGCATCTCGGCCTTTGTCTCTCACGATGGAGGAGCTAGCTGGAGCAGCGCGGTTCAGGTCTCCGCAGCGGATTTCCAGCCGCCGGCGGCGCCCCTCCGGACCAGTCCGTTGCAGAGTGCCGAAATCGACCATTCGGGCAAGGTCTACGTGGTGTGGTCGGATTGCCGGTTTGAGCCGAACTGCCGGACGAACGACTTTGTACTCAGCACCTCGAGCAACGGCCTCACCTGGTCACCGCCGCGTCGGATTCCCATAGGTGCGGTCGGAAGCGGCGTGGATTACGAGATTCCCGGGCTATCCGTCGATCGCAGAACAATTGGCGGCAGCGCTCACGTGGGCTTGGCGTACTACTCCCTTCCGAAGAGCTGCACGGCATCGTCCTGCCAGCTGGACGTTGGGTTCGTGTCCTCCACCGATGCCGGTGCGAGCTGGAGCTCGCCGGAGCACCTCGCGGGACCCATGAACCTGAATTGGACGCCAAACACCACTCAGGGACGGATGGTAGGCGACTACATCTCGACGTCGATCATCCCCGGCGACGACGATGCGACGCCGGTCTTTGAAGTTGCCTTCGCACCGACCGGAAGCGCCTCCTGCGGCCTTTCGCCCATCGTCTGTCATCAAAGCACCTACACCACGCCCGAGGACCTTGCGGCCCTGCGGGGTGGACCAGTGAGTACAGGATCGAGCGAGAGCGCCGTGGCGGCGGGCCACGGCTACCGTGTGAGCGGGCCACCTACCGCTCACTGACGAGCCGAATCGACACTCCATGGAGAAAAGGGGAAGGGCCCGACGGTGCGGAGCCGTCGGGCCCTTTGTCTTTGCTCTGGCAATCCTGGTGCTGCTGTTCATCCCTGTCGCTTGGCTTTGGCCCTCTGCGTCCTATGACGACCCACGCTTGTCCTCGCCTACGAGTGCGGAAGTGGCCGCGTCCACAGGCGAATGGATTCGGTGCGTCTCAGCGCTTGTGGTCAACAATGATCAGGGCGGATGTGTTATTCGCGCCCCGCACATTCTCCTCGCTTACGGACGGCCACGGGGGGCCGAGCTGCATCGCCTTCGGCGACGCCACGTGGCGCCAGAAACGACAACGCACCGGATTTTTCTGCAAAGTTCGGCCCTCCGTGTCCGTCCACATCCGCGACCAGCTCTGCACAGCGTGCCGACTGGCGTGGGGTAAGTGGAAATAGGACACTATACGATTGTGAGGCTTGGCTGAAAGGAGAAACCGTGACGGCCGAACCCGTGGTCGACCTGCGCGCTCGGGGTATGCTCAAGTCGACCTTCGGCTACTCGTCCTTCCGTCCGCTCCAGCAGGAGATAGTGCAATCGATCGTCAACGGTCAGGACGTGTTCGTGCTGATGCCGACCGGCGGCGGGAAGTCCCTGTGCTATCAGCTTCCGGCACTTCTTCTGCGGGGAACGACGGTCGTTGTCTCACCGCTCATTGCCCTGATGAAGGACCAGGTTGACGCTCTACGAACCCTGGGGGTAGCGGCAACATACATCAACAGCTCGTTACAGTCTGCCGAAGTCAGCAAGCGGCAAGCGGCGCTCATGCGTGGGGACGTGAGACTGCTCTACGTGGCGCCCGAACGCCTGATGATGCCCGGATTCTTGCGTCTCCTGTCGACGCTCGAGATCGCCTTTTTCGCCATCGACGAGGCGCATTGCATCTCCGAGTGGGGACACGACTTCCGCCCTGAGTATCGCGCTCTCAAGCAGATTCGCTCAGATTTTCCAGGGGTCCCACTCGGGGCATTCACGGCAACCGCGACTCCCCGTGTCGGGACGGATATCAAGACCCAGCTCGGGCTGGAAGGCGCGCGGGCATTCTGCGCTTCCTTTAACCGCCCCAATCTCCAATATGAGGTCCGTTCGAAAAAGGGATCATATCACTCACTGGTCACGTATCTCCGCGACCATCACGGCGCATCCGGCATCGTGTACTGCATGAGTCGAGCCGCCACCGACGGCCTCGCCGAGCGTTTGCGCGCCGACGGATTCCGGGCGACATCCTATCACGCTGGGCTCACCCCCGAAGAGCGGCGAACGCGGCAAGAGTCATTCATACGGGATGACATCCAGATCATCATCGCCACCATTGCCTTCGGCATGGGCATCGACAAACCCGATGTTCGCTTCGTTTTCCACTATGATTTGCCGAAAACCCTGGAAGGTTATTACCAGGAAAGCGGTAGAGCCGGGCGAGATGGCGACCCCAGCGATTGCATCCTCTTCTACAGTTACGGCGATGTCGCCAGGCACCGTCACTTCATCGATGAGAAACCGTCACGAGAGGAACGCCAGATCGCAACCTGGCAGCTCCGACAGATGGCCGATTGGGCCGAAATGACCAGCTGCCGCCGCCAGGCGCTCCTCGCCTACTTCGACGAGCTATTCGGAGGGCAGGATGGACCGTGTTGCGACAACTGCCTCAGTCCGAGTGAGCAGGAGGACTTCACGGTCCCGGCCCAGATGCTGCTCTCGTGTGTCAAGAGAACGGGAGAGCGCTTTGGTGTCGCGCACGTGATTCAGGTTCTGCGGGGATCGCGAGCGCAGCGCATTCTGGATCTACACCACGACAAGCTGTCGACGTACGGTATCGGGCGGGGCAGGCCGGAGGACGAGTGGCGATACATCTCGGCAGAGCTCGTTCGGAGCGGATGCCTTCGGCAGGCCCCGGAAGAGTTCAATGCAATCAAAGTGACCGAGCGCGGCCATTCCGTCCTGTTCAAGGGTGAACAGGTTTTTCTGGCCGCGCGCCAGGCGCCAGAGGGGGCCCGACACGACGGCGCCGGCCGAGTGCACCCTGTGCTGTTCGAGAGACTTCGCTCACTTCGCAAGCGCCTCGCCGACAAGCTCGGAGTACCACCATATGCCGTTCTCCTGGACAATGCACTGGACCATATGACGGCTGCCCTACCGGCCAGCCGAGATCAGCTGCTCCGTATCCCAGGTGTCACCGAACGAAAAGCCGACGACTTTGGAGATCCTTTCCTTGAGGACATCGCCGCCTTCGTTGGGGAGACGGGTGCGAAACCGGTTCGTGCGGTATCCGACGGAGCGTTCAGAAAGACACTCGGCGACAGCGCCTGGACGACATTCGCGATGTTCCGAGATGGACAGGACATCGCCTCCATCGCCAAGACGCGGTCCCTTGCTCGCTCCACTGTCGAGGGCCACCTGGCGGAGGCCGCCGACGCCGGCGAAGCCGTCGACATCGGCCGCGTCGTGCCGGAGGACAAGCAGCACTCAATCGCATCGGTCATGTCCGAGCTGGGTGACAATCCCTTGAGCCCGATTATGGAACGGCTGGGCGACGGCTACACGTACGGAGAGATTCGCATGGTACGTGCAAAGATGCGAAATGCGGCTCTGGCGGATCTAGCGCTCGACTCAACTCCCTCCAAGCTCCCATGATTCGCCCCCGCTCAAAGGTGTTTCAGCAACCTTATGCGGGTGGCGAGGATTACACCGTCTCCGCGCAGGTACCCGGTAACATGGACGGCGGCGGCAACCACCAGAGTCACGGACGAGCCGCCGGTGACGCTGGTCGTAGTGCTCTCTATGACGCGAATCGACCCGACCGACGTGGTCAGCACAAATCCATCCGTGGTCAGCGACGCCACCGTTCCCTGGATGCTCTTCACCCGTCTATGGACGGAGATCTTCCGAGCGACGACCGTAGACACGGAGATACGGTAGCCGGACACGGAGACGTCGTCACCGCGGACCACATCAGCCAGTGTCAGCTGTTTCGAGCCCTGGGTGAGGCTAGCCGAGGCATCGAACCCCACCTCGATTGCTGCTCCCCCGACATCCACCGTGATTGCGGCCGAGGCGACGTCCGTGACCCGACCCCGCAACGCCACGTGTACCAGATGCACGGCGATGTCCACGGCCGCTAGCCTCCCGTCCGTTCGAACCGTTCCGCGAACGTCAACGCTTTGTCCCACCATAATGTCGGAAGCGGAGAGCGTGATCGCATATCGAGGATCGGATACGGATGTCGCGCTCGAGAGTCGTATCCGATATGTGTCGCCGTTGCGTGACTGGACAAGGAGCGCGGGCGCCGGGTTGGCGACCGTCCCTTTGACCTCGAGGCTGGGATGCATAACACGGAGGGTCGCCGCGATGACGTCCGCGGGCGCTTGGTACCCCTGAACGTGCACGTACGTCCCCACGCGAAGATGCGAAGCGTCAATTTTCTTGCCCCCATCGCGCATTTCCGTTTTCGACGACAGCGAGACGTTCGAGTCGTGGCCCCGTGCTCTCACGGAGAGCACGGAATGACTGATCGTCTCAATCCGGCCCTCGATAGTGCGTTCACGGACCGACAACACGGCCCCTGTGCCAACGAAACCACCCGTATTCCTACGACCTCGAATCGTGATTCTGGCGCCTGCGAAGAGGGCAGTGCCCGGGGCCGGGAGCCCGTGCAACATCACGCTGACTCCCGAGCTGAGGCGCACGGCAATGCGCGTGCCCGTGGACGCAGTCACGACGAGAATATTACCCTGAATGCTGGAAATCGTTCCTCGTACGGTCACCACTTGGTCGCGCGGTCGCCTCGCGCGAATGGACGACGCAATTATGGTTCCACGGGCTCCTGGCGACCCGTGAACTCGAACGCGGTCTCCTGGCCGTAGAGCGGATGCCGGCGCTCCCGATCCGTTGATGGTAATGACGACTCCCGAGAATGAGGTCACCGCGTAGAGCCGCGCCGATGTACGCACGACCAGCGAGCCGCGCCGTGTCGATAGAATACTTCCACTTACGGCGATTCGATGAGGGTGCACCACGTAGACATGGACGAGAGTTGCCTGCAAACCGGAAGACGTCCTGTAGCATCGCACGGAGAGCGTCGTCCCGGCCTTCACGGACAATCTTGTGGTGGGAGCAGCGCCCATGCGGTACGCCGTCGATGCGGTAAGCGGGCGATGCACAATCCGATGGGCAACGCCGCCCAGGATGACGTCGGTCACACGCGAGTCGCGGTCGCCAACCACGATGAGATTGGCGCTGTAGACTTCGGCGATGTCGAGGAGCTCGCGGGCTGTGGAGCCGGCTCCCGGACCGACCTGCCCCTCGGCCTTGACCCCCGCCTGCCGCAGCTGCTCGACCGCGCCATTCACCAGCTCCTGAGCCTTCTCCTCGGTTTCAAAGTGCAAACGCGGCGGCAAGGCGCCGGGCCTGCCCGCCGTCGCGACCATAGCGGGCCGTCGCTCCACGTCACGGACATGGGCGACCAGCACCTCCACATGAAGCGCTTGACCGAGTTCTTGTGCGGCCTTCACGACCTGGTCTGCTCGCCCCGCATCACTGTCGATGGCGGCTACAATTCGCTCGAACACCAGCTTCTCTCCCTCGTCGTGCAGGCGTTGTGTACTCACGCGCGTGAGCGACGGCTAGACACACCGATATCGCATCAGGCGCTCGTGTTGATATGCAAAGTATAGGATCAGGCCGCCTTCTTTCTTCGTGGTGCGCCGCAACGCATGTGGTGAGGGACCTCGCCACGAAGCAGGAAGGCCGGACGAGCGCCGGAATCCCGTAGGTCAGGCCCGTAGGTC
>QHBP01000296.1 GCA_003244175.1 Chloroflexota bacterium | reverse complement strand
CGGTCGCTGATCACGACCTCGACGTCTCGGCCCACAAAGCACTCGCAATGGGTCGATCGCGCGATTTGACGCTTTCCTCTATCTTGCCTACAATGCTGGCACAACCGAAAACATCACGCGGACCATCGTGTCCGCGGGACGAAACGAGTAGCGCGAGCTCCGGTGCCAGAGAGGGAGACGGTTGGTGTGAGTCTCCCGCGGGAAGACGCGCGAAAACCAGCCGTCCGTAGACCCCGAGGAGGGGATCCGCCGGCAGCGTTATCGCCGTCAACGAAGCGGTGGTTCACCATCAAGGGGGTGGAACCGCGGGTGTTATAGGCCATCTCGAGGCGCAGTCCTTTCTGCGGTGTTGGCCAAACTCTCGTCCCTCACCGGACGGGAGTTTTTTGTATTTCTGGAGGTTGCGATGAGCGAAGAATTGGTAGACGTGCAAGAGGTCCCGATGTCTCCCCTGCAGCGCATGCGTCACAGCGCGGCGCACGTCATGGCCGAGGCGGTGACCGACATATTTCCCGAGGCGAAGCTCGGCATTGGACCCCCCATCGACAATGGCTTCTACTACGACTTCGATTTGCCGCGTCCCCTCACGCCAGAGGATCTGGGTGAGATCGAGCGTCGAATGACAGAGAGCATCGAGGCCGATGAGCCATTCGCGTGCCGGCCGATCACGCTGGACCAAGCGCGCGATATGTTTCGGGATCAGCCTTACAAGCTGGAGCTGATCGAACGCTTCGCCGACGGGAACCTGACGGTCTACCAGCAGGGCGACTTCGTCGACCTGTGTCGCGGGCCGCATGTCGACAGCACGGGGAAGCTGGGACCGTTCAAGTTGATGAGCGTCGCGGGTGCCTACTGGCGGGGCGACGAACACAGACCGCAGCTGCAACGCATCTATGGCACAATGTGGCCCTCGCAGGAGGAGCTCGAAGCCCACCTCTTCCGGCTCGAAGAGGCCCAGCGGCGCGATCACCGGGGGCTGGGACGGGAACTCGACCTCTTCAGCGTCTCGGAGCATGTCGGGCCAGGTCTGATCCTCTGGCACCCGAAGGGTGCAGCCGTGCGCAAGGCCATCGAGGACTTCTGGCGTGAGATTCACCTGGACAGCGGGTACGAGCTGGTCTTCACGCCCCACATTGGCAAGGCCGAGCTCTGGCGAACCAGCGGGCATCTGGACTTCTTCGGCGAGAACATGTACGCGCCCATGGACGTGGAGGGACAGGAGTACATCATCAAGCCGATGAACTGCCCCTTCCACATCGAGATCTACGGCAGTCGCACACACAGCTACCGGGAGCTCCCCCTCCGCTGGGGTGAGCTGGGCACTGTATATCGCTACGAACCCAGCGGCGCGCTCCACGGCCTGCTTCGGGTGCGTGGCTTCACGCAAGACGACGCGCACATCTTCTGTACTCCCGACCAGGTCGAAGCCGAGATCCTGCGCGCCCTGCGGTTCACACGGGAAATTTTCGGCGCTTTCGGCTTCCCGAGCGTCCACGCCTATTTGTCGACGCGCCCCGAGGGCAAGTCCGTGGGGCAGCCGAACCAATGGGAACAAGCAACGGAGGCCTTGCGCGCGGCTCTCGAGCAGACCGACACGCCGTACGACCTGGACGAGGGCGGCGGCGCCTTCTACGGCCCCAAGATCGATCTCAAAATCACGGACGCGTTGGACCGCGAGTGGCAGTGCACGACGATCCAGTTCGACTTCAATGAACCCGAGCGGTTCGACATCTCCTACATTGGCGAGGACAACGAAAAACACCGGCCCTATATGGTGCACCGCGCCCTTCTGGGCTCGATGGAGCGCTTTTTCGGCATCCTCATCGAGCACTACGCCGGCGCCTTTCCCACCTGGCTGGCCCCGGTGCAGGCTATCGTGCTCCCGATCGCCGATCGCCAAACTCCGTATGCGGAGGAGGTTGGGTCACGCCTGACGCGAGCGGGCTTCCGGATGGAGGTCGACGGCCGCAGCGAGCGGCTCCAGGCCAAGATTCGCGACGCGCAGATGCAAAAGGTGCCCTACATCCTGGTGGTTGGCAACCGTGAGGCAGAAACCGGACAGGCCGCCGTACGCCTCCGAAGTGGCACCGACCTGGGGGCGAAGCCGATCGAGGTAATCGTCGGGATGATCCAGCACGATATCGACACCAAGGCGACGCAACCCGGCTGACTCTCACCCCCGGCCGCTTCTTCCGCTTCATGACTCGGGGAGAGGGAGTCGGGGAATGCGAGCGTCCTACGTCCGCTCGAAGATAGCGGCAATGCCCATCCCGCCCCCGATGCAGAGCGTGGCCAGGCCGTACCGGCCGTTGATTCGCCGCAGCTCGTGGAGCAGCTTGACGGTGAGGACTGCGCCACTGGCACCGATTGGGTGACCCAGGGCCACCGCACCACCGACCGGGTTGAGCTTGTCTTCGGGGATATGCAGCTCGCGGCCGATGGCGACCGCAACCGCGGCGAAAGCCTCGTTCACCTCGAAGACATCGATATCGTCAACCGTCAAGCCGGCCCGCTGCAGGACCTTGCGAGACGCCGGGATCGGGCCCAGTCCCATCAGGCCCGGCTCCACGCCGCTGATGGCGTACGACACCAGCTTCCCGGCGACCGGCAGACCTAACTCTTCGGCGCCTTTCGCCGTCGTCACCAGCATGAAAGCGGCGCCGTCGTTGATGCCGCTGGCGTTGCCGGCTGTGACCGTGCCCGACTCGGTGTCGAAAATGGGCTTCAGTCGCGCGAAGCCCTCCGCGGTCGCATCGGTACGAACGTGCTCGTCGGTGGTGAACTCCACCGTCTCTCTTTTTTGCTTCACCGGCACGGGGACGATCTGCTCCCGGAACAATCCCTCCCGCATGGCACGCGCCGCGCGCTGGTGACTGCGCAGCGAGTAGGCGTCCGCATCCTCGCGGCTGATATTGCATTTCTCGGCCACCTTATCGGCGGTGGACCCCATGTGAACGTTGTTGAAGACGTCCCAGAGTCCGTCGTACACCATGCTGTCGTACATGTCGGCCTTGGGCATGCCCATGCGATAGCCGTAGCGGGCTTTTGGAAGCAGGAAAGGCGCCTGGTCCATGTTTTCGATACCCCCCGCCACGATCACCTTAGAGTCTTCCATCCCGATGTCCTG
>QHBP01000137.1 GCA_003244175.1 Chloroflexota bacterium | reverse complement strand
GAGCATGGACAGTATCTGAGTCGGTGAGCCCGCCTCGTGCACCAGCCGCTTTGCCTCTGCTACGTTCGTGGCCTCGGACCGGGTGAGGGCCGAGTAACCCTGCTGAAACGTCGGCTTTGCATATCCCCAAGTGGACGGGTAGTCCAGCGAGTAGATGGGGACAGCAGTCCCCTTGAGGATTGTGGATGCGATCGCCTGGCGGTTGATGACCAGGGACAGGGCGCGACGAATCTTCGGATCCTGGATCGGCCCGGGTTTGGCGGTGAACGACAAATTACCAAACTCCGTGCTCAGCCCGAGGTAAAGCTTGCCGATGGTGGAGTGCTGCAAGGTCGGGACCGCCGAGATCGGGGCCTCGTAGGTGCCGTCGAGCTGGCCGGAGAGAAGACCGTTCGTGATCGTTGTCGGGTTGGTGAGGAAGTCGAACTTGACCTCTTGGACCTTTGGCTGCAGGGAAGTGTCCCAGTAGTGCGGATTCCTGGTCATCACGAGATCCACGCCTGGCGTCCAGCTTTGGAACTCGTAAGGCCCAGTGCACATCAGCCGGCCCTTGGCCGTGCCGTACGTCTTGCCCTTTGCCTGGATGTAGGAGGCCTCGCCGATTGCTCCTGCAGCCGTGGCCATCATCTCGTTGAAGACCGCGTCTGGGCGGGACAGCGTAACCGTCACTTGGTTGGGCCCAGTCTTTGAGATGTTCTTGACATTCACGAAGAACGGGTCGTTCCACAACGAAGCGACCTTGGGATCGAGATTGCGGTTGAGGCTGTACACGACATCGTTCGCGGTCAGGGGCTTTCCGTCCCAGAACCGGACACCTTGGCGGATGTTGTAGACCCAGGTCGTGGGGGTCGGGTGCGAGTACGATGACGCCAGGCCCGGCGAATAACCGAACTGGGGAGTCATCCGCAGCAAACTCTCACACATGTTTGCCAGCGGGCCGTTCTCGGACTGAGCGGCGGATTGAGCGGGGTCCACCGACGTTGGCTCGCCATAAGGAAGATCCCAGGTCACCGAAGCCAGCCTGCCTTTGGCCGGGGGGGTGGTGGTCACCCAGCTGGTCAAGCTTCCGGACGCGCCGGAAGAGGTGCCGGTGGGTTGGCTAGTGCTGCTGCCGCCACTCTGGCATGCGGCCAGTGCGGCAACGCTCGCGGATAGCAGCGCGATGCTCCAGCGGATCCTGCGTGCAGCCATGTCTTGCCTGCTCTCGGTCGGCACTGGACGGGCGTCAGGCGCCTGCGCCTGGGAATCTATCTATCGACCGACAGGTTGTCAATGGCCCGTTTTCCCCTTATCGTGCTGTCTGGCCGCGCCTCAGCGGCGTCGTCAAGCCGGTGGCATTCTATCGGTCGATGGATAGGTGGACAGTGGATACGCAGGGTTCCAGTAAGGTTACACTGGGTCGTCCTCGCGCGAACCCTCTGATCGGGACAGGAGCCAACCCGCGCCGCGAGATCCTCGACGCCGCTGGCCGCCTGTTCACGTCAGTGGGCTTCTCGGCCGCGAGTACCCGGTCAATAGCTGAGGCGGTGGGCCTGCGCCAGGCATCGCTTTTCCACCACTTTCCGAGTAAGGAAGACATCTTGGCTGCGCTGCTGGACGAGACAGTCGAGCCGTCTCTGAAATTCGCCGCCGAGCTCGCCGCTACCGACGCACCAGCGGATGTCGCCATCTACCTGCTCATCGTGAATGACCTCGCCAACTACTGCAGCGGGCCTGGAAACCTGGGTTCCCTGCAGGTGCAGCCAGAAGCCAGGCGGCAGCGCTTCAAGAACTTCTGGGACAAACGCGACCAGCTCAAGGCCCACTACCGGGAGCTCATCGTCCGGGGTAAGAGCGAGGGAATGTTTAAGCTCACCGACTCTGACCTGGCTACTAACATCATCTTCGCCCTCGTGGAAGGAACAGCGACCTGGTATGAACAGGACGGCGGATGGTCCCCAACAACAACCTTCGACACGATTGCCGAATTCGCTCTGCGGATCGTGATGGGAAACGCGGAGGCGGCCAGTAGAGCACGGACAGCTGCTCTTCAGTTCATTCGGCACGGCACTCGTGAGCCTGTCCCATGAGAGACCAGCCGCAGGGACCCATCAGAGACGCTGCATGTCACTAACGACTGACACGATCCGCCATTGCCCGCCCCGCTTTACCAGCAAAAACAGATCAATGGCTGGAACGGGTTCGCCGGTCGCGAAGTTCATGCTGAACTCTTGCCGTACGCACGCTACATCACCGACGACCACCACGTCGCGTTCCCCGGTCGTCTCGGTGTAGCCCTCCCCCTTGAGGCCCTCACGCATTTGGTGGCGCATGTATTCCTCAAGTGACATCACCGACACCTTCTCGTCGGAGGGGAATACGCGCATCGCCAAAAGGGCGGACGGTTCGAAGTATGACCGGAAACCTTCCCAGTCCGGTTCGTCACCCGGTTCGAAGGAGAGCAGCCGATACAAGGCGTCGACCACGGCGGCCACCGCTACCCGGTCGTCCAGATTCTGCACCCAACCCTCCACGTGATACCGATGCCACCATAAACCGCTCCCCCGCGTCAAGCGCACGGCCTCCCAGCAACGGCCCGCGGAACGGATCGACTATCGCATCCATGATCTCGACCGCAGCGAGCAGTTGCCTCCCGGTGCGTTCTCCAGCGGGCCCCCGCGACGAGTTGTTCCCGCAAACTTATCCAGACATCCTGGCCCGAAGGTGATCACGATGACAGACCCGAACATGCCCATACCGCTCAGTGACATCGCTCCCGGGGCCAGTCAGTCGATGGTCACCATGCGCGACGGCGTGCGGCTCGCAACAGATGTCTACTTGCCCGAGGGCTCGGCCTGGCCATTGGCAGCTGTGTTGGTGCGCACGCCCTACGACAAGGGAGCGGCCTTCACTTTCCTGCCCCGGCTTGCGAACCTGTTCAATGAACATGGGTATGCCTTCGTGGCTCAAGACGTTCGAGGCCGAGGACGCTCCGAAGTAAACATTCACCCCCCGTGCG
>QHBP01000043.1 GCA_003244175.1 Chloroflexota bacterium | reverse complement strand
TGAGCAACCGCACGTGGGACGGCGAGCACTCCAAGTTGCGACGGCCGCTCCTTAGAGAGAAGAGTGGGTGACACTCCTGACAGGGAAGCGTCCAAACGCAGTCTCACCATGCCGATTCCCTCTGTGACTGTTTCTACACTCTTATAGCACGATTCCGGCGACCTGACGCCCTCGCTTGGACGTGCAGTGATTGCCAGGAGTCAACGCCTGGAACATTTTGTGGATATCCACCTATGATTGTCATGAGCGGCGAACCAGCTGGTCGGGAAATAAAGTGTCTACGCGGACGGGTAGACCGCCCCTCCACTTTCGGTCGGATTGCGCACGCTGTGGCCCAAGAGATCGGAGGAGAAGAAAGTGGCACATACCGCGCTTGAATTTGAAGACAAAGTACGGACTTACGCGCACCCGGAAGTGGTCGTAAGCACTGACTGGGTTGCCGACCATCGCCGGGACTCGGGGGTTCGTTTGGCGGAATGCGATGAGGACATTCTGCTATACGAGGTTGGCCATATCCCTGATGCCGTCAAGCTTGATTGGCACACTGAACTTCAGGATTCCCTGACCAGAGACTTCCTGGACCGGGAGTCTTTCGAGCGCCTCATGCGCGAGAAGGGAATCAGCAACGACACCACAGTAATTCTGTATGGAGACAAGAACAATTGGTACGCGACATATACGTTCTGGCTGATGAAAATGTATGGCCACGAACATGTCCGCATCATGGACGGCGGGCGTATCAAGTGGGACCAAGAGGGAAGGGAGTGGACCAGGGAAGCACCTAGGTTCTCTCCTGGTATCTATTCCGCTCCAGAGCGAGACTCGTCAGGGCGGGCTTTTCGCGACCAGGTGTTCGACCAGATGAAAGCCGGCAGGCCTATGATTGACGTTCGCTCGCCTGCGGAGTACAAGGGAGACTTGATCCATATGCTCGACTATCCCCAGGAAGGTGCGCAGCGAGGTGGCCACATCCCCGGGGCTAAGAGCATTCCGTGGGGAACTGCGGCGAACGCTGAGGATGGGACCTTTAAAACGGCTGATGAGCTGCGGCGCATCTATGGGCAGGAAAATGGCATCACGCCAGACGAAGAAGTCATCAGCTACTGCCGGATCGGCGAGCGGTCATCTCACACCTGGTTTGTACTCAAGTATCTGCTGGGTTATCCGCGCGTGCGGAACTATGACGGCTCCTGGACGGAGTGGGGGAACCTCGTTGATGCGCCTATCGAGAAGTAGGGGATGCTCTCGCGCCAAGACTACATAGACAACATTCTTGATCACCATGACAACCCCAGAAACAAGCGGGTGATCGAGGAGGCCGATATTGAGGTCAGCGGAGGCAACCCGGGCTGTGGCGACGTCGTCGTCATGTACGCCAAGCTGGACGAGGATGGTCACATCGCCGACGCGGCCTTTCAAGGCGAGGGCTGCACTATTAGCCAGGCGGCGGCGTCGATGCTGACTGAGGAGCTTGGCGGTCGAACGCTCACGGAAGTGGCTGGGATGAGCTTTGAAGATGTGGTCGAGGAGATGGGGCGGGAGGTGGTCTCGACCAGGACGAAGTGCGCAACGCTTGCCCTGTCATTGATGAAGAATGCGTCCGGCCGTCTTCTCAGAGATCGCGAGATAAACAGCCCCGTCTAACGCGACCTCAGTCCGCTGCCAACGCCGTCGCTTTGCGCTGCGAGCGAATGGCAAGCTGACTCTGAGGTTCGTAGGTTCTACGCGAGGGTGAGTTCCGCTCCACGAGTGTCCAGGCGGTCGGAAAGCCTGGTCGCCAGTCCAGTATCGCGACGAAGCTGCGAGTTGCGTCCGATGCCACGCTGTAGAGCCGTCTTCGACCCTACCAGAATGCAAAGCACTCCGGGCGTGACTGCCGCGCTCTCCTACGTAGTAGTCTCGGGCATGCGCAGCGCTCTCGTGCTGAACCTCGCCCTTCTCGCGACAGCCGGCCTCTACTCGTGCTCTGTGCCCTGGACACCTTCACGGACGCGCAGCTACCTGCCCGACAACAGCTGGCCCACCATCGTCTGCTTCGGAGACAGTCTGACGGAAGGAGTGGCGGCACCCCAGAGCCAGTCCTACCCTGCGTGGCTGCAACGGAAGCTGCTGGCTTCCGGATATCACTACCGCGTGATCAACGCTGGTGTCAGCGGTAACCGCGTGACTGACGCCTTGGCGCGCCTGCAGACCGATGTGCTCTCGTTTCATCCGAAAGTGGTCGTCGTGGAGCTGGGGAGCAATGACGTGGGGAGAACTTCCGTCACCATTTGGGAGAGCCAGCTTGCGGTGCTCGTAGCCCGCATCCAACAGCATCGAACAGCTGTCATCCTGGGGGGCTTGGACGAGCCAGGCCTCAACAGCGTGTATCGGGCAGTTGCCGCGCGACGAGACGTTCCCGTGGTGTGGTTCACGTCGAACTTGTGGAGCAGACCGGGGCTCTGGGGCGATCCTCACCACCCCAATGGAAGAGGCTACCGGGTGGTGATGGAGACGTTCTGGCCAGTACTCGAGCAGTTTCTGAGAGCGAGGACGCACTGACCGCGGATGCCCAAGGCAAGCTGCGGAGCCGGAGGAACGGATCGACAAGTCCCTCGGCTCGGCCTCTCTTTGCGATCTATCTGTTCTATTACTTCGGCGGGGCCGAATTGCTCCGTCCCCTTCGGTTTGACCGCAATCGTCACGACATGCTGCGACGCATGCTTACCGAGCAGGTCACCCTGAGCGGCCGCCTACTAGATCGCAGAGTAGGCGGCCATATCCTGGCTCGGGAAGGCTTCACCCTCCCGCCTGGAGGGCCACCTCGAGATTGGTGGTGTGTTTCATGTTCCCCCTCCAGCGTTTTTTGTCAGACGACACGGTTGACGACCAGAGTCAGTGCGGCGGTGTCTCCCAAGGAAAGAGCTGATTCCTTCGTATCCCGAGAACCCGGGCCAGCGTTACGGTCGCTGCTGACCTGGCGCATAGTCAAGGTATTCGCTGTCTATACGCCAGCCATCAGGAGTCCGGACCAAGTGGTCAGAAAAAGTGATTACGGAGTCACCGACGAGACTGCGGGCGCCCCTACCAGTCTTGATCAGGGTTTTCAGCGTCTTCCTCTCGTAGCCTCTGACGGTCGCCGAATCCCCGCCGACTTCAAGGTCAGTGAAGG
>QHBP01000297.1 GCA_003244175.1 Chloroflexota bacterium | reverse complement strand
GGTGGACGGGATTGAGGTGGTGGGCATACAGTAGAGGCTACCCCCATTAAAGGCAGGTTGCCATGATGAAGACACCACCCGATCCTCAATCCCGTCCACCGCGTTCCGAAACTTTAAGGGACACCCGAGCGACTGCACTGTCTTGACGGGTTAGCACAGAGGGTGTACGCTGTGCACAGCTTGAGTGCGGTAACGTGCAAGTGAACACACGGCGTGTGGAACGGAAGACGTTGGAGCGCGCTCTGAACGATGCTCGTTTGACAGGATCCAATCCGCGGGTATCAGCGCCAGAAGACGACACACCCGAGCGGCCACGTGTATGTACCGGAGAAGGAGAAGTCGATGCGCCGTTGGAGATTCATCGCAGTTGTCGTCGCCGTCCCGTGTCTCGTGCTTGCTCCAGTGGCCTTACCTGGAGTGACAAACGCCCAGAGAACGGGCGCAGCCGGGAAAGGACAGTTCGCCTCCAGCTCCCCACCTGATACGACTCGGTATATTCGGCCTTCGGTTGCCGCCGATCGAGCGCCGCTCGGGAGATCTGCTCTTAATCCGCAGCTAGCGGCTTCGGGCATCTCTGCCCATGATGTGGTTGTCTCCAACACCAATCCCAACTTGAAAAATACGGGAATCGGAGGTACTGAGCCGAGCATCTCGGTCAACCCGTCCAATCCCAAGACGATCGACGCCACTGCCTTTAGCGGCTGCTGGTGCAGTGGGAACGCTCCGCTTTGGCACGCGACTGATGGTGGAAATACCTGGACCCTGGAGTACAGCATAACCCCGCCTCCGCTACCGGCAGGAGAATCGTCATTCGGTTGCCCATGCGACCAAACTGTCGATTACGATCGCCAGAACCGACTGGATGGCACCTTCCTCAATCTCACCCGGACGGACACCGATGTCTATTCCGGCACGACCACCGACCCGACGCACGCGCGGGCATGGAGCTGGCACACATCCGGGAGCCCGCCGGTTACCCAGACGACCAACCGGACGCAAATCAACACCGGCTACGTCGATCAGCCCCAACTCCTCGTCAACCGCGACCCGGTCACGGCTGCGCAGGACAACGTCTATGTTGCGTATGACGACCTCACCCACTTCGAGCGAATCTCGGTGGCACATGGATCGAGCTCTCTCAACTTCACGATCGACAAGGCTGCCGGAGCCGACGACAACTGCAACTTGAGCTTCGCGATTTGCGTCAATCCGGGTCTTCGGCTCGCTGTCGATCGGTCGAACGGTACGATCTATGCCCTGTGGCAGCAACTCGCCGCGGGTAGCGGGAGCAACCCCGTGACCGTGAATTATAAGCTCAACCGCTCGACGGATGGCGGGAAGACTTGGAGTCTGAACGGCAAGGCGGATGGCATCGTGGTCGCCACCGCACAGAGCACCCAACCCACGCGAAGTTCGGCACGGTCAATGCTTTGCTCGGGGGAGCTGATAGTGGTGCAGTCGACGGGACCACGCACGATGTCTACTACGTTTACGGGTCGCGCGACAGCAAGACCGGCAACAACCGGTTTGCCGTCGCCCGGCTGCATGCCGGTCCTGCGGGGACGCTGAGCGTTGCTGGCAGATCGTTTGTCACGGGCCAGGTCCAGGCGGCATTGCCTGCGACGGCGGTTGCAGCCAACGGGACAGTGGGCGTCCTCTACGACACGTTCGATGGTTTCGATGGCTCTGGTTATCCGAGCTTCTCTGCCTACCTGGCCGCGAGTAGCGATCACGGGCAAACGTTTACCTCCACGCTCCTGGAAAGCTTCCTCTCTCCAGCCAAGGACAACGGTAATTCAAGACAGCGGGTATTGGGAGACTACCAACAGCTCAAAGCCGTGGGGAACAGTTTCTATGGCTTGTTCAGTGGAAACGGGGTACCGTTCGGGCGTAGCAAGTCCATCATCGATCCCATCTTCTTCAGCAAGTCCTAGCGCGATCCTGATGCCACGAATTGTGGGGCCTCGCTCAACGTAGTGCGGCCCCATTGCGCATCCCGGACGCGTCACGCAGAGCGGCCGGCGGCTGGACTGATCTGACGACATGAGGAAGGCACGTGCCGTAACTGCTCAAAATGGGTGAGACTGGCCCCGTATGACCGCGAACGACACCGCACGGCGAAACCGAATCTGGACAGCGAGCAGCGGTACTGTCGCCGCCCCCCGCCCGATGGGGAGACTATGACGCCACCCCGTCATCGGTTCGTCGACCTTAGCCAGCTTCGGCTCTCCCCGGCCGCCGGCAGCTACACGGCAGACATGCTGAGCTGGGGTTTCATCGAGCCGAGCCGCTGGCGCAACTACCTCCACGTCCACTCCTTCTTCGAGGTCTGTTATGCCTTCGCCGGGCGCGGCACCTTCCGCATCGGGGGTGCGGACCACGAGGTTCGAGCGGGAGGGACCTTTGTGGCCAAGCCGGGCGAGCCCCACGAGATCCTCTCGTCCGACGACAACCCGCTCGGCATCTATTTCTGGGCGTACACTCTGGCCCTCTCCAGTGATGGGCGGACGGATGCCATGGATGTCGACGCCCTCTTCACGGCGTTTACCACCTCGACCCGACCGGTCAGCGATCACGCCTCGACGATGCAGACAACGATCGAGCTATTGACCGCGGAGATCGTCCGGAAGGATGCGGGCTACATCCAGGTCATTGAAGGGCTGGTCCTCAAGCTCCTGCTGGACACCGGCCGTGCGGTGGTCGATCCGCCGGTGTCAGCCGAGCTCCCTCCCCGGCCGGTGCAGAACCCAGCCGAGCTGGTGGTCGATCGCATCACCATGTACTTGCACGATAACTGTAGCCGCCCAGTGTCGGTGCGCGATGTCGCCGCCCAAGTCCATTTGAGCCAGCGCCATACCAGCCGGCTCTTCCACGCGGCGATGGGTGTATCCATCGCCGAGTACCTCACTGCGCTTCGCATGGATATCGCGACTCGGCTACTCCTGGAGAGGCGGCTCTCCATCAAGGAGGTGGCGCACGCTACCGGCCACCAGGATGTGCGCTACTTCACCACCCTCTTCCGGAGGCGGATGGGGCTGCCGCCCGCGGCTTTCCGCCGTCAGAGCGGCACCCAATTCATCGATCCCTCATGACGATTGTCCTTTTTGCAAACAAGCCTGTCCGATATTTCGCCATAAATCTCGCCTTTCATCTGCCCTCTGACTTCTAGAATGTCCGTATAGCCGACAAAGGAGGTGAGCGATGCTAGCGGAAAAACAAGGGACCCTGACAGACGAACAGCGAGGATTCTATGCCGAAAACGGGTTCCTGTTCGTGCCAGGGCTTCTGACCAAGGCAGAAGCTGGGGAGCTGCGCCAGCAGGCCCACGCCCTGATCTCTGGGCTCTCGGGCCGTCCCGGTCTGGAATCCACCTGGGGAAGCGCCCGCGGGATAGCAGGCCAGCGGGAGACGCAGCTCCTGCACTGCCACAACGTCGAATACCATTCCGCTCTCTTCACCAAGCTGATCGTGGATGACCGCCTCACTGCTGGCGCCGCGGAGTTGATCGGCGGCCCGAACGTGCAGCTCCATCACACCAAGCTCTTCATCAAGCCGCCCGAGAAGGGTTCGCCCTTTCCCCTCCATCAGGACTACCCCTTCTTCCCTCACGAGCGACACAGCATGATTGCCGCGGTCATCCATTTCGACGATGCGCCGATCGAGAAGGGCTGTCTGCGGGTGGTGCCCGGCAGTCATCGTCTTGGCCCGCTCGAGCATGACCCGGGGGGCAGCTGGCACCTCCCGTTCGAGCAGTATCCGCTCGACTCCTCGGTTCCCTGTCCCGCCAAAGCCGGCGATGTCCTATTTTTCAGCTACCTCACAATTCATGGCTCGGACGTCAACATCAGCCAGGAGGCGCGCACCACCCTGCTGGTCCAGCTACGGGATCCGGCCGACCGCCAGATAGAGGGCGGACGTGACGCGGGACAGGGACTAATGCTGCGCGGGAGCCTGCCCTCCGAGCACGAGGGGCAGGGAACGCGGTCGATCACGCCGGCACGCGCTGCACCGGGTCGGCGCCGGCGGCGCCGGAGGGCAGGCTCCC
>QHBP01000082.1 GCA_003244175.1 Chloroflexota bacterium | reverse complement strand
CGCGCGTGAGTCACGAGCAGGCCGTGGGCGAGAAAGACGGCGGCAAAGGCCAGAACAAATTGTAGCTTCTTGCGTCGTAGCCCGATGAGGAGTCCCAGATTGGCCATCACCAGCGGCAAGAGCAAGGAGTTGCCCCACTGCGCTTCCGCCGCGTAGACGCCGGGCACGAAGAGCACGAGCGCGACAAACGCGGCTGCCGCACCGTTGAATACCGGACGCCGCGCCACATGCAGCCAGGAGCGCACGAGAATCGCCAACCCGGCGGAGAGTGCGAAGGGCATGACACCAGGAGCTCGGATGAGCAACGTCACGGACAATCCCAGCACCAGGGATTCGCTGGGACCCGGGGCGGAAAGCGCCAGGCGGCGCGCGGCCCAGCCCAGAGCGAGAGCGGTCACCCCGGCCGTCGCGACCTGAGCAAACGACAGGGATCCGGGGATCAGCGTCAGCTGCAGCGCAATGAGGAGGAGCAAGACACCAAGCAGGAGTGTCTGGGCCGAGGGACGGGCGATCCGTCCCCTCGCAATCTCTCCCCCATGCTCCATCCATGTGACGTCGACGAGCGGAAGCAGGAAATTGACCGCCAGCAATCCGCCGATCCAGCCCGTAAGGTAGTAGAGGACGATGGTGCGGACAGGCAGGGTACCACCCAGGCCGTAGACGATGAGCAGGTAGATGGGAAACTCGACGATACCGAGCAGGTACGTCTGCCAGCGCGCCTGATAGCCGAAAACGCGATGGTACAGGAACAGCTCCAGATCCAGGGCGACGACGGCTACGATCAGGAACATCGTGAAGTAGCGCTGATCTCCGGTGAGGGCGATCAGGATGGCGGCAAGCAGAGCAGGGACCGCGAGAGCCACCAGCCGCGTTTGCAGACGGCCGGTTAGGGAGACGCACATGATTCGCTCCCGCTCCACCCGTCCTCAGCCCCGGTGTATGGCCACCCGGCACGCACCATGCCGAGCCACGTTCGAAACCGTGGACCTGCCCGCTTTTCGGGCGCCGCATACCTGCCGAACCGGCGGGCCGCATACTTCATGCCCGCAAAAGAATCGGCGGCTGGGTAAGCCCAGCGTGACGCCGGTCCACTCACCATCAACACCGAGTCAAGCCGCGAGATGCCGGGTACGGCGCAGTCGTCGCCGAGCGCGAGGTAGCTTGCGTACGTGTCGAGGTGGTACTCCTTTACCAGGCGATCGAGGATATCGTAGTCGTGCCAGGCCGACAAGAACCCGGTGGCCGCCACCACCATATCGGCAACAAGCGTGTCTTCCCTTGATGTCACGCCATCCCGGACGAGTGCCGCGACGCGGTTCTGCGGCGTCCGCTCCAGACGCACCACCGTGCCCACGCGTAGGTGCAATTGTCCCTCCGCCCGCGCCTGGTGGATCGGCTTCTTCCATTTCGGATCCGGCGGAAAGCTGCCGCGGCCCAGTTTTGCCAGCTCTGCCCGACGCTCCGGGACCTCAAGGCGATGATAGCGATCGAGCCAGGGACCGCCGAATGCACAGCGGGGCGCCGACAACGCTTGCTCCGCGATGTGGGGCGACCGGCGAATTGACACCACCGACCCGCCCGCGCGGAATACATTGATCCATTCGCCCGCGGCGGCCATCCCGCTCCCGATCACGAGGACATGGCGCTGGCCGTACGGTTTCGGCTGGTAGGCGTGGTACAGCAGGTCCGAGAGGTCATCTCTCGCCGCCCGGTCTGAGCAGACGTCCGGCCAGCGCAAATCCGCATGACCCAGGGCCAACAGTACATGCTTGGCACGTGCCCGGACGTCACCTGCCGAATCGCAGAGAGCGAAGTGCGCCACCGGCCCTTCTTCTCGCACCACGCGTGCGATGCGTGAGGGCTCGATGCGCTCCGACATGCCAAAGTGGCGACCAAGAGCCTCTCCGTGGTGGAGCACCCTGTCCAGCGGCGGCGTGTATCGGTTAAAGGTCGATTTGATCAGGGGGCCCAGCGAAGCATGATGGATGGCGTCCATCTGGGCGAAGCCCGGCAAATCCGTGGGGAAGAAATGGCCCTCCGATTCGGACCTCATGGATCCCTGCCGAATCGCGGCGGTGTGTCCGGCCCACGCACGCAGCGGCACAGCGCGGTCGTCCATGACGATGATTTCGCCGGACGGCACCCCGGCATAGCGCAACGTCGTGAAAGCGATCAGCCCGCCCGGACCCGCCCCGACAATGGCGGCTCGATAGATATCGTTCATGGGAATGGAAGCCGGCCACGCACAACGACCGGTAGGCGAGCCAACCCTACGAAGCGAGAGTGCTCGCTCGCGATTCCCGGGGCTTTGGTCGGCGTCCGCGGCACGTCGTCAAGGACGTTCCTTCCTCCTTCTCGTCAGCGGGGCTGGCGTGCGAACGCGATCACGGCTGGCCGCGCGGGTCGACAGCGTCGCGAACTCCGTCCCCGAAGAAGGTAAACGCCAGGATGATGATCGTGAGGAACATCGTCGGGAAGATCATCTGCCAGTAATTTGTGCCCATGTTCTGCACGCCGTCGAAAAGCATCTGTCCGATATCCGGGTTCGGCGGGGTAACGCCCAGTCCGAGGATGCTCAGGACCGCCTCGGTCGTGACAAAAAACACCACCAGGAAGCTCGCCTGCACCAGGATCACCCCGTACATGTTGGGCAACAGGTGCTGGGTCATGATTTTCCAGGACGACGAGCCGGAGGTCCGGGCCGCCTCCACGAACTGCTGCTCCTTCATGGTAAGCGCGAGCGAGCGCACAAAACGCATCAGCCCAGGCCAGCCGACAATG
Organism: Chloroflexota bacterium; assembly: GCA_003244175.1. GTDB lineage: Bacteria > Chloroflexota > UBA5177 > UBA5177 > UBA5177 > QHBP01. Next base: position 5,057 of record QHBP01000082.1, on the reverse strand, counting down.
GCGAACACGATGGTCAGGATAACGACCCGGCCGGAGCCACCCAGGAAGTTGAGCGCGTCGCCGTACAGGCTGACCACGATGAGGGCCAGGGTAAACCCGGGGAAGGCAAAAATGACGTCGGTAAAACGAGCCAGAAGCTGATCGATGACACCGCCGAAATATCCGGCAATGACGCCGAAGAAGGCGCCAAGGATCACCGTGATAACGGTTCCCACGATTCCGACGATGAGCGGCACGCGCAGACCATACAGGACGCGGCTGTATTGGTCCTGTCCCAGCCCGTTGGTCCCGAACCAGTGCTGCCAGGTCGGCCCGATGCCCAAAGCGTCATAATTCTGAGCCAGGGGATCGGCGCTATGCAGAAACGGAGCGAAAATGGCCATGACTATGAGAGCGATGATCGTAATCCCACTGATCATGGCCGCCCAGTTGCGGCGAAACCGCCGCAACCCATCCTTGAGGGGAGAGCTTACGGCGGTGGGTCGCGGCGCCGACTCCGCCTCTAGTACGCTTGCTGCGGACGATGCCATTTCCCGCCCCGCGGTCGACCGCAAGCTTTCGCTGGGTACGTCCTGCCGGCGCTGTGCCATGCGTCTCCTCCTGTCCTAGAGTCTTACGCGCGGATCGATGAGCGCGTAGAAAATGTCGGTGAGAAAATTCACCACCACCACCGCCACGGCGAGCAGGATTGTCGTGGCCTCGATCACCGGGTAATCCGAAGCGATCACCGCGTTGACGGTAATATTTCCGATACCTGGAATGCTGAAGAACAGCTCGATAATGAAAGCGCCGACGATCAGAAATGCGAGGATGGGGCCGACGATGGTTGCCAGCGGAATAAGCGTGTTCTTCATGGCGTGCAGGATCACAACTCTTTGTTCCTTGAGCCCCTTCGCCCTGGCGGTACGGATATAGTCCTGGCCCAGGACCTCGAGCATGAAGCTGCGAAACGACTTCGCGAAGAAACCAGCCAAACCTGCAGCAAATATCAACACTGGCATGATCAACTCTTTTAGGCCGAGAACGCCGGGATCGCCCCAACCGGCCACCGGGAGCCACTTCAGCTCGACGCCAAAAATGAGCTGACAGATGGGAGCAAACACGAACGACGGCACTGCGAACGCCACAATCACCGCGGTTTGGCTGAAATGATCGATCGCGGAATTCTGCTTGATGGCCGATATCAGTCCCACCGGCAGACCAACCAGTAATGCCACCAACAGCGCGTAGCCACCAAGTCTCAGCGATACGGGCACACCACTTCTCAGAATGGACCAGACGGGGGTTCCGAGCGCCCCCTGCTCCTCCGCGTAGCCGAGATTGCCGTGGAGCAAACCTCCGGTGTAGTTCAGGTACTGCTGCCAGAGCGTCTGGTCAAGGCCGTACAGATGGCGCAATTGCAGGTAGGCCAGGTGCTCTTGTCTCGCTTTGGCGCCGAGCAGTAGCGTGATCGGGTCGTACGGGGTCAGATGAGCCAGAAAGAAAACGACGGTGACGATCACCCAGATGATCACGATCATAGCCAAAAAGCGTTTGACCGCAAAGACAAGGATGGCATTCATGCTAGGGGCTCCCACGAGTCACGCCGGCAAAGGCGACGGGAGGTAGAGAGGTTGTCTGTAGAAGTATAGCGCCGCATCGCGTTTCCGTCGACACCACAAATCAGGATTCGGGACCAGAGGGGGCAGGCGTACGCACACCTGCCCCCTGGAATCTGACCGGTGTCTGTGTCCTAGCTCACACTCACGTGCGACCAGTCCATGATGTTCGCCGGAAAGATCTCGTCGTAGGAAATGTAGATACCCAGGCCCTTCACCTTGGGATTGATGAGCGTGTAGTACGGACCCGAGTCATACGGGACTGCGGCGGCTTGCTTGAGCAAGATGGCCTGCGCCTGCTTGTAGAGATTCGACCGCGTCGTGGTGACGTTCTTGCCGTGGTAGAAGTCCGCCTTGTTCACCAGCGCGTCGAACTTCGCGTTCTTCCAGCCCATGATGTTCTCGGCGGCCGTGGACGTGAACAGGTTATCCATGTAGTCCTGCGAATCCGGGTAGTCCTCGATCCAGCCGTAGCGCGTGGCCTGCAAACCTGACTGGCTCTCGGGGTGACTGATGTCATTCTCCCAGTCGGTAACCGAGATTCCATTCACCTTGGCGTTGAAACCGGTGGCCTGCATGTTGGCCACGATGACGGCGGCAAGATGATCGGCGTCGGAGCTACCCGTGTTGTACGTGTACTTCACGGGGGTCGACTTGCTCGGGCACTTGCTCAGATACTTCTTCGCCAGGGTTGGGTTGAAGTACGGAACGCCCTTGGGGTGTCCGGAGATGTGGCCGAGGAAGCCGGGCGGCAATACCGTGTACAGCGCCGTGGGAGCGTTGTGCAGCACTTTGACAATGGCGTTGCGGTTGATCGAGTAGGCCAGTGCCAACCTGCAATTGACGTCGTTGAACGGAGCTGCCTGGGTGTTGGGCGCGATGTACGTGATATCCGTCGACTTCGAGAAGTGATACGCCTTCGTCTTCTTCGCAGTCGCCAGGTTGGTCGTGGGGATAGCGGACTCGTCGATCTGGCCGGACAGGAATTCGCGATACGCCGTATCCGTCGTGGCAATCTCCGGCATGAAGACCTTAACGTGCGGTTTTGGTCCCCAGTAGTACTTGTTCGGAACCACCGTGTAGCTCGGTGTCCTGCCGCCCACGTAGAATCCATGGCCGGCCGCGTTGCCGAGGCAGTCGAACTTGAACGGTCCGGCTCCCACGTTCGCCGAGCACGTCGTGGTCATGTAGTTGTTATTTGGCCCGGAGCTGTGACCCGACTCCACCTTGGGATCGAGCACGAAGTTCGTGGCGTAGGAGAACGTCTTCAGGAAGAAAGGCGTACTCTGCGTGAGCTTGACCTGGACGGTCGAGCTGTTGAGCGCCTTGATGCCCGGGAGGGTCGTCGCCTTGCCCGCGTTGTACTCCGTGGCGCCCAGGATGAGCCCGTCGTAGGTCATGGCGGTCGGTGAGGCCGCGGCTGGAGCCAATGCCCTCTTGACCGAGAACACGACGTCCGCCGCCGTGATTTTGTCGCCGTTGGAGAACCGCAATCCCGGCCGCATCGTGAACGTGAAGGTCTTGAGGTCCTTGCTGCTCTTAACGCTCAGCGCCAGGTCTTTGTGGATCTTGTTGTCCGTGCCCAGGACCAGCAGACCTGCGTGAATCAGAGTCTCCATGTTGATCTGGTAGTCGGATCCCACCTGGGAGGGGTCGATATTGGGGGCCGACGTTACGGTCGTCAGCGTGCCCAGTCGAATCGTCGCCATGCTGGCGTGCGTCGTGTGCCGGGCGGAGCTGGCCGACGTCGTATACGACGCCGTCGCGAATGCCCCTCCGGCGAACGCGGCGGCAATGCCAACGCTCAAAATCTTCGTTGAAAGTTTTCTCAACATTCTCCTCCTGAGAACTAAGGGTCGGTAATCGAGTTTTGGTAGTTGTTCCGCTACCCTCTCCACAAAGGTAGGGTTTGTTACCTGGTATCTGCTGCTGTTGCTGCCCCCTTTCCCGGTCACTTCACGCATGCGCACCGCACGTCCGGGAATCTCAATCCACGATTCGTAGCAGGAAGCATTCCGCGTGGAGATGGGATGCACCCTCTTGTCATTGCTAACGAGCCGGTGACCTGAAATGTAACCAGAGAAGGTGATGCTGGCTTAGGCCGGGCATGGCGTGGCATAGATTGGATCCGCGTGGTGACGTTTGTCTTTGAGGCGTCTCTCGACATTCACACCTCGCCTGTAGCGTCAGCCCCTCCTTAGAAAACGCCCTACCTCACACACAGTCGTCGGTAGTCGCACCCTTCATGCCGTATGGATGCGCGCGGCCTCTCCGCTCCGTATCCGAGGATCTCTGCGCCGCGAGGGGTTGTGCGGCACGGCAATGGACGTCGATTTAGCGCTCGAGCAAAAACAGGCTCTACGCTTGCCCTGGAGACGCCTGAATTGGCGCTTTGATCTCCTGAGGCCGGGTCACTCCGGGGACGTCGGCAAAATGGCACGCTGCCCAATGACCGGGGCGCTTTTCCTCAAACGCCGGAGTGACCTCGCTGCAGATCGGCCGAGCTTTGAAGCAGCGCGTGTGGAAGACGCAGGCCTGCGGCGGGTTCACCGGGCTCGGGATGTCACCCTGCAGGATAATGCGCTCTTTTCTGCGCTCTTGAATGGGATCCGGCAGAGGAATAGCCGACATCAGGGCCTGGGTGTACGGGTGTAACGGGCCTCCGTACAGCTCTTCACTGTCCGCCAGCTCGACGACGTTGCCCAGATACATCACGGCCACCCGGTCGCTGATGTGCCGAACGACACTGAGGTTGTGGGCGATGAAGAGGTAGGTGAGCCCAAACTCCTGCTGAAGGTTCTCGAGAAGGTTGAGGATTTGAGCCTGAATCGAAACGTCGAGAGCTGAAACCGCCTCATCGGCGACCACCAGCTTGGGACGGAGAGCGATGGCACGAGCGATTCCGACGCGCTGACGCTGACCGCCGCTGAACTCGTGAGGGTACCGGTTGATATGTCCAGGGTTGAGACCGACAATCCTGAGCAGCTCGGCCACCTGGGCGCGCTGTTCTCGCTTGTTGCCTCGCCCGAAATTCTCCAGCGGCTCGGACACGATCTGGAAGACGGTCATGCGCGGATCGAGAGAGCCAAAGGGGTCCTGAAAGATCATCTGCATCTCTTGGCGCAGCGGTCGAACCTGCGACTGGGACATGCGCGTGATGTCTTTACCCTGAAACGCGATCTGCCCGGCAGTCGATGGAACGAGCTTGAGCAAAGCGCGCCCGAGCGTGGTTTTGCCCGAGCCGCTCTCACCCACGAGACCGAGCGTTTCGCCCTCGTGCACCGCCAAATTGACGTCGTTGACCGCGTGTACAGCCCCGACCTGCCGTCCCCAGAAGCCGCCCTTGATCGGGAAGTGGACGTTTACGCCTCGCGCCTCAATCAGCGTCGTTACGGCACTCATGCTTGCGACTCCTTCACCGGATTCCAACAGGCGGCAAGATGTCCCGGAGACACGGGA
>QHBP01000120.1 GCA_003244175.1 Chloroflexota bacterium | reverse complement strand
GAGTCGGCGGCGCGAGCGGCCCGGCGGGCCGCCTTGAAGACGTACAGAAAGTCTGCACAGAGCTGAACCTAGGCTTCGCAGCACCGTTTCGCTGCACCGGTCCGGCAGCTGGTGGGAGGTCAGCTACTGGCCACGATTCTTCGACTGCAGCCAGGCAATCACGGCCCTGATGGTCACCGAACTACTGGAGACCGGATACGGAGCGGACGATCCACTCGTGATCGCGCTCCGCACTGAGCTGGTGCCCTAGTGACCGACCGGCTCATCAGGACACGACAGTGTTTGCGGTTGTCGCCCTGGCCTGTCTTCCTTGTTCCGCGTAGAGACGCTGATGCACCCACTCGTCTTCGTATTCGACATACAGATGAATGACGCTTTTGTCGGTCTCTCCGTACTCATCAATCAACGGAGCCTCGTTGAATCAGAGAGCCGCTGGCCGGTCACGAAGAGACAATTCTACTAGCGCTGACTCCTGATCAGAGTGCGATATGACGAAACGGTAGCTGTGGGTGGCGACATCGCGGTTAATGGTCTGCACTCGGGCATCAGAGACAACGACGCGATGCTCAGGATAACGCGGTCGCAGGACCAATATGTGCCCAGGATCAAGGGGAAAACGGATTTCAGTAGCGTCTTGAACGCCAACACCTTGATAACTTTTGCGTTTGGATGACGACCAATATTTGCTTACTGGCAAGTCTGACGTCATGAAACGTTCCTTTGGGTCAATCTCTACCGACCATGCCTTATCATGAAGTAGAGGAGCAACCTTTTCCAGTGCAACCTCAAAGAGAATCTCCAGGGCGTCCCCCTTCGTCAGCAGTTCCCCCGCGGCCATCAAGCCGTTAACCCAATCGGTCGCCGCCTTGACTTCGTTTTCGCGTGGCGTAGCCCTAAGGTGGGCTTCGGCGAGATACTGGCGCATTACGGCCTTACTGATGGGCAGGCTGGGCGCGTAGTCCGCTGCGAGAACGGGGAACATGATTTGGATAATGTGGTCGGGCGTTCGAGCGAGTTGTATAGCCAGAAAGTTGCTGAGGTCGTGGCGCTCTTTACTGCCTTTTCTATTTTTCAGGTAGTAGTCGCGGTTGGGCCCGGCGCGCATCATGCTGGTCTGCGCCGAGGTAGAACACGTGCCGCAGCGGGCGGCCGGGGAGCTGGATGTGAAGCGTCCCGGGTTTCGTGCACGCCTCGTTTTGGGTGCGCGAAACCCCGACGCTTGAGCAGGTCACGGTCTCTGCGTTGCGAGGCCACTTTTCTGATCAGGCGGCGATGCGGCCTAACTCTCGGCAGAGGCAATCGCCAGGAGGCACAAGGCTGTGTCGACGCTTGGGAGCAGAGTCATCTCGGCGGGCACACGTGACGTGGCGGTCCATGGGTCTTCCTCTGTGCCGGGGTGAACTTCAAAAAAGGGGAAGCAACTGGCCGCCAGTTCGAGCCGGATGCGGTGACCGGTTCTGAACCGGTATCCTGCGTGACCAAGACTGACGGAGATGAGCTTTCCGTATTCTTTCTTTGTTACTGCCCGAGCACCGAGGAGCACACGGAGTCCTCGTCCACTTTCATCAATGTCCACGAGCTTCGCCACGAGGTGGGCCGAGTGGTTTTGGGAGGCGACCTTCACGTGCACCTCTACTGGCCCCGCGACATCCAGTCGCTCCACAAGCGGCTCCGTGGTGAATGTCAAGACGTCGGGCCGAAGCTCGACGTGAGCCTCGTCGGGTGGGTTGGAGAGGATCGACCAAGGGTTTTCGACGTTGTTGGGGACGGGGTCTGACGGGTTGTGGATCCAGTTGACGTGGTCGTGATTAGTGCTATGTTCCCTGCTGAGACGGCCACCGTCCGGTCCTTGAGCCGCCTGGGCGAGACAGGAGAGGAATAGCTTGACCGTCTTCACTTCTGGCGGTGGCCAGTCAGGGGCCGACCTCCAGCCCGCGTGGGCGAGATGCCATCGGACTCGGGGAGGATGAGTGCCAGTGGACTGTCGTACGTGGCGGTCGAAGAAGTCGATGATCGCGTCGGTGTAACTGGGAAGCAGAGTTTCGATGGCATCATCGCTGGGTGCCTCCCCTAGCCCAGCGGGCGGCCCGTCATAGCCGACGGGGTAGAACTCGTGGTCGATCGCGTCAAGGATCAGCCACTGCAAGTCGGCGACATCAGGTCGTGACCGCAGGTCAAGGTAGTCGTCGATGCATGCGGTAGCCCGGAGATCCCAGTAGCCCGTCCAATGCAGTGTCGGTATTCGAAGGTAGCCGCGTGGGTTGCTGACGCCGAAGAACGCCTGGTCTGCCGCTTCCTGCCCGGAGACGATCAGCGCGCGCAGCCGTTCGTAAGCCGGGCAGCGGCGCCCAGTGGTTTTGTCGATGACGTTGCAAAGCGGCACTACCGACCAGTCCACCCGCCGGGCGTAGTTGCGGTTGTCCATCTGGTAGTTAACGGCCCACTCGACAAGTTCCATGCTGAACACTCCGCCGTGATCGACGGCGCGGTCAGTGCCAATCATTCTGGGGGCAATCGCTTTCAGTGCGGGATGCCCGCTCACCGCTGCGGCCAGTGATGTGAAGCCGAGGTAAGAGTCACCGAACATGGCGATACGGGCGTCGCACCACGGCTGGGCAATAACCCACTCCAAGGTGTCGAAGCCATCTGGAACCTCGTATTCGAGTGGCCGTTGATCACCTTCGGAGCGTAAGCATTCACCTCGGTA
>QHBP01000132.1 GCA_003244175.1 Chloroflexota bacterium | reverse complement strand
ATCGCCACCATGCTCGCCCTGCGCATCCCAAGCGTCGCCGTCGTCATCGGAGAGGGAGGCAGCGGCGGGGCTCTGGCCATCGCCGTGGCCGACCGAATTCTCATGCTCGAACACGCAATCTTCAGCGTTGCTTCCCCTGAGGGCGCCGCCGCGATTCTCTGGCACGACGCGGGAAAGGCTGCCGAAGCTGCTCAGAATATGCGCATCACCGCCAAGGATCTATGCGACCTGGGACTCGTGGATGAGATCGTCGCGGAGCCTCTGGGTGGCGCACATCGCGACCATGCGGCAGCGGCGCGCTCCGTCGGCGACGCCGTGACGCAGGCGCTGGATGAGCTCGATCGTCTGCCGGTGGGCGATCTGCTGGAGGCGCGGTATCACAAGTATCGAGACATCGGCTTCTATCAGGAGTAGTGGTCGATATGGCGCTCAAGGGCGGGGAGCACGTTAAGGTCATTGCGGTCAATCGGCGCGCGACCCACGACTACTTTATTGACGACCGGATCGAAGCCGGCCTCGTTCTGACGGGTACGGAAATCAAGTCCATTCGCGAGGGTCGCGTCAACTTGCGGGAGGGGTATGCGCGTATTCGGGATGGTGAGGGCTGGCTCGTCAACGTGCACATTGCCCCCTATGAACAGGGCAATCGATACAATCATGAGCCTCTGCGGGACAGGAAGCTGCTGCTGCATAAGGGCGAGATCAGCATCCTTGTTGGACGCGCGCGGCAACGCGGATACACGCTCGTCCCCACGCAGCTTTACCTCAAGCATGGAAGGGCGAAAATAGAGCTGGGGCTGGCTCGCGGGAAGCGCGAGTTCGATAAGCGCGAGGCCATATCTCGCCGAGAAGCTCAACGGGAGATCGAGCGAGGACTGAGCGATCGGCGTCGCGGCCGCGACTGAGAAGAAAGAGGGCACCCGTCCGGCGCCCTCATCTCGTGGTTAACGTTGTTTGTTTACGGCAGATTCACATCCGGGCTATCCGACGTGCTACTCGGTGAATCGGAAACGGGATGCGAGGCGGTCGAGCTGTGGTTGTAGACACTCGGGCCCGACTGCTCGATTGGGCCACTGGCCCCTGTAAGACGGTCCAGCAGGTCGTCCCGGCGCTGTTCATCCATGAAGAAGTAGGCAATCACGCCGCCCAACACCAACGCGACCAGGAACGGCGCCTTGCGACTCTTTTTCTGTCCGAGCTGCTTCTGAGCCTTGGACTTGGCGTCGTCGACCTTATCGAGACTCACGTCTCGCAGCTGGTCGATGGTGTCGTTCAGGCGGCCCTTGCTGCCCTCGGCAAGGTTATCGATGGCGGAGGCAATTGCCTTTGCCGCTGCATCGTAGTCTATGGACGCAAACGCATCTTTCATCTGATTGCCGGCCTCGTTCCTGCTACCGGGGTTCGTAATGAACTCCACGGCACCACGTGCGGCCGACAGGAGCACCAGGGCAAGGAGTTGTCGATACCAGTTCTCCTCGTTCATAGGCCAAACATCCTCTCTTTCCCGGGGGACTTGTGATCAAGGAAATGATGGTTGCTGCATTCATTGTGCCACAAGCTCGCGGCCTGGATTTTGACCCGACCTTGGCACCGATTTAACGGAGACCTTCTTCGGGGACGCCCGCGTGTCGACCTCGCTTTTGAACTACCCTTGCCCAGAAGCGTGGTGGTCTGCCAGCCCCGAAGGTCTCTCCAGGGAGACTCGCGCTGTTGCACAGGCCGAGTGACGTCGAAGCCGCACGTTGGTTTCCTGGTAGAATTGGTGCAGACAGAGGACATCGCACTATTCGCTGCAAAGCTGGCTTCGCGTGGTGACACCGTCGTGGATGTCGCCATGCAGGGCCAGTTTTCTTTTTTTGTCAGACTGGTTATCCGACTGGATCGTTCGTGAATCGCGCCAACATTCGAAACTTCTGCATCATTGCCCATATCGACCACGGTAAATCGACGCTGGCCGATCGCCTCCTAGAGACGACACATGCCGTGGAAGGCCGGGATATGATGGCACAGCTCCTCGATCAGATGGACCTCGAGCGTGAACGCGGCATCACGATCAAGCTGCAGGCAGTCCGTATGCAGTACCGGTCCATCGACGGACGGGAGTATGAGCTCAATTTGATCGATACGCCGGGACACGTCGACTTCACGTATGAGGTTTCGCGGTCGCTGGCCGCCTGCGAGGGTGCTCTCCTGGTCGTCGACGCGGCCCAGGGCGTCGAAGCGCAGACCCTGGCCAACGTGTATCTGGCTCTGGACAACGATCTGGCGATTATCCCGATCATCAACAAGATTGACCTTCCAGCCGCCGATCCGGACGAGGTGAAGCGTGAGATCGCGGACGTCATAGGCCTCGACCCCAACGAGGCGATCCTGGCGAGCGCAAAGGAGGGGACGGGCATCGTGGACATTCTCGAAGCCGTGGTCCAGCGTGTACCGCCGCCGGGTGGCGACCCGGACGCCCCTCTTCGTGCCCTCATCTTCGACTCGCACTACGATGCCTACAAAGGCGTGATCGCCTATGTGCGCGTCTTCGACGGCGTGGTGCGAGCCGACGAGCCCTTGTGCCTGATGGCGACACAGCGGCGGGTCGAAGCGATCGAGATCGGGGCATTTCGGCCGACCATGCAGCCCGTGGACGGGCTGGTGGCAGGCCAGGTGGGATACATCGCGACGGGACTGAAATCCGTTCGCGATTCGCGCGTGGGGGACACCATCACGTCTGCCACGCGGCCCGCCTCGCAAGCGCTGCGCGGATATCAACCCGCTAACCCGATGGTCTTCGCGGGACTCTATCCCCTCATTGGCGAGGATTATCCGCTCCTGCGCGAGGCCCTGGATCGCCTCAGGCTCAATGACGCGAGCCTGGTATACGAGCCGGAGAGCTCTTCCGCACTGGGCTTTGGATTTCGCACAGGCTTTCTCGGTCTCCTGCACATGGAGATCATTCGCGAACGGCTGGAACGCGAATATGACCTCGAGCTTCTAACAACGGCTCCGAGTGTGGAGTATCACGTGCGCAAGACGGATGGGACCGATCTGCAGGTGGATAGTCCATCGCTGCTGCCTCCGACTGTCGAGATCGGATCCATAGAAGAGCCGTGGGTCGAGGCAACGCTCTTTGTTCCCCCTTCATTCGTGGGGGCGATCATGGAGCTGGTCCAGGCAAGACGCGGATCTCTGATGCATATGGACTATGTGTCCGAGCAGCGCGTCATGCTCAAGTACGACATGCCGCTCTCCGAGCTGATCGTCGACTTTTACGACGAGCTCAAGTCACGTACGCAGGGATACGGGTCGCTCGACTACGCGTTCCAAGGGTACCGCGAGGCGGATGTCGTCAAAGTTGACCTGCTCGTTGGGGGCACAGCGGTGGATGCGCTGTCGATCATTGTGCACAGGGACAAGGCGCAATGGTTGGGCCGCGGCCTTGTCGACAGATTGCGCGAAGTGATTCCGCGTCAGCTGTTCGAGGTGCCAATCCAAGCGGCGATCGGCAACAAGGTCATCGCCCGCGAAACCATTCGAGCCCTGCGCAAGAACGTCCTGGCGAAGTGTTACGGGGGCGACGTGACGCGCAAGCGCAAGCTGCTGGAGAAGCAGAAAGAGGGCAAGCAGCGGATGAAGCGCGTCGGAAGCGTCGAGATTCCTCCCGAGGCTTTCATGGCGGTTCTAAAGCTCGATAGCTAGACGGTTTGCCCATCCTCAAACGCGTAGGTGTGGAGGATAGCGGCGAGCATGGCAACGATCAGCAGCACCAGGACCGGACGGTAGTGGCCGGGGCGGGCGGCCCAGTACAAGAGGGCGGCGAACAAAAAAGAGCCGCCCACGGCACCTGTGATGCGGCGATACCAGTTGACAACCTCGATCTCGAGCTCGATCGTCGCCTGGTCGGCCGGATCAATCTCATTGCGGACCGGCTGGATTTCGATGAGTGGCACGGTGTTCTGCGTGACCTGCTTCAATGACACCTCACAAGATGAAGAGCGCATCACGCGGCGACACCCGCGTCACTCCCCACATGCTCCAATTATCGCAAAGACGAAGGTTGTGTGCGTTTTCCCTGGGACAGTCTTTTGGATACACCAGTGCGACGCGTACACTCTGCAAGATTACACGCGAGAGCCGCGGGTGTCCAGACAAAAATGCCGCCGAAAGCTCTTCAGGGCGGCTCGAATCCGCCACTATACTTGACGCGATGGGGGGCGTAGCTCAGCCGGTAGAGCAACGGACTTTTAATCCGTGAGTCGTGGGTTCGAGTCCCACCGCCCTCACCATTTTCATTCCTCTCCATGTTTGGCCTGTACGTGCGAAATAATCGGAATGTGCAAGGTAAGGTGAAGGCTTCCACAGGAGCGCTAGGAGGCCGAAGAGCAGCAACGCGAGCAGCAACACGAGGTCATTTCTTGCTACGGGGAGGTTCAAATAACCTCTCCATGTGCCGCGTGGCCTCGACGTGCAGCGCGGGCGTGACGTGGCTGTACGTGTTCAAGGTCAATGTGATTGTGCTGTGCCCCAACATGTTCTGCACGATGTTAGGATGCGTGCCTAGACTGAGCAGATAGGTGGCCGCCGTGTGGCGCAGGTCGTGGACGCGGAGTTGTGGCAAGCCCGCGGCCCGGAGGTGCCGGTGGAGCATCTTGCCGATTGTGCTCGCCTCGAGTGGCGTGCCGGTCGCTGTGCAGAACACCAGATCACCATCTTGATAGAGTGAGCCAGCCACGAGCCGCTCGCGCCCTTGGTAGGCCTGGTGCTCGTGGAGAGCAGTGATAGTGCCGCGTGGAAGCAACACGGTTCGGCGGCTCCTGCTGGTCTTGGGCTGGCCGAGCACAAGGCCTTGTCCGCGCTGCCGGTGGATCGTGCGCCGCACGTGGACCGCTCCTGACTCCAGATCAACATCGGTCCAGCGCAAGGCGCAGGCCTCACCGACCCGCAATCCGGTCGTGAGCAAGAGGACCCAGAGGGCATGAAGTCTCATGCCCGATGTGCTCTCGAAAAGACGATGCACCTGATCTGCATCCAGGGTTTGAATCTCCCCGCGTTGCGGCCGCGGTGGGGAAGCAAGCTCTACGGGAGAGCGTACGATAAGGCCTCGCTTCACGGCCTGACGCAAGGCCATCCGTAGAACAGCATGCACCATTTCGATGCTGCGAGCCGATAATCCGTTGCGGCCGAGCTCGGCGTAGCAGTGCTGAATATGGGAGGCGGTGAGCTGGTTGAGCGGGTACGCGCCAATGTAGGGTTCAGCCCGGCGGACCTGAAGCTCGTAGTGCTCCCAGGTTGTGGCCCGGACAGTCTGACCCTTGTCGTCCGCCAGCCAGGTGCGCAAGTATGCGCTCACGGACTGTTTCGGCGCGCCGGGGTCCATGCCAGCCTCTAACGTGGACCGCGCGGTTTGCAAGCGCCGGAATGCCTCCGTCTTCGTGTCCGCCGTGAAGTATCTACGCTTCCCGTTCGGCATCGTCAGGCACGCGCGCCATTTGCCACTTCCCACACGGTAAACGCTGCCCTCGCCGTTACTTCTCTTTACCACCATTTTCTCCTTGGCAACCCTACCTAGGTCGCGGTCAGCGACTGGTTTGTACCGGTCCTTCCGGTTCTCTCTGCCCCAGCGACGCCGGTTTCTTTTTATCCGTTGGCCTCCGGTGGATCCCCACGTCCCAGTGCGCCCACGTCTTCGCGGGGAATCCGCCAGCCGGCCCGCCGGGAGAGACGCCGGGCGTGGGGGAATTGGCCGGCACGGAGCCAGATCCGCACGGCTTCCGCATGCACACGTAACAGCGTGGCGACCTCCTTGACGGTGAGCTCGGGTTCAGATGCCACAATCTCTTCTTCAGAGCGGAGGGAAGCACTTACTTCTCTCTGGCGCCTCCCTCGCATGCTGCGGACCCCAAGGCGGCCTGTCGCCGTGCAATCGCCCCTTCCAATTCCGCGATTATGCTTTCCTGGTCCGGTGACAGCACGCGAACGGTCTCTAGTTCATCCAGGAGATCATCGAGCGGCCAGGTCTCAAAGCTCTCGAGCTGCGCCTGGACGTCCATCCAGACGTCGTGCTCGGCGATCCGGTCCATGTTGGCCCAGTAGCGTCGCTCCGTCTCGAGCTCGTCCACGGTCCTGTCGGTCAGTCGAGTGTGATCTCCATGTGCTCTCGTCTCCTATCGGCTGTAAGCGTCCTACTTCCTACACCTATATAGTATCACGTAGGCATCATGAATGCAACAGGTAAAATGCACGAACTAGGCGGGGGTGTTATAGTTTTGGCATGGTAACGACAGGCGAACGCATCAGGCAGTCCCGCGAGCGCGCCGTTTGGGGGCAGGCCGAGTTGGCCCGTGCGGCCGGTGTCTCCGTCCCCGGTTTGTGGGGGATCGAGCACGGCAGAAAACGGCCGCGGCCGGCCACGATCCGCAAGATCGCAAGCGCTCTCGGGGTACCGCCGGCCGAGCTCGTGGGCGATCCGGAATGAAAAGGGCGCGGCCCCGAAAGACCGCGCCCCGTAGGACGCCTACCGGCGTCTGCCAGGAACTCGGCGCGCCACATCCGATGGTGGAGGTGGAATCGCTTTGTTGGCCCCGAAGGGCCACGGTCGAGAGCACCTACCGGCGAGACCAACCAGCCGGTAGACTTGTCATTGTAGGACCGCCCATCCGGTACTGGGACGAGCTCGCGGATCCCCGGCAAAACGTGAAGGAATCTCCCCGAGGGACCCTCGGGATTTGACATAACCAATTTAAGCGATGCTGTTTTTGAAGATATCGGGGCAACACGGGGAAGATCAGCAGTTTCAGTTAGCCAAGGCGGCGGCAGAGTACCTGTAGCCCGGCAAGGAATCTCCCACCCGGCCCCCCCTTGACGGGGGTCGTTTCGGCTCGGGCAATGGCCCGGACAGGCAGGTCCCCTTACAAATTATGCGCCTAAAGTAGTCTCGATCCGGGCAATACTTGGCGTCCAGCTCCCGATTTGTGACTGTCCTGTCGGCGTGGGACACGCCTTCGAATCTCTGGATTCTCCAACGGAGCGCAACATGAACAAGCAAGAGACACTTGACCTAGCGGACACGATGGACGCCTTCCCGTGGGTTGAAGTCTTGGGGTTCCACTCTCACAGCGGCGACTTCTCAATCAGCGCGCGGAATCGTGACGCCGCCGACGCACCGGCATTCATCGTCGCGAGTCAACGGGACTGGGAAGAACGAAAGACCGAAGTCGAGATGTGGAAAGAGTGGAAGGATCGCCACTTCGTGCTGCGGCACCCCAACGCCCGGGAGTGACGTCTTAACTCAAACTGATACGTCAATTAACCGGTTTTGTCTACTACTTCTCACCCCGTTCTTACGTATGTTTGGGGCGACCTAGCGAAATTGGTGGGGCGCGGGGTTTGGGTACATCCGTCGGGGAAAACACGGTGTCATCTATAGCCGGTACCTTTCTCCTACCACACGATGCTTTGGCACCAATCACACATACGAGTGCTGTTCGGTCGCATTGGCCGGCCACACGACGAACACGCATCAGTCGCCAGGGGATCCGGCCATCCGGCGGCGATGTTGCCGCATAAACCACGAGTCGCGGAGCCGGCGCACTAGTGGGTCACTTGTCTTGCTACTAGCCGACGAGTCTCTAAGGGGAGTAGGCTGGCCAGGCGTGCACGGTCGGGGCTGACTTTCAGCACGCAGTCATGCTGCTTGGGGCCGGCCTGACGATGGTCAAGCGATTGATTGCCGATGAGGGGTTGCCTGCTGTCTCCATAAGGGGTACAGAGTCGTGGTACCCGTGGACGGAATGCGGGAATGGATTGCGACCCGGCAAGGAGACAGGGTACGGTCAAGAAAAGCAAACGCGCGAAGCGCCGTCCCAACGGGAGCCCATCATGTTGCGGACGCTAAACCGTTACGCGGTGCGCGCCTCCGGTCACGTTTCGCGTGTATGCAGTTCCGCCATCACCGCCTTGCTAGGCGAAGGAATAGTAAAAGGAAGGATACAATGGATGAGACTTTGGATGAAGTAGGAATTGGTTGGGATAACTGGAAGGCTGCCAGAGTTGAAATTAGAGGAAACCGCCTGATCTTAACTAGCAAGAAAGGTGAGGTCAACCAAACACCCTCATATGAAGTTACTTCATTTCGAAAGCAGACTGGTAGGATCGTGAAAAACGTCGTTATTGAACGTGGAAATCGGGCTTCTGTAGTCCTCTGGTGCAAGGACAAGAACCACGTCGAGCGGGTATACGATGCCGTTAAAAAATGGGCACTGAGCTAAAATCTCCCCTTGGCCGGCAAGTGCGCTTATCTCGCCTTCCTTGTCGCGTTGAAGTACCGCAGCGCACCATCAATCGCCGTCCACTTGGTCGACCAAGGTCCGAGGTACTGGTCCCCCTCTGCTGTGCCGATCACTGAGTCGAATCGATCGAACAAGAAAAGCCGCTGAGTCAAGTCATCCAGCACCTCGTAGTTGTTCGATAGATAAGTATGGTGCCGAAATTCCTGGATGAACTCGTTGCACACGCCATGGATTGTGCCAACAACCAAGTCGGAGAGATCCTCCGTGTAACCCACCGTTCGCACAGCTTCGGCCAGACGATCCTTCAGTTCACCAGCCGCCTTCTCTGTGTACGTGCAGAGCATTATTTCCCTCGGCCGGGCCAGGGCTTGCAGAAGAATATTGACAGTGCGGACCACCAGAGTGAGCGTCTTACCTGAACCCGGACCGGCGATGATGAGCAGTGGACCTTCGGTCTGCTCAACCGCGGCCCTCTGCTCCGAATTCAAGTCCGGGAATCGCTGAATAATGGAACTAGCTACTGCCACACTAAGGGTGCCCCGGTTTCGTCCCCACCGCAAATCAGAAGCACACCGAACGAAGCGCCTGAAGGTAAACGTGCACGACTAAGGATTCGCCCCTTGTCGTTGCATGGGCAGACCGACACCTTCGCTGAATCGGGTCGTGGGAACGAAGCTTGGCTCGTTTGGTCATGTGCGGACGAGCGGAGCGAGCCGGATGCAGAAAGCCTGAATGGGGCCGGCCATCAACCCCGAACCGCCGAACAGTCCGTGAGAATCGCGGTTAATTGGCCATATCGTCGGTTCGGACCGGCATTCGCCGGTTCGAGCTCTCTCCGGTTCGAATTGGGTTTGACAGTCGTCCCCTTGTGCCCTTCGACTTCCCTTCAACCGATCAGCCGAACCGGAACCGGACGCGCTGCTCCCAGTGCAGTGCAAGGGAAAGAGCACACGAGCAATACAGTGGAATTTCTGCTGATCTTGGAACCCCAAGGCTCCAGCAAGAATCGCAAAGCGGCAACGGGTGTTCAATCCCGGCCGACAGTTGGACTTCGCTCGGAATGGGGTGCCGACAGCCGCATCGTGGGCAGCACACGCCCCGGTGTCCCACTTGGAGCTGGTCGACGTAGCGCGCTTCGCGCCGTAACCAGCAAGGTAGGCACAAAGGTAGCCACCGGCCCACGTTTAAGCGAACCCGTTTCTGGCACTGAGTGCAGTGGAGACCGACTCGTTCTATCGAATCCTCTCCTCGTTCTAGGCAAACGTGGCGTAGCGTGTGCGGAGAAGCAGCTACGAAGCAGCAATTACGCCGAATCGTCGCCAGTTTTCGCTGTTGTTCGCCATTGTCGCAGGGAGCAGCATTTGGCGGCTAGATGCTGGATTACTAGACAATCGCGGACTTCCTCGGACGAACGTCGAGGGACTTTTAATCCGTGAGTCGTGGGTTCGAGTCCCACCGCCCTCACCAAATTATCCCAGAGCAAGATCCGATGCCCTTGATCTGACGCCATCGGAGATGCTCTCTTGCGGCACAGATCCCGAGCGGGTTTCGCTGCGGGCACGGGGCGCGGCTGCACGTCTATCTGACCTAGGGTGATCGCCCTCCTCGATGATATTCTTTGTGAGTCAATGTGCAACATTGCCGTTTCGGGTCGGTAGGCATATAGTAGAGCCATCTTCACGGGAGCCATCCGGACCGCTGGGACGGCAGTGACAGTCATGAAGCCAGCTGAACCAAGACGAGAGACGGCCGGCGCCGCACTCGCGACAGAATTCCCACGGTACCTCCCCGCCATAGGGGGCTGTTTCGGTCCGCACTCGGACACACTGGTGGGTCGGGGTGAGGAGCTTAGCCAACTGCTGGCTACCATCGCAAGCGGGGACCGGCTGGTGCTTCTGGCCGGAGAGGCCGGTGTGGGCAAGACGCGGCTGGCGCACGAGGTCGCGCGTATCCTTCACGACCGCGGCTCTATCACATTCCGCGGCGCCTGCGATGAGACCCGTGCACTGGTCCCGTACTCGCCGTTCCTCGGGCAGCTCAGAGCGCTCCTCGATGTAGCGCGTCTACCCGCCGGCGTCGACCATGCTCGGCACCGAACATATCTCCATCACCTGCTTTCTCGGAGCGAAGCTCCGCTCCCGAACGTCGTCGATCCCCGCGAGGGACGGGAAGGTCTCTTCGCGGCGGTCACGGCGCTACTCAGCGCCGGCGCCGGTTCCAAGCCGGTTGTCATGCTGTTGGACGACCTGCAGTGGGCCGATGGCGCCAGCCTGGACCTTCTGCGGCATCTCCTCTCTCAGCACGACCAGCGCCTCGTGATTCTGGGCACCTGTCGGGAAGGAGAGCCGGGAGGCAGGCATCCGCAGTGGGCGAACGTTGCCGAGCCATGGACGGTAAAGAAGATTGCGCCCCTTACCCGCGAGGGGACCGCGGCCTTTATCGCCGCGGCTGTGGGTCAGGAGAACGTCTCGGCCGAGTTCGCGAACCTTCTGCACCGAACCACGGGCGGAAATCCGTTGGAGATTCAGGAGGCGCTGCTCGCGGCGCTCGAGGCGGGGTCTGTCTTTCGAGAGAGTGGTCGCTGGATGCGGCGGAAGATTGGCGAGATGGTCGTACCACGCAGCGTCCGCGCCGCGATTTGCAAACGCGTCTCGCGGCTGACGCCGGAAGTCCAGGAGGTATTGCGCGAAGCGAGCGTGTTGGGCCAGTCGTTGGACTGTGAGCATCTTCGCGAGGCCAGCGGCCGAGAAGTCGGCGAGATCGAGGCCGCGCTGCGGAAGGCGTCGGAGACCGGCCTGATCCGGATGAGCGGGCGGGTCGTCGCTTTCCGGCACGTGGTAATCCGGGAGACGCTCTACGGGACCCTGTCGACACGCCGTAGGACGAGATTGCACGCGGCGACAGGCGAAGCGCTCGCCGGCTCTGCCGCGCCGGCGGGGCAGGTGGCCTGGCATTATGTCCGAGCAGACGATCCGGAACAGGCGCTCTCCTGGTACCTGGCCGCGGGAGACAGGGCCGAGGCTGTCTTCGCTCACTGCGACGCGGTGTGTCATTATCGCACGGCCGTGCGGCTGGCACAGGAGGTGGGCGATCGGGGGCGAGAGTCGGAGGCACGAGCTCGCCTGCGCGGACACGTCGCTCCATGATCGAGGGGCTGAGTCGCGTGCTGGAGGGGAGCACGGAGCCGGGTCTGACCGAGCTGCGAGATGGACTGCAGGATCTACTTGGTGGGGACGGCGGCTTGGGGAGATTGGTCGATCAGCAAAGGCTGCAGTGGCACGTTTATCGTCTATGGTTCGAGGTGGAGGGACGGTCTGTCTCTCTGGTGGTCAAGGGATCGGGATGGGACATCGCGCGACGCAACGAGCTGGCGGCAAGACGCTGGCTGCCGGGCGTCGGCCTGGATCGAAGCGGACCTCCGTTGGTCGCCGTCGCCGTGGAGAGGCACGGCGAGCGAGTATGGCACGTCTACGAGGACCTGGGCGACGCAAAGCTGTCCGGGAGCGTGGCGGATCGGGAACGGGTCGCGGTGGCCATGGAGGCCCTGGCCTTGATCCATGCGCGGTTTGTGCGGCATCCCCTGCTGGCAGAGTGCCGGCTATGGGGCGGCGACCGTGGCATGCATCTGTACACATCCAGCGTCCGGGATGCCATCACCGCTCTCGAAAGCCTCGAGGGCAGCTCCTTGGCCGATGGCGAGATTACGGCGGCGCGGGAGTCATTGCTCCAACGCCTCTACACGCTTCTCCACGAAGAGGTCGATCGCGCCCGGCTGATGGCCGATCTCGGCGGTCCGGAGACCCTCCTTCACGGCGATCCCTGGCTGAGCAACATCTTCGGTGGCTTCGCGGCCGCGTGTAACCGAGGAGCCGCACATGCCGGGAGCGACATTCTGGTCTTCCTGGACCCCGGTGTGTTGCCGCTTCCAGGGCTGGTCCCCGCACTGGTGCGGACGTTTCGCGATTACCCACAGGCAGCGGTGGTAGGCGCGAAGATGATTTCCGCGGAAGGTCGCCTGGAGGAGGCTGGAGGCGTTGTCCTCGCGGACGGCTCCCGAACAGGATTGAGCGATGGGGATCGCGAGGTCAGCGATCCCGCCTACACTTGTGTCCGGCAGGTGGACTATGCTTCCCGTGCATTGTTCGCCACGAGGCGT
>QHBP01000382.1 GCA_003244175.1 Chloroflexota bacterium | reverse complement strand
CCGGCACCGGCAAGACGCTGTTGGCGCGTGCGGTCGCCGGCGAGGCGCATGTGCCTTTCTTCAGCATCAGCTCCTCGGAGTTCGTGGAGATGTTCGTCGGCGTGGGCGCCAGCCGCGTCCGAGATCTATTCGAGAAAGCAAAGGCGGCGTCGCCGGCCATCATGTTCGTCGATGAAATCGATGCCATCGGTGGGCGCCGTGGCGGCGCCGGACCAATGGCGGGTTCCAACGCCGAGCGCGAGCAGACCTTGAACCAGCTGTTGGTGTCGATGGACGGGTTCGAGGCAACCCAGGCGGTTATCGTTGTGGCCGCCACCAACCGCCCGGACATCCTGGACCCGGCCCTCCTCCGGCCGGGACGCTTCGACCGGCAGGTCACGCTCGATCCACCAGATCGCAAGGGGCGTGAGGCGATTCTCAAGATCCACACGCGCAACATCCCGTTGGGTCCCAGCGTCGATCTGGGTGCGGTTGCCCAGGCGACCCCGGGTATGACCGGCGCCGACCTGGCGAATCTCGCCAACGAAGCCGCGCTCGACGCGGCCCGTAAGGGCGAAACGGAGGTTCAGCGTTTCGACTTCGACGAGGCCCTCGACCGCATCACGCTGGGCACCGAAGGCTCCCCTTTGATGAACCAGGAGGAAAGGCGAACCGTGGCCTATCACGAGGGCGGCCACACCCTGGTGGCGCTGATGCTCCCCAACGTCGACCCCGTGCATCGCGTCACGATCACGCCCCGCGGCCGGTCGCTGGGAGTGACGCAGTTCCGGCCGATCGACGACCGGCGCAACTATCGCCGAGACTACCTGGTGAATCGTATGGCTGTGGGCATGGGCGGCCGCTCCGCTGAGGAGGTGATCTTCGGTGAGATCACGTCGGGCGCCCAAAACGATATCCAGCAGGTGACAAACGTGGCGCGGACCATGGTCAAGCAGCTTGGCATGTCGGACGAGCTGGGCCCCGCGTACTTCGGCGGCGCCGGAGACGACGCCCTCAATGGCATTGCTTTCAACCCCTGGCAGCCGAAGGAGTATAGCGATGAGACGGCGGAGCGCATCGACGAGGCGGTCATGCGCCTGGTCAACGAAGCGCACCATCTGGCGCTGGCGGTAATAAAGGAGAATCGTAACACGTTGGACGCCATCGCCGAGGCACTGCTGCACGACGAATCGCTCGATCGCGAGGAGCTGACGGCGATCGTCAACGCCCACCTGCTTCCGGGGGAACCGCCGATACCCGTGCCCACAGGCCCGCCGACAACCATCGTCGACACTCCTGTTCCGACGAGCTGAGGGCGTTATGGAGATCCGCTAGATTGAGCGCTCGGTGTGCCGAACTGTCTCGGGTGCTCGGAGTGTCGGTCAGGTGACTGATGACCACAACCGCTACCTGGCCTGGTTCCTCGGGCCAAAAGCCGAGAACGGCCCGCTCTTCGAAGAGTTGCTTCTGCTGGTGCTCCGCGACTACATTCACTGGCGGCGCAACTACTATCCCGGCGACCGCATACTGGTTACCAGGAGCCAGCAGCGACGATTCGAGGGGGAGCAGGACGCGTTGTCGCAGCGCGTCTCCGAGATAACGGCGGAGCTGCGGCGCAACTTTCCCTTCTATAGTCCGCGCTACATCGCGCACGAGCTTTCGGACACGACGCTGCCGGCCATGATTGGCTACTTCGCGGGCATGCTGTACAACCCCAACAACGTGACACCGGAAGCAGCACCCGTCACCGTGGACTGGGAGATCGAGGCGTGCTCGCGGGTGCTCACGATGTTGGGCTACATCCCACCCCCGCCTCCCATGCGTGAGGATGAATCGTCCGAGGACTATGCCCGGCGCATGCGGCGAGAGTTCGGCTGGGCACACATCACACACGGAGGAACGACCGCCAACGTCGAGGCCCTCTGGGTGGCCCGAAGCGTCCGGTATCTGCCACTCGCCATTCGGGATGTCGCGCTGCGACAAGGACTGCGTGTCGACGTGAAACGGACGGATGGGACGCCCGCCGACATCACGGATCTATCCGAGCTGGAAGCGCTCCAGCTGCGCCCGAACGACGCCATCTACCTGCTGGCACGCTATGTCGACGCGATTCGAGAGAGAGACTGCACGTCCATCGAAGACGCCGGCGTGAAAGCCTGGAGCTGTCTGAACGAGTCTGAGTACGCGCCGGCGAACGGAACGGGCGCCGCGTTCCATCGCTTTCCCCCTGTCATCTTTGTGTCGGGTGCCGCTCACTACAGCGTGAGCAAAGCCGCGGACATCCTCGGCATCGGCAAGAACAACGTCATCAAGGTGCGCATGGACCGGACGTTCCGCATGGACGTGGACGATCTGGCCCGGCAGATGCGCGCCGCGCGCGACGCAGGCCGGGTCCCTCTCGCCGTCGTCGCGATCGCCGGAACGACGGAGGAGGGAGCAGTCGACCCTATCCACGAGATCCTCGACCTGCGCTCTCGACAAGAGCGTGAGGAAGGCAGCAGCTTCTGGCTCCACATCGACGCCGCGTGGGGTGGATACATCAGAAGCCTCTTTTGTTTGGATCATGACGAAGAGGTGACGGCCGTCCTGGCAAAGGTCTCCGCCGCCCTAGGGATGCCATTCGAGGGAGACATACCCGCCTGGCACCTGCGGCTCGCCGGCCTGCTCGACGAACAGTTCAACAAGGCGTCGGTGGACGCAGAGGCGAGTCAGAAGCTGGGTGGTTACGAGCACCGGCTCGACGACCTGTTGCGTACCCGGGCCGACGTTCACGCGTACGCCACCGTCCTCAAGGATCTGCTCAATTTCGCCGCCGCGCACGGCGCCGTGACATTGCCGTCCGAGGAGTGTTTCCGGCTGACGCTGCAGGACCGCCTTCAGGTCGTGAGCACCTATGTTCAAAGCACTACGGACCTGAGCTGGCACGAGTATCACAAAGAGATCACAATCGCGTGGGGATCACGCGATGTGGCAGCGGCCTTTCTGGCGATGGCCAAGTCCGACTCGATCACGGTAGACCCTCACAAGATGGGCTATGTGCCCTATCCGTGCGGCGTCGTCGCGTTCAAGAACGATCGCGTTCGGCACTTCATCCTGCAGTCCGCACCGTACATCACCTCCGCTCGACAGAGTGTGCTCCTGCACATGCCTCCCAAGCGAACGATCAGTTGGGAGGACGGATCCGAGCGCAAGGTCGCGATCGACGCGTTCGCGCCGTTCATCCTCGAGGGATCGAGGCCCGGCGCGGCGGCCGCATCGCTGTGGCTCGCCACGCAGACCATCCCCTTGACGATGAAGGGTCATGGGTCGATCGTCCGGGCCTCCCTCCTCGCCGCGAGAGAGCTGTACGAATGGCTTGTGCACTGGAACAAGATCGTCGCCCATACCGGCGACTCCGGGTACGAGTTCGTGCCTGTACCCGGCATGGCACCGGACACGAATATCGTCGCCTTTGGCATCAAGAAAACGGGTTTCCCCTCGCTGAGCGCGATGAATGAACTGACGAGTCTGGTGTACAAACGCTTCTCCATTCAGGCCGAGCTGGGAGAAAGGGAGTACATTTACCTGCAGCCGTTCTTTCTCTCCAAGACGACGATGACCGAGCCCGACTACCCATGCGCCGCCATCGAGGCCGTCCTCGATCGCCACGGGATCGGTGACTGGAAGCGAGAATACGCGGAGCACGGCATGATAGTTCTCCGGGCAACGGTCATGAGTCCGTACGTGCAGGCGATGAAAGAGACGGGAGCGCAGAATCTGATCAAGGAGTTCATGGGAGAGCTCGATCGCGCCGCCTCCGAGGGTGTGTGCCGGCCGCAAACTTGACAAAATCGTGCCGGCGCTGTAGCGTATGAACGTCGGCTGGACGGCTACAACGAGCCGGCACAAAGGCGGAAGAAGTATTCGGGCATTTCTGGCTGCCCGCGATTTGGTGCGCGTCCCTCGAACCAGAGTGCGCGTGTTGTTGCTCGGTCACACCGTCGGGAGGGACTGAGAGAAAGTGCGGGGAAGCACGTCTGTTGTTGGGGCATCGTCCCATAAACAAGGTCCAGGGAGGGGAGCAGGCAATACATACGATCAGATCCGCGCTCAGTTTCGTCGCTGTAACGGCGCTCATCATATCGATGCGAGGGATGCCGGGAAGCGTTGCCTACGCCGCGTCCGGTGATTGATCGACGTATCTGGGCACGTCCGAGCGCGGCGGCTTCAATTCTGCTGAGACGGGAATCACAGCGGCAAACGCCGGAGACATGGCCCTCAAATGGGCGGTCCAACGTCCCAAGCTCGTTGAAACTCAACCCGTCGAAGCCAATAATCTGATCTACACGGAAGGCAACGACGGCTATGAGGTTGCGCTCAATCTCACGGGAAGTCTCGCCTGGCAACAATTCGTCGGTACGGCGACCGACTCGTGCGATGCAAGAGCGCACGGCGCCAGTACGACCGCAACCGTTGCCGACGAGACAATCGGCGGGAACAGCACCTCCGTGCTGTACACCGGCGGATTCGCCAATGGTCAGGCCGAGCTGTACGCCCTCAACGCTCTCAGCGGGACTATCATATGGCAGAGGCCCTTGGGAGACTCGGTCAATACCGACACCGACATGTGGAGCTCGCCCCTGGTGTATAACGGCAGCGTCTACGTCGGGGTCGCATCCGCGTCCGACTGTCCCCTGGTTCAGGGAAAGCTCGTTCAGATGGATGCCACAAATGGCGCTATCCAGAACACGTTCAAGGCGACGCCCGACGGCTGCATCGGCCCTGGTATTTGGGGTTCACCAACTCTCGATACCGCCGCCACGTCGACCGCGACGGTGTCCTCGCCGACCACTTCCGTGGCCACATCGACCGCGACGGTCTACGTGGCTACCGGCAACGGCCCGACCAGCGGCTCGTGTTCCCCCTCGGCTCCCGTCTACGCGGAATCACTTGTCGCATTGAATGCGACCGATCTCAGGGTTCTTTCGTCATGGCAGGTTCCCTCGGGCCAACAGGTCAACGATGGTGATTTTGGGTCCACGCCCACCCTCTTCACGGCCAATATGAACGGGCAGCAACACAGCATGGTCGGACTTGTGAACAAGAACGGGATCTATTACGCGTTCGATCGCGCCAACCTCGGTCCCGGACCGGTGTGGCAGACGGTCGTGTCGGTTGGCGGCCCTTCGCCGGAATACGGAGGGGGCAGCGTGGCGCCAAGCGCCTGGGACGGGAGTCATCTGTACGTCGCGGGCGGCACGATGAGCTATGGCGGCTCCACGTGTGTCTCTCTCCTCCAAGCCCTCGATCCGTCGACGGGCAAGTCGATCTGGGCGGATTGCCTCTCGACGGGACCGGTTTTGGGTGCGGTGACCGCCGCTCCCGGGATCGTCGAAGTGGGCGCGGGCAATGCCATCTACATCTTCGACAGCTCGTCGGGCAAGCTCCTCTACACGTACGTCAACTCGGCGCTGTCGGGTGACCGTTTTCAATCGGCAGGGTCGATTTCAAACGGCGTCTTGTATCAAGGGGACGTTAAGGGCTACATCTACGCGCTGGCTCCGACCTCGTTGATCCAGACAACAGCGAGTCTCAGCGGAACGCAGGACTGCAACACGTACTCCGGGCCGGTCATGGTGACCCTCTCCGCGTCCGAGAGCGGAGGAACCATTAAGAACACCGTCTACCAGCTCGGTTCGGGACCCGTGACCACCTACACCGGACCGTTCCAGATTTCGGGGTCGGGAAACCACACCCTGACCTTTCACAGTACGGATACCAGCGGCAACGTCGAGCCGGCACGGACCAAGATTATCCCGATCGGCCCTCAGATCACCCTGAATGTGGTAAAGGGTCCCTACGGAACCACTGTGCCCGTGACGGGGACAACCTTCCAGGCGGGCGAAACCGTCAACGTGTACTGGGACAGCGCCACCTCCACTCCCGTTGCCAGCACCGTTGCAAAATCAAATTGCAGCATCTCGACGTCGTTCAAAACCCCTCAGGCGGCGCTCGGAGCACATTCCGTGATCGCCC
>QHBP01000265.1 GCA_003244175.1 Chloroflexota bacterium | reverse complement strand
GGCGTGCGCAGCTCGTGAGAGGCGTCAGCCGTGAATTGGCGCTGGCGAAAAAAGGCCTGCCGGATGGGAACAAGGGCCCGGCTGGCCAGAAAGAGACTTCCAAGCCCCGAGAGCAGGATGCCGAGCAAGCTCGCCCAGAGGAGAATGGTGCGTATTTGGCCGATCAGGCCGCGCTCGGCCACGACGGGCCGGCTGATTTGAATGAGATAGCGGGCGCCATTCAAGCTGCTGTAGAGGGCGAAAGTGCGGGCCCGCATCGGGACACCGTGGGCCGAGACGGTGCGAACGTCGCTCGCTCCGCCGGCAGGGAGTGGCTGGCCGGGGGCCTTGGGGAGCTGGCCCAGTACCGCTTGCAGCGCCGGCTTGCTCGCCACCTCGACCGCTCTGCATGGCTCCCACTGAATGATGGGGAGCGCGCAGTTCGGTGCCACGACATTGAGCTTGTCGTCCGTGGCCACCACTGTGTACTGGCCTTCCGGGTCCACCGGGAGGCCATTGAGCCCCGTGATGAACGGCTCGCCTCGCATATAGGCGGCGACTCGTTGTTCCTGGTCCGCTAGCTGCTGGTCGACGGGGCGGTAGATGTTCGTGGCAAAGACGCCGTAAAAGACCAATCCGAGAAACACCAGGATCAGGCCGAGAATGATGACATTCCAGGCCACGAGACGCAATCGGGCGGTGCGGAACATACGGTTATGCTTTGAGCGAGTAACCCACCCCGCGCACGGTGCGGATCATCGGTTCCGAGAAATCCTTGTCGATCTTATTGCGCAGGTAGTGGACGTAAATATCCACGTTGTTGCTGAACGAGTCATAGTTGTATCCCCACACATGGTCGAGAATCTGTGTGCGGGTGAGGACATTGCCGGCATTGCGCATGAGGAACTCGAGAAGCTGGAACTCCTTGGCCGTCAGCTCGATGCTTCGATTGTCTCTCCGTGCCTCATGGCGTGCAAGGTCGAGCACCAGACTGCCCACGCACAGCTCCTCCTCTACTTGAGCTTGTACCTGTCGCCGCGAGAGCGCCCTGATGCGTGCCAACAGCTCCGAAAATGAGAACGGTTTGATGAGGTAGTCGTCGGCGCCCGCCTCGAGGCCGAGGACTCGGTCCTCGATGGCATCTCGCGCGGTCAGCATCAGAATGCGAACATCGCGACTGTCGGACCGCAGGCGCTTGCACACCTCGATGCCGTCAAGTCGGGGCAGCATCAGATCCAGTACCAAGAGATCGTAGGTCGTTCCCTCGGCCATATCCAGACCGTCGACGCCGTCGTGCGCCACGTCGACCACATGGCCCTCTTCTTCCAACGCTCGTCTAATGAGATTCGCCAGGCGCCGTTCATCTTCGACCACCAGAATGTGCACGCTCAACCACCCCCATCACCATAGTAGGCGTACATTAGAGACTTATTGGAATTGGATCGAGGGTGAGAACCAAGTACTCCGAAGGGGTAGAAAGAGGTATTGATAGGCGTCCGGCTCAACCCTAGACTGAAAGCCATCATGTGGGATAGCGACACGCACGGTGGCCGTTAACGACCGGAGGCGAACCGATACGGGTGTCCTGCTGGAGCAAGCCAGCCGGATCCAGACACTCAACGAGATCAGTCGTGTCGTCTCGTCGACCCTCAACCTGCGTACGCTGTACGACACGATCTACGAGCAAGTAGGCAGGGTGATGGACACCACGCAGTTCTTTATTGCCTTGCACCGGCCCGAGCGCAATGCCATCGACATTGCTTATCAACAAGAGGGCGGCGTCGTCTACGTTGATCAAGAGGTCGAGTTCGGGACAGGTATGACGACTGTCGTCATTGAACATGGAATGTCCGTGTTGTTCCGAACCGAGGACGAGTTCGACGAATTCCTGCAAACACATGGCCTGCCCGCGCCCCTCGTCGGCGACAGGGACAGCGCTTCCGGCATCTTCGTGCCGCTCAACACGGGCAACCGTACTATCGGGGCCATGACCGTCCAGAGCGAGCGTCAGTGCGCCTACACCGAGGACGACGTGCAGACCCTCGCCGTCATTGCCTCGCAAGCCGCGGTTGCCATCGAGAACGCGCGTCTGTATCAACGAAGCCAGGAGTCCGTGGCACAGATGGAGGCGCTCCTGCGCGCCGCGCAATCGATTCTCGGAACGCTCGACCTGCGCAACGTTCTCGATTCCATCCTGACCGGCATGCGAGAGGTCATGCCCTACTACTTCGCCGCGGTCCTGTTGCCGGACCATTCGAAAGGACATCTGGACATAGCCGGAACCGTCGGTCCACTCGACCCTACGCAACGAGAAACAATGAGGATTCCGTTCGGCGAGGGCGTAACGGGGACGGTTTTTTGTAGTGGGGAAGTTCTCCTCTGCGACGACGTGCGCGAGTGTGAGGAGTATATCGATCATGGAATTCGCGAGGTCCTGTGCGAGGTCGCGGTCCCGCTGAAGCGCGGCGACACGGTGGTTGGCGTGCTCGACGTGGAACGTGATTCAGTCGGAGCCTTTTCGCAGGCCGACCTGGACCTGCTGACCCTGTGCGCCAGTCAGGCCGCCATAGCCATCGAGAATGCCCGCCTCTTCACCGAGCAGCAGAGGCGCGTGTTCGAGCTACAATCGATTCAGTCCATCGTTCAGAAGCTCACTCCGTTGCACGATGTTCCGGCGATCGCGGCCGTCATCAACTGCGAGCTGAAGCAGCTCATCGACTATCACTCATGCCGGCTGTTTCTGCTGGACCGGCAGCATGACGTACTCGTGCCCATCCTGCTCGAGGGATCGACACAGCCTGAGCTGAGGGTCAAGCTGGGCATGGGCGTCGCCGGCTGGATCGCCCAGTTTGGTCGATCAGTCATTGTGACGGACAGTCTCAATGATCCACGAGGTACCCAGATCCCGGGAACTCCCGTGCGGGCCGAGTCAATTATGGGCGCTCCTTTGATTTATGAGGGGCGGGTGCAGGGAGTCATTACGCTGTCCAAGCTGGGGGTACATCAGTTCGATCAAAACGCGCTGCGCCTACTCGAGATCATTGCGGCGCAGACGGCTATCGCACTGGACAGATCTCGTCTCTACGATGAGCTGCGGCCGGAGGCCGTCACCGACGAGCTGACCAAGCTGTACAACCGGCGATACCTTCTCGAACGCTTCAAAGAGGAGCGGAGTCGAGCCCTGCGCAATGGTCACAGCCTCGTGGCCATGATGCTCGATATCGACAGATTCAAAACGGTCAACGACACGTACGGACACGATGCGGGCGATGTTGTGCTGCGAGAGCTTGCCCTGATCGTCCGCGCCGTCGTGCGGGCAGAGGATATCGTTGCTCGGTATGGCGGCGAGGAATTTTGCGTTCTCCTGCCCGAAATTAGCGCGGACAATGCCGAGCGGGTGGCAGATCGACTTAGACTCATGATCGCCCGCCACGCCATGCCGGCATCGGCAGGTGTCGACGGTATATCCGTCAGTATCGGCTTGGCCACATTGCAGTCCGACGATGGTGGCATGGAGCTGTTCTCGCGCGCCGACCTCGCCATGTACAAAGTCAAGCATGCAGGGGGCGATAGAGTGTGCGTCGTCTCCGAGGATGCGTTCCGGTTCACGGAGGGCGGCCGCGATCTCGTGCTCAGCGACGAGCAGCATCTGGCCTAGATCCTCGCGTGCTACCAAACATGTTGTTCCACCACGTCTTCGTATACTCGGCAGTAGCTGCCGTGCCGCTCGTGCGTGATGCCGTCGGTGCGTACGGCTTCGAGGACCTGGCAGCCCATCTCCTCTCGATGCGTGCAGTTTGAGAACTTGCAATGCGGCAGGTATGGACGGAACTCGGGAAAGAGCCAGGCGACGTCTTCAGCCTCAACCTGTCGGATGGCAAGCTCCCGCAAACCGGGGGTGTCGGCGACATACCCACCGCCATCAAGTGCGAGCAGGGCGGCGGTGGTCGTCGTATGCTTTCCTTTCCCCGTCGACTCACTGATCTCCGCGGTTCGGAGTCGGAGGCCCGGCTGGACCGCGTTGAGCAAGCTTGATTTGCCTGCGCCCGACGGACCGACCATCGCGCTTATCTGCCCAGCGATCCTGTGACGCAGCGTGGCAATGCCTAGATCCGTCTTGGCGCACGTCAGGATGACCGGATACCCGATCGTCCGGTACGCCTGGCTTATCATGGCCGTTCGATCAGGAGTCTCCAGATCCACTTTGTTCAAGCAGATCAGCGCCGGTATCTCCGCCGCTTCTGCCAGCAGAAGAAGGCGGTCGAGACGCGCGGCGGTAAAGTCGGGATCGCGCAGGCTGTGGACCACTATCAACAGGTCGATATTGGCTGCTATGACGTCGAGGAATCTACTGCCACCGGCGGCCCCGCGAACCAGCTCGTTTCTCCGCGGCAGGATTTCCTGGATCACGCCCGTATCGTCCTCCGCAATGTGTGCCCGGACGTGGTCGCCGATCACGACGGCCGTGGTCGTGGTCCTCGTGTAATTGAGAAGGCGCTTGGGCGCACGGCACACGAAAACCTGCGTGCCCACGCGCACCTGGTGAAAACCGGACTCCGTCCGGGTCACGAGTCCTTCGACCGTGAGCTTTGGTGTCTGCGGGATCGCGGCCATACGTGACCCGCTCATCGTCGCCTCGCGCCCTCGTTCAGAGCTCGATCCGCTTTCGGCGATGGCGGGCTACCCATCGACCTGCGAGTGATACGCGCGCAGGTTGTGGACGCGCTCCGGGTGGCGGAAAAGCCAGATGAGGATTGCGCCCGTAGTGAATCCGCCCACATGCGCCCAGTACGCTACGCCTCCGGTGACGCCCGTCGCCTGCGAGCTCACGGTAACGAGGCCATCGAACAGCTGAATGATGAACCAGAAACCGATGAGCAGGAATGCCGGCAGCCGTACCGGGATGGGGATGAAGCCGAATAGAATCAGCGTCCGAATGCGACTCCTCGGGTAGAGCAAGAGATACCCCGCAAGAACTCCCGCGATGGCTCCGCTGGCCCCAAGTCCCGGGGCACTCGCACCGACATTTGTCGCAATTTCGAGAGCGTTGGCTCCCGCTCCGCACAGCAGGTAGAAGACGAGGTAGCGGGCGTGCCCCATCGAGTTCTCGATGTTGTCCCCAAACACCCAAAGAAATAGCATGTTTCCCAGAATGTGGAGCCAGCCGGCGTGCATGAACATCGAGGTCAGGAATGTCAACTGGAACGGACTCGGCGTGCCGGGATAGGGCGCGCACTGATGGACGTACTCGCACGGCACAAGCCCGAACTGGGTGATGAACGTTTGCAACGCGTTCGCGCCCTGAGCATTTCCGATCGACAGCTCGTAAAAGAATGCGAGGAAGTTGATTGCGATCAGCGAGACGTTGACGAGCGGGAATATGTGATCCGGCTCGCTGGGGTCCGAATAAGGGATCATGGGGCGAGCCTAAAGAGGGGATTGCCCCTCCTCCACGGAGAGATCCTCCTCGGCATCATCCTCGTCCTCTCCGTCAGCCTCGCCATACTCATCCTGATCGAACGGGACCTCCCGCTCGTGCTCTTCCACGATGTACACCTTGGGCGTGGTTGGCGCCTGATCGAGTCGATATTGAGGATTGCGCCGAAACACACGAACGCGCAGCCGTTCGACCTCCTCGGTCGTGTCGAGCACCACTTCCGAAGCCGTCTCCATGTTCAGCTCGAACGCCAGATGGCGAGCGAAGTATTCGCTGAGCGACTCCTCGAGCGATATCGCGTCGAGGTCCACGCACCAGAACAGCGAAAAGATATCAAGCTCGTAGTTGAAAGACGACAAAGACTGGTATTCGACGTACGGATCGTAGTCGGTAAGCTCCGCTCGAAATCCCAGACCGGATGCCTCGTAATAGGTGTCGCCCGTGTCCGACGTTGTTGTCCGGCAGCCGCTTCCCAAGGCTCCGAAAACGCGTTCGGCTGTGCGCTCGGCATCATGGTCGGACTTGAGGAAGATGACGATATCGAGCTCTGCGAGCATGCCTCTCTTCTCTTGCGCAAACTCTCGGCCATTATAGGTGGTTGCTGGGTGGGAATTGCCGAATAGCAGGCAGGACTTGGCTAAAATGGGCAATGCGCTCGCCGCAAACCAGCCGACGATTGCGACCCCGAGCACATACACGCGGCTCACGCGAGGCCCGAACGAACGCTACACTAAATAGCACGCCCGTCCTATAATTGCGGTATGGCGTACGACGAGTATCACGAGGCGATCTTGCAGAGGATTCGCGGCATGCAGGGAGAGATAGCGCGGCTGCCGCCGCGGGAGGCCATGAGCTACGCATACCTGATCTCTCGCGATATGCCTGATGAAGCGGCGCGCATGCTCGTTGCCGAGATGCTCCTGGATTACCGTCGCCGCAGTATCTCTCCCGTCTCGCAGACGACCCTGAACAAGCCCTGAGTCCGCATGAAGAAAAACCTCGACGCATACGCGATCACGACCGACCATGCGCACCTGACGAACCATACGTTCCTTCTCGGCAACCGTGCCGGATTCGCTCTCTATCTTCCGTCCGCTCAGAACGTGCGGGATTCGACAGCTCAAGCCATCAAGTGGTTTGGCGCCAGCGGATTCGGGCGGGCGTTCTTCGAGGCCCTGCTGCTCTGGGTCGAAGTTGACGGCCGGCTCGTGGCACTGGACCGGACCAAACAAACGTCGTTCGCCATGCACCTCGAGGGCGCAACCCGCGTGTACCGGGTTGGGGATTTCGAGATTCGTGAGCAGTACTTCGTT
Organism: Chloroflexota bacterium; assembly: GCA_003244175.1. GTDB lineage: Bacteria > Chloroflexota > UBA5177 > UBA5177 > UBA5177 > QHBP01. The sequence continues at coordinate 4,401 of QHBP01000265.1, read as the reverse complement.
CCCGACGAACTTCAGGCCTGTGTCGTGACGATCGAGACCGATCTGCCCGTCGTCATCAAGCCGGAATTCGACATGCGCTTCTATCAGGACTTCAACAGCGACTTCTCCCAGTATCAGACAGAGCAGGCGACAGACGTGTTAGAGGTCAGCAACGTTATCGCCGACGTGGGCCCTGGACACGAGACGATGGCATTCTTCGGGTTGGTGGGACCGTCAAACGGTCCCTGCCGCATCGAGATGCTTCCTGAAGCTCACAGATTCGTGACCAAGATATATGTCAAGGACGAGCTTCGGGAAAAGATGATCGAGCGCGTGTACCAGGAGACACAGGCGCGGGCCCCAGATGAAGCCCCTATCTGGGACAGGTACAGCACACAGGTCTATGCGCCTGCTCTTTTCCATCTCCAGGGTCCGGTGTCGTTCGTCTGCGCCTTCGGTGGCACCCGGGAGGAAGCACAATCCGACTTCAGCGCGGTGCAAGACAACATTCAGGATTTGCGGTGCGGCAAGCGTGAGAACATCGAGACCCTGCTGGACGCATCCGCGCTCGACACCGGCAACCGGGATGTCGACCTCGCGTATGCGCAGGTCTTGACGCGGTTCAACGACGTCCTGGTGGCGAGGGATGCGACGCTTCGCGCGCCACCCGTTCATCGCGAGCACTACTTCGCCATCTTTGCGGGCGACAAATACTTCATGGACGCGTGGAAGCGCGACGAGAACATTTCGCTCGGCGCGCTGCTTGCGACCGGCGACTTCGAGACGGCGCGCGCCATCCTGGACGACACGTGGGAGTATCAGGACCAGCGAACCGGTCGCCTTCCACACATCATCCGCGCCGGGGAGCCTCTCGTCTACTTCTCCAGTGATGGGACGCTATGGGCGCTCCACCGGCTATTTGAGTACACAAAGCGCAGCGGCGACATAACTCTGCTGCAGACGAAGATGTCGATGGTGCGTCACTTTTTCGAGACGAGCCTGAATTTCGTCCAGCGGGGCCTCCTGCCATCGGGTGGCATCATCGACAAGAGCTATCTGTGGGAGACGTGGGAGGACACTCCGTACACGCCGCGGGACGGATACCCTGTGGAAATCGAGCTGCTCTGGCTTACGACGCTTGCCGATTTTCTCCCCTTCGTTCGGGAGAGCGATGCACCGCTGGCCGGCCGGATGGAAGTCGCGCTGTTCGATGGCGAGGCCACGTTCAAGACTTTCGCACGTGACGGCTACTTGGTCGACAGCCTGTCGTATGACTGGTCACAGCGTCCTATCCTGACACCCAATGGATACATAGCGTTTGGGCTCGGTTACCCACTTCCCGTTGATCTCGCTCACTCGCTCATCGTCCTGGCGCGCGACCAGCTCGCCGGTCACCGAGGACTTCGGAGCCTTGCCCCACGCGATTGGCCTCTGATCCTCCCGGCCGCGTTCCTCGAGGATCCCAAGAACGTGCGTGGAAAGAATATGCGCAGCGTGGGCATCTTCAACTATCACCGCGGCATCGAGTGGGAGTGGCTCAATCCTTTTCTCGTCGCCGCCGAGCTGACGTACGGCACAGCCGACCACGCCTATAAGGAGTACGTGGCGGGGCAGGTGCACGAGGCTTTGTACGAGGCGGGGTATGGTGGCCTGAGCGAGCTGCACGACCTCGACGGTCAGGTTGGCGCCGATTTTCAGGGCTGGAGCATGGCAGGCTTCATCCAGAGCCTCAACCTGTTCGCGGGCATCGAGGTCGACGCACTCCGCCGGGAGGTGCGAGTCTGTCCCAGCCTGCCCTCGGATTTCCCTCACATTCGTGCTCGCGGCCGCGTCGCGGACCTGCGCTTCGTCATCGAATACTCGCGGCCGGAAGAGAGAATGCAACGACTTGAGATCCGACTGCTCAACACGGCTCCCAACGGTTACACGATTACGGTTGCCCTGCCGATTGAGTCGGGAGATCGGATTACGGCAGGAACATGGAACGGAAGCCCCACGCGTGGCGATTCCTGGACATACCAGGCGCCACAGGGCCGCAATCTTCGCGCCGAGGCGTCGATGCCGCTCGCCGGTGACGTGCTAGTCAAGGTCGAAACGGATCATTAAATCCCATCGTCAATGCTCGCGACGACCGACGCCAGGTCCGCGATACTCCTCAGCACGACGAGTCGTTGCTCGTTCTCCGGGCTTTGATCGACGACCTCGTGCGCCCAGGTGAGGTGATAGGGGATATGAACTGCATATCCTCCCAGTGCGAGCACCGGCAAAATGTCCGACTTCATCGAGTTGCCGACCATCAAGAAGTGGTCCGGACTGACGCTCTGGGATGCCAAGATCCTGCGGTACGTCGATTCGTCTTTCTCGGACACGATCTCGATACGGTTGAAGAAATCGGTGACGCCGGAACGGGCTATCTTGCTCTCCTGGTCGAACAGGTCGCCCTTGGTGATGATCATGAGCCGGCGCTTGCTTGCCAGAGAATCCAGCATTTCGGGTACACCGTCCAGGAGCTCAACCGGGTGTTCGAGCATCCACTTACCGGTGTCGATCAGCTTCTGTATGTCCGCCGCAGCGACGCGACCCTTGGTCACCTCAATCGAGGTTTCGATCATGGAAAGAATGAATCCCTTGATCCCGTACCCAAAGAATCGTAAGTTTCGCATCTCGGTAGCCAGAAGCCGCTGGTCGATCGCCGCACCGGGAACATACCCGTCGAGCAGCTTCCGAAATCGGCTTTGCGTAACCGAGAAGATAGACTCGTTGTGCCAGAGAGTGTCGTCGCCGTCAAAAGCGATGAGCTCAATCATGGCTGCATACTAGCCTAATGCCGCCACGAGGTTTCCACGCTCCTCCTCCGAACGCGAAAACGGTACAGAGGCGCGAGAGCCGTCGATATGCCAGTGCGGTGACAGCGTCGCGGTCGTCGACGGAACGACACGAGCGGAGAGAACGGAATGAACAACCATCGTCTCGTCATACGGGAGAGCCCGGCGGACGAACAACCTGTGCGGTACAACATCCAGAACCGTTCGAATCCGTCGGACATGCTCACAACCGTCCAGGACAGCCTGGAATGGGAGGAGCTGGAGAGCAGAGGGGGACACGTCCTTCGCCTGCTCGCCCTGCTCGACGGCCTTCCGGTGGCGTACGCGACGACCTCGACGCTGCCCTTTTTGCCGTCGCAGCGCTTTGCGGTGAACGTCGTGGTTCTACCGTCGTGGCGCCGTCGTGGCATTGCCAGGGCACTGTACGGGCGTCTCGTGGCTTTTGCGCAGGAGCACGGCGCGAATGAGATCAGCTGCATGATTCACGAGTCGATAGTGCCGCACCTGCAGGAATGGCTGGACCGCGACGGATATCGTCAGGTCGCGCGAACGAGACAGAGCGAGCTCAACTTGCACAACTACGACCCGGAATGCTTCCGCCACGCCGAGGAGAAGGTCCTCGATCAGGGCTTTTCGCTGGTCGCACTCGCGTCCGACGATACCGAGGCAAACCGCCGCCGGCTCTGGGAGCTGCACAACCTGGTGGAGCGTGACGTGCCGTGGGACACGCACGGCCCGAGTATGCAGTTCGAGAGATTCGTTGAGCGAGTAGGCTTGAAAGAGTGCTGTGTCATTGCTTGCGATAGCGGCCGTTACATAGGATTCACCAACGTGAGGGACGACGCGCTCGGCCGCGCCATGGTCGGCATGACGGGCGTCCACGCGGACTACCGCGGTCGCGGCATTGCCTTTGCCTTGAAAGCCCGCAGCCACCGGCTGCTCAAAGGGCTCGGCTACGAATCAGTGCGCACCTTTAATCACGTCAACAACCCGGCGATCCTGTCGGTAAACACGCGAATGGGATACGTTCCCATGCCGGAGCGCGCATTCTTTGTGGCGGAGATCCAGGCGATACAGAGCAATGTCAAATGAGGCAGGGCTTGTCGAGACGGTGAGGGGGCCGTGGGGACGTCACCGGCGCGCCTACCCAACCCCATCGCGACTTCCGTTTGACGGGTATCGCAGCGGGTCTCTTTTCTACTTCGGCGACGCGCAAAGAGGCCACTGGCCGGCCGTTCCGGCCAAATGCCTCGGACCCGAATCGCCTCGCGCCCCCGGAGGGTAGCGAAACTGTGCTGCGTTTGTCGAGCGAGACTACTCAGCCTAGGCATTCCCGAGGGCAGAAGGATCGGGGGGACTCGGGGGCAGAGCCCCCGAGGGTATCGTTCTGAATAGAGCGCCGCAGTCGTACTCAGGAACGTACAGGAAGAACTCTCCGCCGGGCTGAACATGCACGAGCTGCGTCTCACCGATCGAGCTGGGTGTTGACAGTGTGGACACAGAGCTTCGCTCACGTGCGCATTCCGGTAAGTCGAGGATCTCGTCGACTCTGATGTCTCTTTGCATTTCGTGAACCGCCGCTGTAGCCTGAGTCCAC
>QHBP01000019.1 GCA_003244175.1 Chloroflexota bacterium | reverse complement strand
CGCTTGATGGCATCGCCGCCGTCCTCGATAGCGGGCCGGCCGTCGGCGCCTGGGATGGCGATTCTTTGATCGGCTTCGCCCGGGCGGTGGACGACACAAAGTTTCGCGCCTATGTCGAGGATGTTGTGGTTCACGCTGATTACCGGCGCTGCGGTGTTGCCAGTAGCCTGATCTCACGCCTCCTGGACGAACTTCGGCACTTCGAGACCATCAGCCTCTTCTGCAATCCGGCCATCGCCGGTCTCTATGAGGCGCGGGGCTTCCAGCGCCTCTCCAACCCGGACGTTGTCCTGCACAGACGCCAGACGCGAGAATCGCATCCGAATTAGCGGTATACGAATCTCGCCCTTGGCCGCTTGTATGCCTGTGATGCGGTAGGATCGGACGATGAGAACTTCCGCCAGGATCCGAACCTACTTTGATACCTGGGCAGCTTACGGCACCGGTTTAGAACGCGCTAAAGGCTCCCCAGTCGGCCATGCGGCGGTCATACTCGCCGCCTTCTTCCCTTCCCCATCTTTCTTCCTACGCATATCCCACCGGGCCTCAAACCCCAAACACCGTATATAGACTCTGGCGGGATTGATTACCTCGTGGCCATCAACTACCATGATAGCCATGGGCAGGTAGCCCGCCGTGGCTGATGGCGCCACGTTCTGCTGCATCCATCAGGAGCCCCGAAAATATGGGATCCCGGTGAAACTACGCTCGGGAATCACCGCACACTTGCTGGACTTCGGTGTCAGCATCGGCAGTCTGGACCTCTGGTGGGAACAGAGCGACTCCTTCGTCACCGTCTCGGGTCCGCGTTTGAGCAAAGATGAGTTAGTGCGGATTGCCCGCTCCATGTCGCCAACGGCGGTTCCCAAGGGCTCGTGTTTGAGAGGATGGCACTTACGGCTGGCATCGCTCACATGCTCCTTCACTGGGCAATGGGCGGCCCCGACCTTATGGACGAAAAGTCTTGTGCCACGTGACCTCTTGCTACGATGGTCCATGAGCGATGGTACTACCGCTGCCCTGCTGAACTTTCTGCACGATTATGAGAAGCGCAGGAACAGTCATTGCTTCGGGATCTCCCGCCGCTCATCGCGGAGGATGCTACCTACTGGTTTGGGGATGGATCTTTCACTGGTCGCGGCGCCATCAAGCACGCGATCGAGACCACGTGGGACCTCATCCGTGACGAGCAGTACGCGATCAAGGACGTACGCTGCATTGCCTTGGACGCTCATGTCGCTGCATGCCTCTACACCCTCCACTGGAAGGGTCTGGTGGGAGTGGACGCACGTGAAGGCAGCGGTAGGGGCACAAGCATGCTGCGGTGGGATGCTGGACAGTGGAGAGTAATCCACGAGCACTTGAGTCCGATGCTCCCAGATTACGGCGACTAAGGCTCGTCGCACCTGCCCAATGACAGAACCAAAAGAAGGCAAAAAGTTTGGACATTTGATTCACAAGCTTGAGCCTCACGGCACGTTGCTGCGTACCTGGGAGTTGAACGGAGGGGTCTCAGCGCAGGTGACGACGTTGGAGATTGAGCGCCCTGATGGCCGAACGAAAAAGATGGTTGTCCGCCGGCACGGTGCTGTGGACCGCACGCACAATCCTCATATAGCGGCAGACGAATTCAAGCTCTTGCAGATAGTACGGTCGGCGGGGTTAGCTGCGCCGGAGCCGTATTTCCTCGACCAATCCGGCGAGGTCTTCTCCACGCCGTATGTGGTTATTGAATTCATCGAGGGGAGTACGGAAATCTCGCCCGCGGACGTACGCGACTCCATCCTCCAGATGGCCACGTATTTAGCCGAGATTCATCGAGTGGATGGTTCGCTCCTTGATCTCACGTTCCTCCCGAAGCAGGCAGCACGGCTTGCCGAAACATTGGACAAGGGGCCGGCAACCGTTGATACATCATTAGACGAAGGGCGCATTCGAGATGCGTTGGAATCGATCTGGCCGTGGCCGCAGCGGAATCCAGATGTGTTACTCCATGGCGATTTCTGGCCGGGCAACGTGGTGTGGAAGGACGGCCGGCTGGATNNGAGATCCTGTGGGCCTTCGGGATCGACGCCATGCGCAACTTCACTGAGCAGTACGCATCGCTGACAACCGTCGATTGCGTCGACCTTCCCTACTGGGACCTGTGCGCCGCGTTGCGACCGGCTTTCAAGATTGCCGAGTGGGCAGGCGATGATAGTACCGCGAGACGAATGCGAGAGCTACACAAATGGTTCGTCAGTCAGGCATTCGAAAAGCTACCTGTACCATGAATCAGTAGCCGGCGTCTTCGGCCGGTCAGTCTTCATTGGCCGAAAACGGTTGGCGCTCATGGCGCAGGAAAAAAGGCGGATGGCGACACATGGAAGAACGCCGCGAGCCGGGCCGCGCGGTCATACGTTATGGGGCGGCGACCGGCAAGAAAGGCGGAAACTGCGTGCCGATTGGGGAAGACCGGCCCAACGAGCGCGCCCTGACGCATACCGTTGGCTTCGAGTAGGGCAGCAACCACTTCCCGCGGCGTGGCTCTGATCGGCTCCTCATGTTCGGCGTCCCAATCGTAGACCAACTGGCCGA
>QHBP01000305.1 GCA_003244175.1 Chloroflexota bacterium | reverse complement strand
AGATGCAGACCGCGCAACTGGTCGAGCGGCTCGCTGAGGATCTTCCCCAGCGGATCCAAGAGCGGATTGTCGAGAGATCGGGCGGCAATCCGTTCTTTGCCACCGAATTGGTGCGGGGTCTGGAAGAGCGCGGGATGATTGGAGAGGTGGAGGGCGCGGACGTCGTGCCGGACACGGTCCATGCTGCCGTTCTTGCGCGGCTCGACGCCCTCTCGCCGGTTGAGCGCAGTGTGCTGCAAGCGGCATCGGTCGCGGGGCGTGCGTTTCGGCCCGCGACGCTGGTGGCCGTCATGCAAGACGTGGGACCAGTCGAGATCAATACCGCCGTCGAGGGCCTGCTGGCGCGAAATCTTGCCGTGCCGGCCGACGGAGACGCTTATACCTTCCGGCACGTCCTGATCCGGGATGTGGCCTATGGGACACTCTCCCGGACGGAGCGCGTGCGAATGCATGCGGCTGTTGCCACTTGGTTAGAAGGATATGCCGCCGATCGCCTCGCCGAATTTGTTGAGCTTATCGCCTACCACTATCGCGAGGCGGTCATGGTGTCCCGCCGGTCGACGGTCCCTCTGCCCCTCCCGTTCGATCCTTCGAAGGCGGTTTCCTATCTGGTGCGGGCGGGAGAGATTGCCAGCTCGTCAGGTGCGGGGGCTGAGGCACGGACTCACGTTGAGGGCGCCATTGCCATCGCGCCGAGCGAGGAGCACGTCGGACTGTATGAGAAGCTGGGAGACTGCGTGCAATCCGGCGGCCGGGCATCCGATGCATATCGTCTCGCCCTGGCCCGGTGGAGAGAGGAAGTGGATCGCGATCCGCTTACGGGCGCTCGTGTCCTGCGGAAATTCATCATCACAAACTCACGGGCATGGGGTGTCTTCGCTGCCAAGCCCCAGCTGGACGAGGTCACCGAGATGGTGGCGGAAGCGCAACGGCTGGCCGCGGAGGCCGGCGATGAGGACGAGATCCGATTCGCCCGCCTTGCCGCCCTCTGGTGGGCGTGCCTGCGCCATCGCCTTACAGGGGAAGTGGACATGATGGCGCGGGAAGAAGCCGAAGAGGGATACCGCATGACGCTGGCTGCAGCCGAGCACTTTGGGCAGCAGCACGATTGGCGTTCGTTCAGCGAGACGCTCGACCTGCACGCGCTATTCGCCGGCAGGGTGGGAAGAACGGATGAGGTGATCGAATCTTTCCGGCGACGCCTGGCCGTGCCCGCGCTTCCCGCGGACGAAGGGCTTGACGCGCTGATAGGGCTGACGTGGGCATACCTGGATCTCGGCCAGTACGACAGGGTGATCGACGTGATCCGCGAGGCGCTGTCTCAGGTGCGGCCCGGCGGCCCCACCGCTCATCTGGCAGGTGCCGCCTCCTCTGCGGTCGACGCTGCCTACCTTGGCGGACGGTGGTCCGAGATCGAGAACCTCCGGGCCCTAGTTGAGGATGCCCGGCGGGCAATCCGAGGCGATTCCCCTCTGCTGTCCGGGGTCCGGACCTATTTTGTCGCGCTCCAGGTTGCGCTCGCGCGAGAGGACAGAACGGCCATCGGTGCGGCCGCTGCCGCGGTGTCTCGCTTCCTCGACTTCGGGACAGGTAGGGATGACTGGCGAGAGGTGCATCGCCGATTCTTCGCTGCCTTGATGAACGATGATTCACTCCGGCTCGACCTTGATCTGGTGGCCACCGTCGCAGCGAATCTCGCGGATAGTCTGGGAGAGCACCTCATGTTCTTGAATGACCACGGCGTACCGGCTCCAGAGGCATTGATTAGCAAGACACTGGCCCGTGGCCGCGAGGAATGGGTCGGTGTGGACAGGGCAATCCGGTTCGCGGAGATCGCCCAGGCTCTTGCTGCACGAGATGCCGGAGGAATGGCGCGCGCCATCGACGAGGCCGAACGACATGGTCTGATTCCCCATGCAGCTCGCATGCGGATCGTCCTCGCGGAGATGACCGGTGATCTCGCGCCGCTGGAGCGGGCCCGGCCGGTCCTGGAACGCCTGGAAGATCGTCAGTTCCTGCGTCGTCTGGGGGACGTGGCAGCCTCGCTGCGGTAACAGCACAGCCGCCATTTGTGACCAAGCCTCAGCTAAGCCGCGGGTCCAACCCGTCCCGAACCCCATCGCCCAGCAGATTGAACCCCAGCACGGCCAGAAATATGGCGATGCCGGGACTGATGGCCAGCCACGGCGCGCTGTTGATGTACGACTGGGCCACGGTGAGCATCTGACCCCAGGACGCGGTTGGAGGCTGGACGCCAAGGCCGAGAAAGGAGAGCCCGGCTTCCGCCAGGATCGCGCCCGCCATGGAGACGCTGATCTGGACCAGGAGCGGCGCCAGCGCATTGGGGAGAACGTGCGTCCGCAACATGCGGAAATCTCGAGTGCCGATGGCACGGGCACCCAGGATGTAATCCTGCGCCGCGACGGAGAGCACCTGCCCCCGCACGATGCGCACGAAGGCGGGCGTAAAGCCGATGCCAATGGCGATCATGGCGTTGCGGAACCCCGGTCCCAGCACCGAAGCCAGAGCCAGCGCCAGAACCAGGAATGGAAAGGCCTGCATGGCGTCGACAATCCGCATGATGGATGTGTCCCACCAGCCCTGAAAGTAGCCCGTGACCAGCCCCGCCGGCACGCCGATGAGGATGGCGAGGACCACCGGAAGGATGGATGCGGCCACCGAGATGCGAGCGCCGAAGATGATGCGCGACAGGACATCCCGGCCCAGATCGTCGGTTCCGAGAATGTGTCCCCCGCCCGGACCCTGCACAACGTGATTCAGATCCTGGTAGTTGGGCGCGTAGGGAGCGATGAGTGGAGCGAGTACGGCCATGAGAACCATCACGCCGATGATCACCGCGCCGAGGATCCCTAGTCTGTTCCGTCGAAAGCGGATCCAGAAGACTGACGGTGGCGTCTGACTGGCGGTCAGCGCCAGATCATCTCCCGCTTCGTAGATCGCGACATCCGACGTAGCCATCCGGGCCTCCTACGACACGCGGATGCGCGGGTCGAGCATCGCGTAGGCAATGTCTACCAGCAGGTTGACCAGAATGACCAGAAGCGCGGACACGAGCACCGCTCCCTGGACCGTAATGAAGTCCCGGTCGAAGATCGACTGGACGATCAAACGCCCGAACCCGGGAATACCGAAGATGGTCTCGGTCAGCACCAGACCGCCAAGTAAGCCGGCGACCACCAGTCCCGAGGATGTAACCACCGGGATCAAGGCGTTGCGGATGGCGTGTCGCAACACGACGACCCGAGGCTGCAATCCCTTGGCTTTGGCGGTGCGCACGTATTCCAAGCTCAAAACCTCCAGCAGGCTCGAGCGCAGCATCCGCATCAGCACCGCCGACTCCCGGAAGCCGGTTGCCACCGCCGGCAGTAGCATGGCTTGCAGATTGGCTTTCGGATCCTGGGTCAACGGCACATACCCGGAGGCGGGCAGCCACCCGAGACGCACGGCAAAGAAGATGATCAGCATGATCCCCAGCCAGAAGGAGGGGATACTCATCCCGGCGAAGGAGATAGCCGTGCCTACGTAGTCCGACAGCTTGCCCCGCCGCGTCGCGCCCAGGATGCCCGCGGGGATGGCAATGATGAGCGCGACCAGGAACGAGGCCAGCGCCAGCTCGATTGTCACGGGAAGCCGCTGGGCGATGGTCTGCGCCACCGGGGTGTGGTCCGCGAGCGATCGGCCCAGATCACCGTGGAGGACTCGCCATAGCCAGCTTGCGTACTGGACGGGGAGCGGCTTGTCCAGCCCCAGCTCGTGACGGAGCGCAACTTTGGCAGCGGGAGTCGCCTCCTCGCCCAGCACCGCCGTGGCCACATCTCCCGGGATGAGATGAATGAGGCCGAAGACCATGAGTGTTACCAAGATCAGGACGGGAATGGTGCCAATGATCCGGCGAAAGATGAAGGTCATGGCCCTCTCGTGGTGACGCTTACTTGGTCATGCCGGCTGCCCGGATAATGCCGTCCGGAACGTAGATAAATCCCTTCAGACTGGACTTCATGGCGAAGGAATTGTTGGCGTGATCCAGGAACACGTAGGGCACGTCCTTCGATAGCTGCTGCGCCACTTTGCCGTAGTCAGCCTTGCGCTTTTTGACGTCGATCTGAGCGCGGCCAAGATTCAAGTACTTGTCGGTGGTGGCGCTGGAGTACTGACCATAGTTGTTTGGTCCACCCGTGAAGAAATGGTTGTAGCTGTTCTGATCGGGATCCGGACGCCCCGACCAGGCGACGGCCCCCGCCTCGAAATTGTGCTTTGATAGTGCGTCGAGCAGCGTGGGGAAGTCTTCGCTCTGGATCTTCATGGTGATTCCGCCGGCTTGCAGCATGCTCTGGACGATCTGTGCCTGCTGCAGCGAAATCGGCGCCGTGGTGGTGGCAAAGGTGAAGGTCACATTCGTGGCATGAGCCCTGGCCAGAAGCTGCTTCGCCGCCTTCACGTCCTGCTTCGGCGCCTTGTCCCACGACCCGTATGCCAGCTCGCCGGGTCCGAAGGGAGACGCAGAGGCAATGGCCGTCTTTCCCGCTGCAACTTTTACAAACTGCTTGCGGTCAATCAAGAGAGAAATGGCCTCGCGAACCTGCTTGCTGCCGAGTGCGGCCGACTTGGTATTGATCCAGAAACCGCCCCATCCATAGCCGGGCTTTTCGATGAGCTTGAAGGACTTGTCACGCTGGACTGTTGAGACATTTTGGGATGTCACAGAGTCCATGAAGTCCACCTGCCCCGACTGCAGATTGACCAGCTGTGTGTTTGGGTCGGTAAAGATCTTGAAGATGACCTGACCGGCTTTCGGATAGCCCTTTCGCCAGTAGTGTGGGTTGCGTACGAGAGTGATATGGTCGCCCTTGACGCGGTCCTTCAGCATAAAGGGACCGGTTCCCACCGGGTGCAGTGCAAAGCTCGATCCCTCGGTCTGGACGGCCTTAGGAGACACCATCATCCCGGAGCGGTCCGTCAAGATGGAGATCAGCGGCGAAAACGGCTCGCTGAGTCTGACCTTTACAGCATAGGAACCGGATGTAGCGACCGAGTCGACCAGCTTTAGCTCGACCGCGCGCGGCGCCGACGACGCCTGCCGGTAGCGATCCAGGTTGAACTTCACCGCCTGTGCGTTGAACGGGGTGCCGTCCTGGAACCTGACGCCCTTGCGCAGGCTAATGGTGTAGGTGCGGTGATCCTTCGAAACTTTGTAGCCCGTCGCCAGCATCGGCACGATGTGCCCCTTGGAATCGAGGTCAAACAGCTTGTCCATGACGTTGTTCAACACCTGACGGTCGTAGTAGGACGAGGATACCGCCGGGTCGAGGGTGTTGATGTCGGACACCATGGCGATGGTGATGGTGGGCAGACGCGCGTGCGAAGAAGCCGCCTCACTCGTGGCAGCCCGCACCGAGCTGGCGAACAAGCCGGCGATGATGAGAAAAGCCGGCCAGTGGTGTCGAATACGAGGCAACAACATCATCTCTTCTCCTGGATGGAAAGAACGCGCCTACTTTCGGGAACAACCCTGTGTGACGAGACTTGGCTCTGAAGGTGGAGAGAGACCGGACGGTTCGCTCGGCTCCCATGAGCAACGAGCCAAGACCCTGACTTCTCCTCCACATAGATGATACGTAGGACTCCGGGCTCGGCGCTATTCGATCACTGAATCCGGGAGGCGGTGACACATCCTTTGATCCGACCACGTCGGATCCCTGCTGTACCGCTCAGTTGCCGCATTTCTCAGAGTATTGTATCTTCTTTGTAGAAACGGCGAAAGAGGATGAGATGCGAACCCGGGTTCAAAAGTGGGGCAACAGTCTAGCAGTGCGGATCCCAAAGTTCCTGGCGGGACAGGTCGGACTCGACGAGAACATTCCGGTTGAGATGTGGATGGCGGATGGAAAAGTGATGATCGAGCCAGCACCGGACGAAGACTTCACGCTTGATCAGCTGCTGGCGGGCGTGACGGAGGCGAATCTGCACCGTGAAGTCGAGACGGGGACCGCAGTAGGGAATGAGGCATGGTAGCCGGGAAGTCAGTCCCTGGGCGGGGCGATGCGGTGTGGATTAACCTGAGTCCTCAATCCGGCCACGAGCAAGCCGGCAGACGGCCTGCACTCGTCCTTTCACCGACAACATATAACGGCAGGGTCGGGTTGGCCTTGCTCTGCCCAATCACCAGCCAGGCGAAGGGATATCCGTTCGAGGTTCGGCTCTCGCCCGAACTACCTGTCCGGGGGGTAATTCTGGCGGATCAGGTAAAGAGCCTGGACTGGCGATCACGCGACACCGAGATCATTTGCCGCCTTCCCTCAAGGGTCGTCACAGAGGTCCTCGGCAAGCTAGGAACGCTCCTGTCGTGACGAAGGTCGACAAGCGCCTGGCAGTCGACGAAAGCTGTTTTGCTACATGGTTACGTCAAGGGCGTTGACGAAGCCGCACACGTCGGGCAACTGAGAGAAGCGCACAGATTCTGGCACGACTATTTAGCGAAACGAAAAGTCAGTCCCGAACAGGAGGACCCGAATGAGCCGCTTTAATCAGCGACTGAAGGCACGCCTGCGCAATCAAGATGTCGCGGCGGGGTTTCGTGAGATGGAGGCGGAGCTCAATCTTCTGGGGGCCATTGATACCATGCGAGAGCAACTGCACGTGAGCAAGGAGCAACTCGCCACGCGAATGGATAGGACGCGGCCATCCATTTCTCGGGTCTTGAACGACGAGGACGCAAACCCTACGTTGGATACCATTACCGAGTTGTTAGACGCCCTTGAAGTCACTGCGGATGTCAAGCTCCGGCGTCGCACATCAACCGATGACGGTCCCATACGCGTGGAAGTGGTGATATGAGTTCCGATAGAACATCAGGTCCAAGGGGTCCAGTCGCCAGTCCACGCCTTACCTGGTCGTGATTCGTCCGACTTTGTCGCCGTTGGCCTCGGTAAACCACAGATTGCCATCCGAACCAGGTGCGATGTGATATGGACGGCTGCTCGCGGTGGGGACGAGGAACTGCTTCACTATGCCGCCTGTCGTAATGCGTCCGATCTTGTTGCCACCGGCCTCGGCGAACCAGAGGTTGCCATCCGGACCGGTCGCGATCCCAACGGGCTCGCTACTCGGCGTGGGGACTGCGAACTCCTTGATGGCACCGGCCGTGGTGATCCGTCCGATCCTATTGCCTCTGTCTTCGGTGAACCACAGGTTGCCGTCCGGGCCCCGGATAACGTTGTCGGGGTAGCTGCCGGGAGTGGGTACCGCGAACTCCTTGACGGTGCCGCCGGTGGTGATCCGTCCGATCTTATTGGCGTTGGCTTCCGTGAACCATAGATTGCCATCCGGACCAGATGTGATTGCCACTGGCCCACTGGAAGGCGTTGGAACCACAAACTCCCTGATCTTGCCGGTGGTCCCGATCCGTCCGATCTTGTTGGCCTTGAATTCGGTGAACCAGAGGTTGTCATCTGGACCCTGGGAGATGCCGTTGGGACCACTGGTCGCGGTAGGAACCACAAACTCCTTGATAGCTCCGGCGGTCGTGATCCTGCCAATCTTGTTGCCGTAGGTCTCCGTGAACCAGAGGTTGCCGTCTGCACCCGGCGTGATGATATGGGGGCCGCTGGTCGCGGTGGGGACCACAAACTCTTTGATGGCGCCGCTTGTCGTAGTCCGTCCAATCTTATTGCCGTTGAACTCGGTGAACCAGAGGTTGGCATCCGGACCCGAGGTGATACCGTCGGGAGCGCTCGTAGGCGTGGGCACCGGGAACTCGGTTATGGCGCCGGCCGTCGCCCAGGCCGGGAGCGCGGTCATGCTCAGCAGACACACGATCGAAGCGGTGCCGGCCGCGAGCTTGATCCCGATAGTACTGCGCCTTCGCATGTTCCGGTCGGTGGACCGCATGGTCATTGTTCTCCTCCGTTTAATGGGTTCGTTCGGGCAATGGGTTCGTTCGGGTCGTTTCCGAGATGTGGAATCGGCTACCACAACCTGAGACACAGCATGTGCTAGACGCGGTGACAAGACCAGGCAGAATGCGCACTTTTAACCCACGCAGTTACGACCGTTCGTGCTCGCGCAGGTTCTATGCAGGTGGTGTAGACGCTGATATGATCACGTCAAGCGGGCCGCTTGCCGGTACGCTGGGCCGTAATACGCACAGGGAGACGATTCGGATGGCGGATCATGCAGCTTCGACCTTCGCTGCATTGCTGCGACGGTATCGACGGATGGCCGGCATCAGCCAGGAGGAGCTAGCCGAACGGGCACAGCTCAGCATCCGAGCCGTCAGTGACCTCGAGCGCGGTGTGCGCCAGGCGCCTCATGAGGATTCGGTCCAGAGATTGGCCGGCGCGCTGGACCTCTCGGTCGAAGATCGCCGCGCCATGATTGCGTCCGTTTCCCGGCGCAGGCGTCCCCGTTTTGTATCCCAGGCCGTTGCCGCGCCTCCGTTGCTTCCCGCCGAGGTGACACCCCTTGTGGGGCGTGAACGAGAGGAGGCAGCGGCGGTGCACCTCCTGCATTCGCCGGACGTCCGACTTCTCACCCTGATTGGTCCCGGCGGCGTGGGCAAGACGCGTCTCGCCTTGAGAGTAGCCGAAACACTCTGGGAGGAATACGCCGACGGTGTGTACTTCGTCCCGCTGGCTACTGTCAGCCCATCCTTGCTGCCGCGGGCAATTGCCGCCGCCTTGGGGATTCGCGATGATGGCGACCTGACGAGGGAGGAGAGCGTGGTCGCACGGTTACGAGAGTGCGAAACGCTGCTGGTGCTCGACAACTTTGAACACCTCGCCGGCGCCGCGATCTTTGTCTCGCGCCTTCTTCGTGGCTGCCCCAAGCTGACCGTGCTTGTTACCAGTCGCGTAGCACTTCACCTCCGTGGTGAGCATCTTCTCGACGTGCCTCCTCTGAAGATCCCGGAACCGAGTGAGGACCTGATGGCAGACGCGGAGCTTCGGTACTCCGCCATCGCGCTGTTTGTCCAATGCGCCCGAGCAATGCGCGCGGACTTTGCGCTGACCGACAACACGGAGGTGTCCGTGGCGGCCATCTGCCGGCGTCTCGATGGCTTGCCCCTGGCAATTGAGCTGGCTGCCGTCCAGATCCGGAGTATGACGCCCGACATGCTGCTGGATCGGCTGAAGCGAGGCGTCGACCTCCTGCCGTCAGGACCCATCGATCTGGAGCCGCGTCAGCAGACGATGCGGAATACCATCGCCTGGAGCTACGACCTGCTCACAGAAGACGAACAAGCCTTTTTCCGGCAGCTATCAGTTTTTGTTGGTGGTTGCACGGTGGAGGCGGCGGATGCTGTGGCCGGTGACCTCAAAGTCAATGCGCTTGCCTTGCTCACCGCGCTCCAGGATAGGAGCTTGTTGTTGCGTCAGAGCGATGATTCCGCGCGGCCACGGTTTGGGATGCTGGAGACGATACGCGAGCATGCCATGGAGCTCGCCGCTGCCGGCGACGACCAGCCGGCTATTCGATATCGACACGCAGAGTATTTTCTGGGGTTGGCGATGCAGGGGGAGACGGCGTTCAGGGGCCCGGAACAACCCCATTGGTCCGATCTGCTGATAGCAGATCGGGACAATCTGCAGGCGGCATTGCAGTGGTTCGCCGGCTCGGACCGGCTCGAGCGGGCGCTGCTGCTGACCGGCGCGATCTACGACTATTGGATCACCTGGGGCTATGTTCGGGAAGGGCGCGCCTGGCTGGAGAGGCTGCTCGAGCTGGCTGACGGCATGGAGCCTGCTGTTCGCGTGCCACCGAACGCACTCACCGGCGCCGCTCGCCTTGCCGGAATTCAGTGCGACCATGCGCGTGCCGCCGAGCTCTACCAAAGAGCCGTCGACGCGTACCGGCAGGACGGAAACCCGCGACTCCTGGCGATGGCCTTGAACAATCAGGGGACCAATGCTCATCTATTAAGGAAGTACGAACTGGCGGTCACCTACTACCGTGAAGGACTCGAGGTTGCTCGCGGAATCGGAGACGTCTTCGGCATGGCCATGCCGTTGAGCAACCTCGGTTTGATCGCCGCCCAACAGGGCGATTACGGAGAAGCCGATGCGCTTCTTGACGAAGCGATCCTCCTCTGGCGAGAACAGGGGAATCAACAAAAGCTGGCGATAACCCTGGCCAATCGAGCTGGGCTTGCATTTCGTCAAGGCGCTTACGACGATGCGGTGGCGCTGCACGAAGAAGCCCTTGCCATGAAGCGAGCCATCGGCGACACGATGGCCACCGCTCACTCGCTGGGGGATCTGGGGTGGGCGGAGATCGAGCGTGGCAACCACGCGCGTGCTCAGGCAGCGCTCGAGGAAGCGCTGCTCATCTTCGGTGAAGCAGGACAGCGCGATGGCATCGCTGAATGTTTCGAGGGAATGGGTCGCATCGCCCAGCACCGAGACGACGCTCATCGGGCGGCACGAATGTATGGTGCCGCCGCTCGACTCCGTGAGGAGCTCGGCGCCGCCCATCATCCCGCGGACCTGCCTCGCCATGAGTCGGCACTCGCCGCTATTCGCGCAGCGTTAGGTGTCGACAATTTTCAGGCCGCATGGATGGCGGGCCGGGTGATGTCCCTCGACGACGCGGTGTCGTATACACTGGCTCGCGAGAAAGTGGGATTCGAGTCCGGGTGTTCACGATAGGCGGTGCCCCCTCGGGGTGTCACGCACGTTCGCTATCCACCGACTTGATCTGGACTACTCCGAGGAAAGCTACGCACGAGCGGTTCTCGCCACATACCATCGGTCACGGCGTCGCTCTCGTTCATGATGTGTGTCCACGGAACGAGAGAGCTCCTTTGGGACGGCGGGTACCCCGGTCCGTCGATCACGGCGAACCGGGGCATATCAGCTCATGGCTTGTAGATCTGGTTCGCATTCGTGCCATCAAAGACGGAGTCGTTGCCGCCGCCCGCCACCTGGATCATGCCGTTGGACATCGTGGCGATGCCCGGTGAGACCTCTGCTGCGGGCAGCTTTGCCTCGGCCGACCAGGATTTGGTGGACGGGGTGTACACCTCGTTATTGTTGACGGCCGAAAAGTTCGCATTCTCTCCGCCGATGGCGTACACGCCGATCGCGCCGTTGGATTCTTTGGCAGCCACCGCGCCCAAGGCGCATCGAGGCGTGGGCATCGATGCAAGCGTTGCCCATTTGTTCGTCTTGATGTTGTACGCGTAGGCATGGCCGGTCACGGCGGCGTCGAATCCAACAATTACGTAGATGATATCCCCAACGGCCGCGGCGGCGCCGATGTAAGACTTCTCCGGCATGGGAGTGATGGTGCGGGCAGTGCACCCGGTTCCGGTGTCGCCAACCGAACAAGTCCAGCGGTTGGTGACCGGGTTGTAGGCCTCCACGGTCGTTGTCCCATAGTTGCCGCCGAAGGTATAGATCAGACCGTTGGAGCCGGTGGCAGCCGCCAGGTCAAATCGACCGCTTGGCATGGGAGCCGCTGCCGTCCACGAGTTTGTAGATGGGTTGTAGGCCTCGTTGGTTTGGAGTCCGCCGCAGCATGGGGCAGCTGTTCCTCCGATGGCGTAGATCTGGTGGATACCAGAAGCATTCTTTCCAACTGCCGCGACCAGGGTGCCGCGAGCCTTGGGCATCGGCTTGCTGGTAGTCCACCTGTTGGTCGCGGGATTGTACGCCTGGTTAGTGGCGTATACCGTCTTGCAGTACGCGCTCTCGCAACCGCCGATGCTGTAGGTGCGCGACCCCATGGTCGCCGTGGCGAGGAAGGCCCGAGTGGCGGGCATGCTGGAGCCCGACGACCAGCTATTCCCGGTTTGAGGGTTGGTAGCGCCCGGCCCGGCTCGGTAGGACGGAGCCGGATGAGAGACCACAGGGCTGTTGGCGGCCGAAAACGCTCCCAGCGGAACAAGGCTCTGGCCGCCCGCGGCCGCCGTCGACGTGCTGGTCATCCCTGCCAGCATGAGGCTAAAAAGCGCGGTGGATGCGGGC
Source organism: Chloroflexota bacterium (assembly GCA_003244175.1). GTDB lineage: Bacteria > Chloroflexota > UBA5177 > UBA5177 > UBA5177 > QHBP01. Next base: position 8,442 of record QHBP01000305.1, on the reverse strand, counting down.
AATCGAATCGATTTCAAGGTGTCCCCCTTCTCTTCACGGGCTTGGCTAACACAATCCGAGACACAGCATGCGCCGGCAACGGAGACAAGACCAGGCAGATCCACGCAGTTAGCCCACGCAATTACGATTCGTGCGTGCTCGGGTAGATTCCGGCCTGGTATTCCGACCGCGATATGCTCACGGCAAACCTGCCCGTGCTATCGTCGTAAGCACGCGTCCGCGCGACCTATAGAGGGCTCTTCAAGACTGATACGGCTTCGCCTTTCGGTCCCGTGGCTCGTCGGCGAAGCCGAGTGTACATAGTCCCTCTTTCCTCGGGACTAGCGGCCCTACTGATTGGGCTCGTCCTGGCCTACGCTAGCGATTGGTCCGCTATCATCACGGTCCGATGCAAGGGAGGATGACATGAAATTGCGGCACGTACCTGGCGCGTTGTCCTTGGCAAAGGACCGTTTTCGCCGCAAGACTGTCCACAATGTCGTCTGTCTTGTGGTAGGCGTTGCACTGCTGGCCCTTCTCTGCGTCCCGCAGGGCGGTAGCGCCGCGCTCGCCGCTACGTTTGAGGCACATCGAGTCCTCTCGCCGGCACCGGCCAAGATGTCCAGCTACGCCACCGGTTCCACACGTTCGCGAACCTTCGCGTGTCCCGGCCACCGCGCATGGCTTGCCGCCGCTGCCGCCAGCGCGACCATCAGAGCAAAGTAGTACGTATACGGAATCTGCGCTTCCGTGGTCGACACCGGCCATGCCAGTGGTACAAAGCCCGTCGCGATGTCGCGGAAGAAGTGTATGAGCAGCCCGGCAACGGCCCCGAATGCGCATGCACGGCGCGCGTCCGACATCAGCAGCCCCGCCACCAAGACGACGGCAACCGTCGAGAGCGAATGTGTGTACGGGCGATGCGCGGCGGCGATTAGCGGCTGAAAATGGAGCACGATGGGTATGTGATCGGCGTCGATCAGCACGGATGCCACCAGGCAACCCAGCACGAAGGGTTTCGGGGGCCGGCGTGGAAGCGCCATCAAAAAGAGCAAGCCCGTGGCGAGGTGAGCGGTCTCGTCCAGAACGCCCTGGACACCGTAGGCTAGCTCCCAGTGCATCAGCGTGGCGTCGACCACCCAAATCAAGGCTAAGCCAATGGTGGCCGCCGCGAGCGGGGGAGGCTCCTGTGAAAACTTTAGGACGGACCTGAGTCTGTGCCTCGCCGCGAGCAAGAAGCACCCTTCTTAGTAGACAGGCAGTCGGTTCAGATAGGCTCGGGCGTCGGGCTCCTCCCGTGAATCGAGGCGCCGAGCAGAATGAATTCTACAGGAGCTTTTGACTCTCACTCGAAGTTTCGTGCGGGCTTGGGCCCAAGCTCGGGCCCGTGAGCTTCCATCACGACTTCCCTTCATTTAAAAGAACGAGGCGTTAGTCATGGTGGCCAATGGTATACGGATCCCGGAGCTCCGGGAACATGGGGAAGTGCCTGCCATTTCGGGTCCACAGGTCGGCGTTCAGTCGCTCGACAGTCGCCGCGATCACAAAGTCGACGACGTCGACCCCAGGATGCGACCGTAGGAAGCGGTGTGCGAGATCTCCGGCGCGATCTGGCAAGAATTCGTCCACCTGGACCCAATCCAGGAGGGAGAGGAGCCGGTGAGTCGCCGTCTCTTCGCCGAGGCGCACACCGGCAAGCACCTCGACTTTCGTCAGCACGGAAGCCGCCACCCGACGGCGTGATCGAAAGGCGCCCCCGAGGAGACTGCGTGCCCGCGAATCGCGGCGGAGGTGATCGATCAGGACTGACGTGTCAACAACGATCATTCAGTGAGACGCCGAGCCATGCCGCGCCGGATGTGCTCGACATATTCCTCTCCGTCGAATTCCCTATCCTTCCACCCTCCGAAGCTCATCTCGAGGCCCTGCTCCCAGCTTGAACGGTCGACGTCGCCGTAGGCGACGACAAGTGCGCGCCGCACGAGCTCCGCAAGGCCAACGCCGCTGCGGCCCGATTCCTTTTTCAGTCGGTCGTACTGGGCATCCGTAAGGGTGATCTGGGTGCGGTGGCTCATGATGTAATCTTACATCATGTGTAGAGTTCCGCCGTGGTTGGTGTCCGACACTCGTAGCAGTCCGACACGACGCGTGGCGCGCCCGTCTTCCAATCAACGAATCCGCGCCTACATTTTCCATCGAGAGAGCCATTAAGCTAGGGAAGGCGTTACCCGGACATCAAGAGGCGCGGTGGCGCCCGTCCACCAGGTCTAGGGAGTCCGTCTCATGAGTGCAGTAACAGCTCAAGAAGCCCAAGCCCATCCAGCCGCCGATCCCGTGTGGGGTATCGAACAAAACGGCATTAATTCCATTCCGGACACCGAGCGGCACGGCTCTCCGTTCGAGCTGTTCTGGATCTGGTTCGCCGCCAATATCTCGGTCCTGGCGATCGTATACGGCGCCATCGTCGTGTCATTCGGACTGAACCTGTGGCAGTCAATCCTGGCCGCGTTCGTCGGCACCTGGCTCTCATTCCTACTGGTGGGTTTCGTCAGCCTTGCCGGGAAGCGGAGCGGAGCTCCAACGCTCGTGCTCTCGCGCGCGTCGTTTGGTATTTTCGGCAATGTTTTTCCCAATCTGGCGAGCTACCTGTCTCTGGTTGGATGGGAGACGGTCCTCGTGGCCCTGTCGACGCTGGCCGTCGAGGCGCTCTTCAAGCGGCTCTCGCTGCCGACCGGCACGGGTCTCACCGCCGTCACCTTCATCCTGATCGCGCTGCTGGTCATCGCCGTAGGATTGCTGGGCCACGCCACGATCGTGAGAATACAAACCTGGTTCACGTGGGCCTTTACGGTTCTCACAGTGATCTTTGTCATCCTCGAAATACCGAAGATCAACGGGGCCCAGCTGACTGCTCTGCACAGCGGGAGCTGGCTCAACGGATTTATTCCCGCCACATCCATCATCATGGCGGCGCTTGGGCTTGGCTGGGTCAATTCCGCCGCGGACTACAGCCGCTATCTCCCCCGACGGGCCAGCTCGCGCTCGGTCGTCGGTTGGACAACATTTGGGGGAAGCATCGCCCCCTTCCTCTTGATCGTGTTCGGTGTTCTGCTCTTCGCGAAAAACCAATCGCTTGCGAGCTCCAGCAATCCCATCGGCGACATCGCGGCTCCTCTGCCTACCTGGTTTCTGGTTCCATACCTGGTCGTCGCCGTCGGCGGTCTCGTCGCCGGCGCGGTCCTGGACATCTACTCTTCGGGATTGAACCTCCTGACCCTGGGTCTTCGCGTTGAGAGGTACAAGTCCGTGGCCCTTGATGGCGCCATAATGATCGCCGGAAACATTTACATCCTGTTCGTAGCCAAGAACTTCGTAGGCCCATTCGAAGCCTTTTTGTCGGTGCTGGGTGTCCTTCTCACGGCGTGGGTTGCCGTTTTTCTGGTCGATTTGGTGATGTTTCGCCGGCAAGGATACCGTGAGGCCGATCTGTACACGACCGGTCCCGGCGCGTATCACTACTGGCACGGTGTGAACCCGCGGGCCCTGTTCGCGTGGTTCGCCGCCGTGATCGTGGGCCTCGGCCTGATCACCTCAACCGTGTCGTGGCTCACCTGGTTGGGCTGGTGGGCCAGGGGTCCCTTCGCTAACAGCAGCTTGGGGATCCTCGTGGCATTTGTCATCGGCGCGGCGCTGTACTGGGCCTTGAATCTCATCGATCTCCCAAAGAACCGCGCGCTTGCTTCGCAGTCCTCGGGTAGCGCTCATCCGGCCGAGTGAAGAAAGAGGAGCCGTGAGCTCGGGCGGTTCATCGGACGATCCGCTCTTGGTGGTCGTCGACATGCAGCGCGTGTTTGCGGAGCTCGACAGCCCCTGGTATCTCGGCGGCTTCCATGGCCTTGTCGAACCAATCGAGCGTCTGCTCCTTGTGTTTCCCGAGAGGACGGTGTTTAGCCGCTTCGTGGTTCCGGAGGATCCCGAAGGCGGCTGGCTGGACTATTACCGGCAGTGGAGCTTCGTTCGGGAGCCGGGGGCGACCTCGCTCCTCGAGCTCGCCGAACCCTGGAACGGGAGAGGATTCCCCGTCCTCGACAAGCCGTCGTTCTCGGCCTTTGGTCCCGCCCTCCAGGCGCGAGCCGGCAATGGAACGATTGTTCTGTGCGGTGTCTCAACCGAGTGCTGTGTGCTTGCGACCGCCATCCAGGCGGCGGATGCGGGCATCTCGGTCCGCATAGTCGCGGACGCCTGTGCGTCGCTCGACCAATCCACGCACGACAGCGCTCTGCATGTGGCCGTTACCGGCTTCTCTCCCCTGATCGCCATCACCACAGTGGCCGAGGAGCTGGGCGGGTGAGTGTAAGGCGATCGAAGTGTCCCGGCCTGATCCGGGGCATGATCCCTGCGGAGCACGGGTGTCATCCTATTCAGGAGCGCTTATATGTCGGAGTTTTCTCTCGTTCACCAGTCCAGGAAGCCAACCCGCGGCGACGGGCCGCATCCCGCCCTGATCCTCCTCCATGGACTCGGTAGCAACGAAGACGACATGTTGATGCTCGCTCCGTACGTCGATCCTCGCCGGTACGTCTTCGCTGCCAGAGCGCCGCTGCCCTACCATTCGAGCGGATATGCCTGGTACGACCTGGTCGGCGAAGGGCCGGGCCTCGGCGGCAGGAGCATTGACGAGAGCGTACGGTCCTGTCTCGTTGGGAGAGCCTTGGACGGCGTTAGTTGGTGAAGTCCTCGGTGACCCACGTCACACCGTCCCTGGCCACGATGCCGATTCCGACGCGCCGGTAAGAGGGGTTCAGGAGATTCGCATAGTGGCCGTGGAAATGGAACTGATCACTGTCGCACGGGAGACGCGAGCACGGTCCCTCAGCCATCATGGCGTGGTGGATGAGGCGCACCGCAAAGCGGGGTTTGCCCGTCCAGACCCCCGTGTTTTCACCCATGATCCGATGCGGGACGCAGACGTCCTGTGGAAACTGGTCGTGGGAGAGAGCGCGTTCCTCGACCATGTGCCTCGTGTGGCGTAGGCTGCACGTCGTCTGCTGCGGATCAAGCGCGAGGGGCGGGATTCCCTCCCGGATTCTGTCGTGATTGATGAGACGAAGGAGAACCCTCACGGCCTTCAGATGTTGAATGCGACCCTCGCCTCCGAGAGGCGCGACTCCCGTGGTCGGAGCATCGGCCTGGACACCCAGTCCCGGCACCCGCTGCGCCGCCATGGCTTCACGTGGGAACGTCACCACACCCAAACTCAGCGCAGCAGCACAAAGAGCGGCCCAGCACGGCTTGAAACGCATACGCTCCGATTGTGCTTCATTTGGTCCAAAGTAATCCACCCGCGCGACGCCGTGGCACGCTACTTGCCTACCTACTTTTGTCAACGATATGACCGTTAGTTTAGAAAGGTGACAGTTCATGGCGGAGGATCGAAGCGGCGAACCGGGGCCCCCGAAGAGTGGCTCTTCTGGAACGCTGATTTCCGAACAGGTGCAGCAAGGGGCACAGCAGGTGACCCAGCAGGCACAGGATACGGCCGGCAAAGTGGTGGATCAGGCCAAACAGCAGGGAACCAGCCTGCTGCAGAATCAAAAGAACAGCGCGGCCCAGACGCTTGATGCCCTGACGCAGGCTCTTCGTCAAACAGGGCAGAGCCTGCAACAGCAGAACGAGACCTCGGTTTCGCAATACGTGGAGAAAGCCGCCGGCCGCCTGGAAACCGTTTCGGGGTACTTGAAAAGTCATGACGTCCAGGACTTGGTGAACCAGGCCGAGACGTTTGCGCGGCGAAGCCCTGCTCTCTTCCTGGGCGGAGCCTTCGCGCTGGGTGTTCTCGCTGCCCGCTTCTTGAAGAGCTCCTCTTCGGGTAGCGGCCAGAGCACGTATGCGGGAACATATGCGAGCTCGCGGTTAGGCTCCGGAACGGGCTACGCCGGCGGCCGCTCTCGCCAGATGGCGGGTTCGGGGCAGACGGGCACATACGACCTCGCCGATCCCGAGTACGGCGTCGAGGACGTCGAGGGCGCTCCGGAGGTTCGTCTTGGCTACGCTCCCGGATTGATGGGTAAGGCGATTGAGTCAGATGCGAGGACGGGCGATGGCGCGTGAAGTGCACCATGAGAAGGAAGAACGTACCGCCACCGGCCAGGAGAATCAGTCGCTCGGCGAACTTTTCTCTGAGCTGACGAAGGAAACGACGACTCTGGTACGGCAGGAAATTCAGCTGGCCAAAACAGAGATCAGCCAGAAGGCGACGAGCGCCGGCAAGGATGTCGGATTTCTCGCGGCCGGCGGGCTGGCCGCGTATGGCGGTTTTCTCGCCTTGATTGCCGCCGCCATCCTGTTAATTGGGCACGCGATCACCATGTGGGTGTCCGCACTCATCGTCGGGGTCGTCGTCGTGGGTATCGGCGGTTTCCTCGTCATGAGCGGGCTGAACAATTTGAAGAACCAGCAAATCGCGCCCCATGAAACGCTCGAAACTCTGAAGGAGGACAAGCAGTGGGCGACCGAACAGACGAGATGAATGACCGATACGACCCTCTGGGCCGGCCCCGCGGTAGTGTCGAGAATGTCCCGAACGCGCCGGCGGACGACCTGGCCGGAGGACAGACAGATGCCGCTTTCTCTGAAGGCATGGCCGGCGCCGCGTTCAGCAACAGCGTGACCGGCGCCCCGACAAGCGAGCAGATGGACGCCGCCCCGTACGCGCAGGACTTAGGAACAGATCCGTACGGGGAGCTCAGCGGAGGCTTCGACGCAGGCGATCCGAACGATATCGCGGTTGACGATGACGTGGATGACGATATCGACGCTAACCGCGAGCAGATCGAGCAGACGCGTGCCCAGATGAGCGAAACCATCGATGCCATCCAACAGAAGTTGAGCCCGACGAATATGGTGGAGCAGGCCAAGGATACGGTGCGCGACGCGACAATTGGAAAGGCGCAGGACATGGTGAGCAACGTAAGCGACACGGCAGTAGAGGCCGTGACCAACGTCGGCGACACGGCCCGAGGGATGGGCTCCGGCTTCGTCGACACCATCAAGCAGAACCCGGTTCCCGCCGCGCTGGCCGGCCTCGGACTTAGCTGGCTGTTCGTCAGCATGCGCAAGAGCGGGGGCCCGACCACCTCGACGTACAGCTCGGACATGCCGTACGCGGACAGTCAGGACTACACGGCGGGATGCGCCTACGGCGCCGGCGAGACATGGACATATGGCGACACGGGCGGCGTGACCGATCGCGTTAGCGACGGAATCGGCCGGGTGCAAGACAAGGCGAGCAACGTTGCATCGCAGGCTCAGGACCGGGCCCGGCAAACTACCAGCCAGGTGCAGGGAGCGGCCGGATTCACTCAGGTGCTGCACAGCAATCCACTTGCGGTAGGAGCGGGTGCGCTCGCGCTTGGGGTTGCCGCCGGCCTCGCGATTCCTGAGACGCAGAGGGAAAATCAGCTGATGGGCGACGCCCGCGACAATCTTGCCCAGAAAGCTCAAGAAACCCTCCAGGAAAAGGCGCAGAAGGCGCAGACGGTTGCCCAGACGGCGATGACTGCCGGCAAGCAAGAAGCGCAGGACCAGGATTTGGCGTAAGAGCGCTCTCTTACTCGTCGCCCACAATCCCCGCGCTCGGCACCGGTAGCGGGGATTGTGTTGCGAGCAGCATCTCCAGATTTGACAGCCACCCTTCTGCTTCAGCGGTCGTGGGTGTTCTCAGCGGGTCGGTCAGGGTGGCGCGCTCTATGACCCCGCGCCGCCGGAGGATGGCCTTGAGTAACCCCAGAACCGCCGCATTGCGCGACCCAAGCGCCAGTGCGGCGACGCGTCGCTCGATTCCAATAATCCGGTTCTCGGCCCGCGCGGCGGCAGCATAGTCACCCGCCGCGGCTCCGTCGTACACTTCGACGCAAAGATCGGGAAATGCGTTGGCGATACTGGGGATGGCCCCAGCCGCTCCAGCAAGCATGGCGGCGTCGATGAGGTATCGGGTCCCGGCAAAACACGCGAAATCCAGCCGGGCCTCACGTACGTACAGGGTGAGCTGCCGGAACCATTCCAGGTCGTTCTGGCTGTCCTTGATTCCGCCGGCGGTCCCTTCCGACGCCAGAGTCCGAGCCGTACTCAGCTCGACGCGCACTCGAACGGTTTGAGGGATGTTGTAGATAAAGAGCGGCAGGTCCACCGCGTGGCGTATCTCTCGATAGTGGCGTAACAGCTCGTCCTGGCTGTGGGGGTAGTAATAGGGAGGCGTGGCGGCGACGGCGTCGGCGCCTGCCGCTTGCGCCTCTAGACCATGACGAATCGCAAGCCGTGTCGCGGCGTCGCTGATGTTGGCGATCACGGGAACCCTCCCCGCGGCGCACGTCACCGCGGTCTCCACGGCGGCGCGTCGCTCCTGCTGGTCGAAACTTGCGAACTCGGCGCTCGTTCCCATCACCCACAGACCATGAACGCCAT
>QHBP01000365.1 GCA_003244175.1 Chloroflexota bacterium | reverse complement strand
GATTCCCCCCGGCCACTCTCCTCCCCGCCCTCCCTTGCACCCATCCAGAACGTCCCTCCCGCGCACGGTGACATGGTCGCATTCTCACATTGCATCCAGTGGGATGACTGTCTCTCGCACGGCCGCATGGTTCGCCTCTCGTGCGCATCCCTTGCCGGGTTGCGTGTAATCGTAGGGTGAGACGAATAGAACGGCGGTGATGATACGCGGAGAACGTCATGGTTGAGACAAGTAACTGGAGACGCAAGATAGCGACCATGTCACCGTGCGCGTAATGACCGTGTCAAATGGGAGCGCAGGAGGGCGATGACAAGCAGGATGACAAGCATCGCCCCTACGACGCGTTTCAAGCGATGTGGGATGTCAGAACGGATTCGCAGTCCACGACCATGTCACCGTGCGCATACCGACCATGGCAGAGGCACGCGGCCACGGAGGGCCCGCGCCACACCCGATTCGGGTGCGGTCGTGTCAGAGCATTGAGGTGTCCCTGGGCGTCTGGGTCGAATCGAGGCACGCCTAGGCCGGTGACCGTCCATCCATGTAAGCCGCGAGTGCCTCCTGCCACGGACGCGGCTCCTCGATGCCGAGGCGCCGGATCGCGTCGTGGGCGAGCACCGAGTAAGCGGGCCGGCGTGCCGGAAGCGGCCGCTCTAGTTGGGAGGTCGGCAGAACCGGGATCTTCTTTCCGGCCAGGCGCATGATCTCGAGGGAGAATTCGTACCAAGAGCACGCGCCGCCATTGGTCACGTGGTACGTGCCCTTGGCGCCCTCCTCTATCAGACGGCGCACGACGGCCGCCAGATCGCGCGTGTAGGTCGGCGTCAAAACCTGGTCGGCAACCACGGGGATGGGCTCGCCTTTCATGCTGAGCCGCAGCATCGTTTCGACGAAGTTGCCGTGGTGAGACTTCTGCCCTCGGTGTCCGTAGAGACCGCTGCTCCGCACGATGAGGTGCTCGTCCGTGGTGCAGCGTATCGCCGACTCCCCCGCGGCTTTGGATGCTCCGTACACGCTCAGCGGACGTACCGGATCATCTTCTACGTACGGCTCGGCTTTCTCGCCGTCGAACACATAGTCGGTGCTGAAGTGCACAAGCAGAGCTCCGGCGTCGCGCGATGCCTCGGCCAACCGCCGCGGAGCCGCGGCGTTGACCAGGAAGCTCTGCTCAGGCTCGCTTTCGCAGCGATCGACACGGTGAAAAGCTGCGGTGTTGACGACGATCTGTGGACGATGTCTCTCGATCACCTTTCGGATTTGAGTTGGGGACCTGACGTCCAGCCTGTCCCGGCCAAGAGCGATCACCTCGTGATCCACGAGCTGTGAGACAAGATCCGCGGCAAGCTGTCCTCGGCCACCCGTGACAAGGACCCGCATCAGGGAGGAAGCTTAGCGCCAGCGATCGATGCAGATGAGCGTGATGATAATGACAACGCCGGCCATCACGATGAGAATCCCCGTGGTCCGGGCAAAGATCGCCGCGATGGCGAACACCGGGATGGAAATGCCGAGCGGAACCGCTAGGACGTCCTCGAGCTTTTCCTGCTTTCGCTGCCTGGGTGGTGCGCCTTCCTTGGCTCGCGTCTCGGCAAGCCGCCGGTCGACCCGCAGGTCGATGCGCTGCTCGACACGCGCCAGAAACGACTCGACGACATGATCCTCCGTGTCGGGTCCCAGGTCGCGCCGCGCCGCTATCGCCGCCTTGAGATCCGTCTCCGTGTCTCGCTCCGCCAGATTGTCGGACACTCTCCCATCCACTCGCTCTTGCGTCGCCCATTCGATAATTGCCCGGATTGTACAGCATGCACTACGATGCTGCAGGCCACGATAGGCTAGGATCGGCGAGAGGGTGCATGAAGGGGCTCGTTTTAAGCGGCGGCAAGGGTACGCGGCTCAGGCCGCTCACCTACACCGGAGCCAAGCAGCTGGTGCCGTTGGCGAATAAGCCGGTCCTGTTCTACGTGGTCGAGGACCTGGTATCGGCCGGCATCACGGACATCGGCATCGTCGTCGGGGACACTGCCGAGCAGATCGAAGCGGCGGTGGGCGACGGGTCCGCGTTTGGGTGCCAGGTTTCGTACATTCGACAGGACCGGCCCGGCGGTCTGGCGCACGCGGTCCTTACCGCACGCCATTGGCTTGGCGAGGACCGATTCGTCATGTACCTGGGCGACAACTTCATCCAGGGCGGCATCGGTCGCTACGTCGAGTCATTCAGATCATCGTCCGCCGCGGCGCACGTGCTGCTCTACCATGTTCCAAATCCGCAGGACTTTGGCGTGGTCGAGGTCTCGGACGGCAGGATCATCAGCCTGGAAGAGAAGCCCCGGGACCCGAGGAGCGACCTCGCACTGGTCGGGATTTACTTCTTCGACCACGGCATTCACGAAGCGGTCCGCGCCATCGAGCCCTCGTGGCGCGGGGAGCTCGAGATCACCGATGCCATCCGCCGGCTACTGGTCACGGGCCTGGAGGTCGTGCCTCATGTGCTTGATGGCTGGTTCATCGACACCGGCAAGATGGAGGACATGCTGGACGCCAACAGATTGGTGCTGCAGGACATAAAACGGCGCATTGATGGGAGGGTTGCCGACGACTGCACGGTCCAAGGCAACGTGGTTGTGGAGGAAGGCGCGGAGGTGATCGGGAGCACTCTGCGAGGACCTCTCATCATCGGTACCGGCGCGTGCGTCGAGGGTTCGTATGTGGGCCCATTCACCGCAATCGGGCCGTATTGCACGGTGCGAGGCAGCGAGATCGAGCACACCATCGTGATGCAGCGGAGCCAGATCGTCGATGTGCCGCATCGGATCGAAGACTCACTCATCGGGTGCGACGTTACCGTCAGCCGATCTCACAGCAGGCCAAAGGCGTACAAGATGATGCTGGGCGATCACAGCAAGGTGGGGATCTTATGAGGCTTCTGATCGCCGGTGGCGCCGGCTTCATCGGCTCGGCATTCGTCCGGTTCGCTCTGCGCCGTTGGCCCGAGTGTGAGGTCATCGTCCTCGACAAGCTCACATACGCGGGGAATCCCCGGAATCTCGATTCCGTCGAGGGAGAGAGGCGCTTCCACTTCGTGCAGGGAGACATCGCCGACGACGCACAGGCGCGAAGCGCTATGTCGGGCTGCTCACACGTCGTGAATTTCGCGGCCGAAACCCATGTCGATCGCTCGATCTTGCACCCGGAGGTGGTGGTGCGGACGAATGTCGAGGGGGCCCGCGTCCTTCTGCACGCGGCTGTCGATCTCGATGTCGAGCGCTACCTGCAGGTCAGCACGGACGAGGTCTACGGGCCCATCGATGCCCCTCGGCGGGCTCGTGAGGAGGACGCCCTGCGCCCGCGCAGTCCGTATGCCGCATCCAAAGCAGCGGCGGATCTGATGGTTGGCGCGTACCACGCCACGTATGGGCTTCCGGCGCTGATTACCCGGGGCGCCAACACCTACGGACCGTTCCAGTACCCCGAAAAGATGATCCCTCTGTTCGTGACCAATGCGCTCGATGGGCTGCCCCTGCCTGTGTACACCGACGGGCTTCAGGTCCGAGATTGGCTCGCGGTCGACGATCATTGTTCCGGAATCGCCGCCATACTGGAACACGGAACGCCGGGAGAGATCTACAACGTCGAGGCCGGCAACGAGCGGGCCAACATGGACGTCGTAGAGGCGATCGTGGAACTTGCCGGCTGTGACCGTGGATTGGTTCGTCACGTCCCGGATCGTCCAGGACACGACCGCCGCTATGCCCTGAACACCGAGAAGTTGCGGGCATTGGGATGGAGACCGCGAGTCCCGTTCGACACGGGTCTGCGGGACACGGTCGAGTGGTATCGGGAACATCGCGCCTGGTGGGAGCCAATCAAATCCGGCAGCTTCCGCGACTATTACCGCCATCAGTACGAGCAACGGCTGGCGGAGAGCGTGCCGTGAGTGACGTTGGTACGGAGAAGGCGGCATGGGTCGGCGCCGCAATGCTGACGCTGTTTCTCCTCGGGGATCGCATCCATCTGATACCGTCCGTGAC
>QHBP01000274.1 GCA_003244175.1 Chloroflexota bacterium | reverse complement strand
TCCTTCTGGGTACATGGTGGACCTCCCGCTTATGCACTGATCTGTTGCGGTCGCGCGGTGATGGCTGAACAGTTCGGGCGGTCGGCGGCAATGTCCTCAGGTATCTGGTTTCGTTTGACCCGGGCGGCGACGCTCGCGGAACCACGACACTCCTCCCCCCTCTTCTCTCTGCCTCAGGCTGGTCGCGCGGTCTGGGGCAGACCCTTTTAATGCTCTGGCAGCACTATCGCCGGGGTTTCCATCTATGCCGCTTTTGTAAAATGTTCGTGCAGCATCGGTAAAAGATGATCGGCTTCTGACGATTCGCGTCACTTGGTTGGTGCCACGACCCGCTATCATACGCGTTTCGGCGGCATGCGTTATGCGTCGAATAGCGATGCAGGCGCGAAGACACTGAGCGTCCGGATGGCTGCTCCTGCGCGAACAATGATGGCGGGACCCGGCGTCCATTACCCATTGTCGCAGCGTCTGTGTGAGAGAGGCAGACACGAATCCTGGACGGAAAGGAAGCAATACCGATGTCATCGCTACCTGAGAAACATACTACTCGCCGTATCACTAGCGGGGAGCGCGATGGGATGGCATTGAACCATGCACTCAAGGCGCTTCTGGCCTTCGTTGCATTTTCCGCGTTGCTCATCGGCCCGATCATCGCTGAAGCAAGCCCGGCGTCGTTTACTGCCAGTGGCACATACATTCAGTACAGCGGCTTGAGCGCCACAATTCGCTGGGCCTCCGGCACTGACAATGGCTCGCCCGTGGTGTGGGTATGTACCAGCACGAATGGCAATCCGCCGCTGCCGCTCGACTCAGGAGCATTTGGTAGCCTGACGGCCAACTTCGTCAATAGCGCGCCAGTCACGTTCGGGCTGTATATGGACCCGGCCTGCACGACCTCCTTCCATAATCAGACGGTGACGGTAACGAGGTGACGAGCGACACCGGCAACGCCAATCCTCCGCACAAATAGCGGGCAGTCCGCGCCATAGTGCGCGTCCGCCATAGTCGTGGCGACACGCCAATTCTTCACAATCTTGTGCGAATGCATAGGAACCTCATCCGAATCCGTCCGTTTGCTCGTATACTGTTGCGGTTCTCAGTGTATACTCAGCGCAATGGACGATACAGCGGGTTCTCGGGTTCTGATGAACGGACGGTGCGACCCCGTATGGCGCCTGTCTGCGTACGCGTATATGGGAGGATGACGCATGACCGCGAAAACGGAGTCTGAGCGGCCGACAGCCGCCCGCCTGAGTCGCCGTCTCGTGCTGCGTGGCGTCGCGGCGGCGGGGGCGACGAGTGCGCTCGGCGCGTTGCTGGCGGCGTGTGGCGGGAGCGCGACGAACACCGCTGCTCCGGCCGCGACGAAACCGGCGGGTGCGGCGACCCAGCCAGCCGCCGCGAGCAGCGTGGCGGGCAGTGCGCCGACGGCGGCTGCGGCGCCATCCGCGCAGGCGGCGGGGGGCGCGATCAAGAAGGGCGGCGCGCTCAAGGCGGGGCTGGATGGCGACATCCTCACCTTTGACCCGCTGACCTCCGGCGCGTACGCGGATCGTGAGGTTTACTACAACATCTATGACACGCTGGTGGCCTTTGACCCGAATCTGCAAATCATCCCCGCGCTGGCGGAGAAGTGGGAAACGCCCGACCCGAAGACGTATATCTTCCATATCCGCCAGGGCGTGAAGTTCCACGACGGAACGGATCTGAACGCGGACGCCGTCAAGTTCAATATCATGCGCTACCTGACCGACCCGAAGAGCCTGCGTAAGGCGGAGATTGATACGATCACGTCCGTTGATGTGATGGACCCGTACACGGTCAAGTTCACGCTCAAATCCGCCTTCGCCCCCCTCCTGGCGACGCTCGTCGACCGCGCGGGAATGATGCTCTCGCCGACGGCGGTTCAGGCGCTCGGCCCCGATGGCGTGGTGCAGAAACCGGTCGGCGCGGGCACCGGGGCATTCAAATTCGTGGAGTGGATCAAGAACGATCACATCACGGTGGATCGTAACCCGAACTACTGGAAGAAGGATGCGAGCGGCACCGCGCTCCCGTATCTGGATAAGATCATCTATCGGCCGATCGCGGACACGACCGTACTCCTCGCGAATGCGAAGACCGGTGATCTCGATGCGATGTACAGCATCGCCGGGAAAGACGTTGCCGGGGTCAAGTCCGGCAACGAACTGATGTTCAAAGATTCGGCGGGCATCGGGTTCAGCAGTTTCCAGTTCAACACCGCGAAGGAGCCCTTCAACAAGAAGGAGTTCCGGCAGGCGTTCGCAGAGGTGCTCGATCGCGATCAGATCCTCAAGACGGTCAATTTCAGCGTCGGTCAGACCGCTCAGGGTCCGCTCCAGCCTTCCAGTTGGGCCTACGACGCGAATTTTAAGCCGTACGGCGGCAATATCGATAAGGCAAAAGAATACCTGAAGGCAGGCGGCTCGTCCAACGGCTTCTCCTGCGAGTTGTTGATCGCCTCCGGCTCGCCGACCACGACGCAGCTTGCCCAACTGGTCAAGGATCAGGTGGCGAAAGCGGGCATCAATCTCACGATTATGCAGGAGGAGGGGGCGAAGCAGAACACCGATCAGATGAGCGGCAACTTCCAGATCGTCCCGTTCGGTTGGAGCGGTCGCATCGATCCCGATGGGAACGTCTACAACAACTTCCATACGGGCGCCGGCCTCAATTACGGTAAGTACTCCAACCCGCAGGCGGACGACCTGATGGAGAAGGCCCGCGTGGCGGGCGATCAGGCGGAGCGGAAGAGTCTGTATCAGCAGGCGCAGAAGCTGATTGTGGACGACGCTGCGCACGCCTTCTACTATTTCGCGCCCAACTATCTGATCATGCAACCGAAGGTCCTTGGGATGCAGCTCTATCCAGACTACATGATGCGCTTCGATGGCGCGTGGCTGAAGTGAGGGGAAGTAGCCAGTGGGCAGTAGACGGTAGACAGCAGTCAG
>QHBP01000298.1 GCA_003244175.1 Chloroflexota bacterium | reverse complement strand
GCCAACTCCTCGGTAAAGGCAGTCAGCTTGAAGGACTTAACGAGAAAGAGTTCGGCCCCGGAGATCACACCCGTGTCGTAACCGAAGAGCAGTCCAGCCAGTGCCGCCACCGCGGACACGACATACACGTATAAAGGAATACGTTCGTGACCTGCCGCTGGTCTCGTTGCTTCGCCATGCCGGTCTGGAAAGGGAGTTACATGCTGTGACACGTGTAGGACCTCCTGCGTCTGGGAGAGATCCTGGATCGGGAAGCCCGGTCCAGCCCATCGGTGCCAAAGTGGGCGGGAATTGCCCGGCAACAATCGTGCCAATGTCCAGAAATGCCTTCCGGGAATGGTCGCCCATTGTCGTAAACGACGGAGCTATGGTAAGAGTGTGGCCCCTTGAAGGGGTACCCCCAGCTTGAGGAGGATGGATCTGCATGACGACGTTTCCTTCGGGCGAACAATTCGAGATCGCTCACCGTGATTTGCGGGCGACCGTCACTCAGGTCGGCGGTTCGTTGCGGACACTCCGCGCCGGTGATTGGGAGATTCTGGACGGCTTTCCGGTCGACACGATGTCCCACGATGGCCGGGGACAGCTGCTCATCCCCTGGCCGAATCGCGTGGCTGGTGGGACGTACACGTTCGATGGCAAGACGTATCAACTGGCGCTGAGTGAACCGGCACACCACGCGGCCATTCACGGGCTGGTGCGATGGGCGCCGTGGAGCGTCGAGGAGCTGTCGAGCGGCAGAGTGCGTATGGCGTACCGGCTCTTCCCGATGTCGGGTTATCCGTTCATGCTCGACCTCTCCGTGACGTATGGGCTCTCCGATGCAGGGCTGCAAGTGACACTGCGGGCCGAGAACGCCGGCGAGGAGGCAACCCCTTTTGGGGCTGGACAGCACCCGTATGTACGCGTCGGGACATCTCTCGTGAACGAGGCGATTCTGCACATCCCGGCCGAAACCGCCCATCGCTATGATGAGAACTTGATCCCCATCGGCCGCGTGCCAGTGGAAGGAACGCCTCTCGACTTCCGTACGCCTCGGCCCATCGGGGACACGGAGATCAACATGGACTACACGGATGTGCGACGTGACGGCGATGGCCGGTTCCACGTGGAGCTGGCCGCACCCGATGGAGCACCTGCCCTCGAGGTGTGGATGGACGAAGCGTTCAGGCACGTCACGGTGTACACGGGGGAGACCGTGCAACCGCCGGAACGCCGCCGGCGAAGTTTGGCGGTCGAGCCCATGAGCTGTCCGCCCAACGCGTTCGCCACCGGTCAGGATCTGGTCGTGCTGAAGCCGGGTGAGAGATGGGAGGGGACCTGGGGCATCACGGTGCGGAAAGGGTAGGGGATATACTGCATGCCGCACCCCGCCGGAGAGGGACGTAGTGCGCGGCCACTGTGTGCGGGGTTACAGCAATGTCTCAGGCGTCCGTAGCACGTCACGCTCCATCGGCAGCGCCCTTCCCTCGCTCTGCCTCAGAGGTCAGATACGTTTGTCCTACAAGCTTAGGGCTTGATCAGCATCAGGCCGCTTTCGGGGTCGTGAGCGCGCTCGAGCCGGTACACCTGACGCGCTACCTCATCCAGGAGAGCAAGCTCGGCAGCTTGACCGACGCGGGTCGCCAAGAGATAGTCCAATTCGGCAAGGACGAACGGGGAGAGCGGGCGCGGCTCAGCCGCGTCTAGACTTGCGGCAGCCTCGGCGTGGCCCTGTTGACCACCGTCGATCGCGGCCAGGAGTCCGCTGGTATCGAGAATAATCACCGATTGCCGTAGCCGGCGAGTGCCTCATCGACCTGGTGCGCAAGATCCGGGTCGCCACTCGTAAAGAGCGGCAGGCGCGGTTTCGCGGGAATAGTGCGCTGCGCGACCAGCTCGATCCCTTCGCGGATGAGGTCACCGATCCGTGTTGCCGGAAGCAAAGGCATAGCCCGAAGCCGATTATCCAAGACTTTAGCGCTTGTTCAGCGCCACGGTGCTGTCCGGATTGTGGACACGGCGGAGATGGAGCGCCGGGACCGCGTCGTTTAGCCGAGCACCTCGTCGGCTGCGATAACGAGACCCGGTAGGACCGTGGACTCAATCTCTTCGCCACGCCCCACCCTGAGGGTGACGCTGTATCTGCCGCCCGCCGGGTTCGTGTGCCGCTCGATGGCGTCGCCCGGTATATCTACAAGCCAGGACTCGGGTATCCCCGCGCTTGCGTAGAGTGGTAGCTTCCTACCGCGATCGTAGGCCAGGGAAGTGTCCGAGACCTCGATCAGCAGTAGCACGTCTCCGGGAGTGGGCAGATCGTCGCCGTAGTCTCGGGCTCGGATGACCGCTGCGTCAGGTTCGGGCTCCTGGTATTCGCCGAGCCGCACGGGACTCTGGATACTGGCAATTGCATCACTGCCGAGATACTGGACCAGTAAGTGGGTGAGCCTGCTAACGCACACCAGGTGGCGGCCGCCGACGGGGGTCATCTCGACGATCTCTCCATCGATGAGCTCCACACTGTCGTCCTCTGTGAGTATCCCCGTCTCGGCCATGTGACGGTAGTCGTTCACAGTGAAGCGCCGATGCTCCGGCTCAGTTGCCATAAGCTCTCCGCTGTTTTCCCTCCGCTGGTGGTTACACTATAAGCGGTCACACGCCGCGAAAGGCAAGCTGATGAGGCTGATCGTCTCCTCCCGCAGCCCAGCGGCGGTTGTCTGCGCCAGAAGTCCACGGCACCGTCTTCCTCTACTTCCCGACCAAGGACGCGTTGTTTCGCGCCGCCGTCACCGAGCCGCTCCGGACATTGGAGCGGGCCTTGAACGTCGAGCAGATCGAAGGCACGCCATTGGAGCGGCTTCGGCAGGTGGCACGAGCCCATGCCAGATTTGTCGTTCAGCACCGCGACTACTTGCGTCTGGTGCAGTACGTCCTGGGACACTATGACCGATTTCCGGATCTGGCACAGGAAGTTTCTGCCTTGACAGATCGGCACGGGGCAACGCTGGTCGCCCTCATTCAAGAGGGTCAGGAGGCCGGACAGCTGGTTCCGGGCGATCCGGATGCCATTGCCCTCGCCTACCTCGGCTTCCTCAACAGTATCGGTCTGGTGGTAAACGTGGGCGGTAGCAAGGACGCACCAGTATGGGACGCCATGACCAGGCTCGGTATCCGCATCTTTGGACCAAGAGATATGACCGAAGCGATACCATGACCGAGATCGAGCACCATCAGCATCAGGGCGAGATCGATGGATCGGTGGGAGCCGTAGAGACGGGACCGGAAGTCCCGACGGTGAGTGCCTTCCAGGTGCTCTTTGGAAACCGGTGGGCGGTGCTCCTGGACATGGTGCTCCCATTCGCGGGGTATCAGGTGCTCGCGGGGCGAGGAGTTCCCACCGTCATCGCCCTGAGTGCGACTGCCATCTTCCCGCTGGCGGGCACACTCGGCGGCTGGCTCCGCGAGCGAAGACTGGATGCCCTGGGCGTCATCAGCCTCGTGTTTATCGCGGGCGGTCTGATCGCCACCCTGATCATCTCAGCTTCGGAATCTACGGGGTGCTGCTGGTCTGGACGGTCTCATATGCGCGTCGCTGAGCTGATGCTGCGGGCGCTGCCACTGCAAAGCTTCTTCGCTTCTCCCGTAGCAGATTAATCGGCAATTATCGATGGATGCTCCAGGCCGCGTTTTCCTCTCGGCGTGGACGTCGCCGATCGCGTCTTCGACCAGTGGTACAGTGGCTCATTGCGTGGTCCATCCTGCGTCGGTAACCCCTGCGGGAGGTGACGATGGGTCCGGTGACCGTTGACGCTCCGGTGGCGTTACGATGATGGCCCCAGAGAGTGCAGAACACGCAGGCGGTATCGAGTACAAGTGGCAGGCCGCGATAGTAGTCGTGCTCGGCCTCTTCCTCTCGGTGCTCGACAACACGATCGTCAGCGTCGCCCTGCCCAATATAAGACGGGCGTTCGGCACCAGCTTCGACACGGTCACCTGGGTCGCCACCGCCTACTTCCTGGCTCAGGCCGCCGTGATCCCGGTGACCGGATACGTGAGTGACCGCGTCGGTACGAAGTTTGTCTTCGTCAGCACCCTCTCGCTCTTTCTCATCGGATCGCTCCTCTGCGTGCTTGCGCCCACAGAGGTCAGTTTGGTCGGAGCGCGCGTGATCCAGGGGCTCGGCGGCGGTGCCCTGATGCCCACCTCGTTCGCCATTGCCTATCGCGCCTTTCCGCGGGACGAGTGGGGCCGAGCGACCACCATCATCGGGGTGCCGGTGCTGCTGGCGCCCGCCCTCGGTCCAGTGATCGGCGGCTTGCTCACGACTGTCTTCGACTGGCGAGCCATCTTCGCCATTAATCTACCCATCGGCGGTATCGGGCTCGTTCTGGCGATCCTCCTGCTTCACGGCAAGCGTCACGAACGCACCACGGAGGTCGAGTCTCCCGCAGAGCGGTTCGATGTTCTCGGGTTCGTTCTCTCCCTGGCCGGCTTCACGACCCTCGTCTATGGCCTTAGTGAGGCGGGGATCCACGGCTGGGGCGATACCGCCGCCGATCGGTCACTGATTGGTGGGGTCGTCCTCCTCCTGGCGCTGGTTGCCGTCGAATGGACGACCCGCGCTCCCGTCCTGGACATCCGCCTGTTCGCCAACGCCACGTTCGCCGGCGCCAACCTGCTCCTCTGGGTGGTGATCGCCGCGTTCTACGGAACGCTCTTCCTCATTCCGTTCTATTTCGAGAGCGTGCAGGGGACGTCGGCGCTGACGGCCGGCGAGATCATGATCGCCCAGTGCGTGGCGTCCGCCATTGGCATCGCAGCCGGCGGCGAGCTCTACAACAAGCTGGGTCCACGACCCCTGGTCGTCGCCGGCCTGATCTCGCTCGCGATCTCCATGATCGGCTTCACCCACCTGACGATCAACACGACCGGCACGTCTCTGCAGGCCAGGATAGTCCTGCGCGGTCTTGGTCTCGGCCTCACCACCATCCCTCTCCAGAACCTTGCGCTCTCGGTCGTGCGTTCTTGCTCGTCAACGTCATGCGACAGGTCTTCAGCGCCGCCGGGCTTGCCGCCCTGACGGCGTACGTCACGCAACGAGCCATCAGTGGTGTGCGTACGATGACAACCTCGCTCCATTCACACGCTCCGGTCGGAGCGGCAGCGAGCTGCCTCGCGCGTGGCAAAGGCGGGTTGAGCACCTGCATCCAGCACGAGGCGATCGTCATGGGGTTGAACGATGCTTTCTGGGTCGTCCTGGTCGTGTGCGCGCTCGCCGCCGTCCACGCCATCGCAGTCGGGCGCGATCCCTCCCTCCTGGTCCGGCAGACCATGGGGACGAGCCAGGTAGGCGAGGTCTTTTCGCATCTCTCCAGGCTTGAGCTGGTCGAGATCGCGAGCCGCATGCAGCCACGAACGTTTAGCCCCGGCGACGTCATTGTGTGCCAGGGCGACGCGCCCGAGCATTTCTACATCCTGGCGAGAGGACACGTCACCGTGACCCACGCCGATGGACCGGGTCCAGCGCGTGAGGTGCGGACCATGGGACCCGGCGAGTTCTTCGGCGAGATCGGTCTCCTGGCTCAACGGCCGCGCACCACCACCGTGCCGGGCGTATCACCCCTGCGATCGCGCCACCAAGGCGGCCCGGATCCCCCCACACATGAGACGTCGGTGAGCTAACCTGAGGCGATAGAGCCGCCGCAGCGGCGAGTGCAACAGCAGAGCCGGAGACAACGCGAGAGGAGATAGCACATGGGACAGGAAACACAGGGATGGACCGCCGAGTATGGCGGCGTGCTGCTCAAAGGTGCCCTGGCCGGGTGTACAGCGACGGGTCCAATGACCCTCTTCATGCTAGCCGCCCATCGCTTTCTGCCTCTCCATCAGCGCTCATCTTTGCCGCCGAAAAAGCTGACGATGCACGTGGCGCAGCGGCTAGGTCTGAAGAAGCACATGGACCAGCAACAGCGCGATGCTCTGACGTGGGCCGCGCACTTCGGGTACGGCACGGGCATGGGGGCACTCTACAGCCCGCTGGCCCACAAGGTTCCCGTGCCGGGTGCGGTGAAGGGGACCGTCTTCGGGCTCGCGGTGTGGGCCGCGGCCTACGCGGGCGGTTTGCCGGCCATGACCATGCCCGAAGCGGCGTCGGAGCAGCCCTGGCAGCGCAACGCCCTGATGATCAGCGCCCACGCTGTCTGGGGTCTGACGGTCGGGCTCGTCGTCGACGTACTCGATCGCTGAGCAACGGTCCGTCTGAGTGTCCCTGTCGCGCACGCTTTTTACGGTCACCTCTCACACGCATCCTAAACTTGACAATGGTCTGTAGGGGTGTACCCTTGCCTTGTGGTCGCCCTCCCTGCCCCCAATGTGTTTTCCTCCCGCGCACGGTAACACGGTCGTGCTCTGGTGCTCGCCGTGCGCCGGGAAGGAAGTATCTTGAAATCGCGCCGTGTGTCCAGCGCTCACGGTCTTTGGCGTCCATGACCACCATTCGGCGGGTTGCCCAGAAGTTTGATAGCGCACTCGCCGTTGAGCCGGACGCTGAAGTCCAACCTCGCCCTACGACCCGTACACTCTAAGGTATCCGTTGGTGTCCGTGAGGATGAGCTTCCCATCCGGGCCGATCTCTATCGCGAGTGAGCCATATTGGGTGGATGGGCCGATCGAGAGGCTATCCAGGCGCCTGCCATTCCTGGCAATGACGTCCAGGCGCCCGTCGCCGGTCGCCGCGTACGCCGTCCCATTAGAATCCACGGCAAGTGCCGGCGATTGGTAGTACGATGACCTGCCCACTTGCGCTCGCCACACCCGTTTGCCCTTCGGGGTGAAAGCATCCAGCCAGCGCGATCCCGCAACCAGCACGGTGCCGTCGGCTCGCTCCGCGAGAGCCAACGCACCGCGAGACTCTACCCGTCGCCAAATCCTCCGGCCGGTCGGTGTGTAAGCGACGATCGTGGTGCCGCCGGCGGTGTACACGGTACCCTGCCGGCCCAGCAGCAGGGTAGAGTTACTCTCGAGACGAGTCCAAAGTTCTCTACCAGCTGTATCGAGCGCGACGAGCTCACCGCCTCCGCCGTTCTTGTAGTCACGCACGAGGGCGTACAGAGTGCCGTCGTGTGCCTCCGCAATCGCGTCGACGCTGTGCTGTTGGAGCAGCAGTTTTTGTGC
>QHBP01000257.1 GCA_003244175.1 Chloroflexota bacterium | reverse complement strand
CCATGTGTTAGGTCTCCCTAACACGATACTAGCACTAGGTGTCCGAATCCCCGATTAGCGAGGTCGGAGAGAGAGTCCCGGCTCCGTGCCGGCTACCGACTACGGGTCAAACAAGCAGAGCGCGCAGCAATCCGTCCGTTCCCAGGACGAGGTCTCGGAAATAGCGCACAGCTTCTCTGCTTACCGCACCCGCGTGGGCCGGTTGATTACGGGCATCCGCCGCGATGGCGAGACGATCGGATGCCCTTTTCCAATCGGCCAGGCAGCGCTCGTCCCAAGCGTCTACCTTGACCTGGCGGCGGAGCAGGTCGATGGCCACGCCGCGTCGGCGGCCGTCCGACATGCGATCCATCGCTGCCGCCATACTGCCGAGAGTGAGGTGTCCACCCACCAGCACATAGCGCGCGAACGGGCCAAGAGACGGGTCGAGTCCCTCGGTCTGGAGAAGGTTGATGGGACCGGGGTCGCGTTCCCACCGGACCCGAATGGGAACAAAGATTGCATCTTTGAATGCGCGTTCGAGCCCACGCGCGTACTCGAGTAGGGCCGCCCCATAGTCACGATCCTCCCCCTGCACCGCCTCGAAGAGCCATTCACCCTCCCGCAATGAAAGGCGCGCCCCCTCGGAAAGAGAGTCCCAACATTCGCGTCCCAACATGCTCCGTAGACGTTGCTCCGCCCCTAATAGCTCCTGATGCAGGGCATCCTTGTGCGCGCGTTCCCCAATACTTAGCAACTGCGCCTCCCAGTCCGCCGGCATGCCGCCCGTCACCGAGACGCCGACGAGTTCGAGTAAGCGCTCCATGGCGGCCTCAGACCGGGCGAGAGCGTCCGCCAGAGCGGCATTGTGTCTCTCGAGATCACGGACCTGCCGTCGAAGCTCGCGGCTTTCCGCCGCCCACCGCTGCTTGTCAGCCGCATCGATCTGTTGTTGCCGCCGCGCTTCTGAGGCACGCTTCGACTGCCGCAGCGGCCCCAGTAGCGTGTTGAGAGCCCGTGCCTCCATCGATTGCTGATCCTCCATCTCGCCGAGAAGATGTTGTGCAAGGTCGAGCTTTCCCGCCGCCATGGCTCCCAGAGCAGCGCTAATGATCACCGCCTCGTTCGGTTCCTCTATGCCACGAAGAACCGCCGATATATCCGACCAGCGCCCTAACCGGGCGAGACAGTCCAGACGGATGGTGTGCCACAGGTCGCCATAGCGGGAGGGTGCCAGGCCCTCCAGCTGTTCCAGAGCCCATGCGTACTCGCGATTCGCCCCGGCGCGGCAGGCGGCCACCAGACGTCGTACCGGGACGCTCTCATCCATTTCCTCAATCTGCGTGGCGACGTGTGTTGCTTCGTCGAATTCATGCAAAGCCAGGGTTGCGCGAAGGCGCACGTCAAGCACACGGAAGACTCGGCCACTGTCAGGGTACTCTTCCAGGGCAAGAAGCGCTTGTCGGTACCGGCCCGATTGAAGCTCTAGGTTAGCCAGCTGATAGCGGACGTCGACGTCATCGCGCCGATCGGCGAGCAACCCGGTCCAGATGTGACGCGCCGCATCGAAGTCGCCGAGTACGAAGTAGGCCTGCGCCAGGGAGTCGCCTAGGCCGCGAAGCATATCCAGCGTCGCGTCCTCGTACTCTCCCTCGAGCAATGACTCCACGGCGTCGCGCACTTCCGCCCAACGCGCTTCGCCCGCGAGCATGGTCGCTCGTTGCGCTCGGGGGGCAATGCTTTCCGGCACCGCGTCTCCCGCTCGTCTCAAGGAGAGCAGCGCCCGATCTATCTGACCGAGGCGCTGCTGCATCTCGGCAAGCGTCATCCACGCCGACGCGTTCTGCGGTTCGAGCCGGGTGTACAGCTCCATGGCGGAAGCCGCCGCCTCCGGCTCTCCGGTTTCGTCTCGCAGCAGTGCCAGCAGGCGCCAATATTCGGGCCATGCCTCGGCTCCCTGGCTGTCGTTGAGAATAGCAAGAGCCTCATCCTTGCGTCCTTGCTCCACCAGTAGGTGGGCCAATCCTCCTCCGCTGAATCGATCGTGCTCTGCATCCCACCACTCCCGCAGCGCCAACTCCGCGCGGTCCAGGGGGAGATCGAGGTAGCGCCCCACGAGGAGACGATGGAGTTGAGCGTCAGGCAGCTTGGGGCGGCTTTCTTCGAGAATCGCAAGAGCGCCCTCGAGGTCCCCCACCTCATCCGCCGCGTGCACCTCTGCCAAAACAACGTCGTGGCTCCGCGTTTGCGGCCGAGGCGCCTCGTGGATCAAACAGCAGCGCTTGTATTTTCTACCGCTTCCACACGGGCACGGATCATTGCGGCCCGGTTGCCGAGAGCGCTCTACGAGATGCACCATACCCCATCGTACCCAGGTGACGTGGGGGAGGTGACCTGATCCGGGGACCGTGGAAGTTCCCGCGGCTCATTATGGCCCGGTTCCAGCGGGCCGTCAATCACGCTGCCGCTCCTGTCTTACGGCATAGGGGTCAGAATCGGCGTGGGTGTGACGTCTGGCGGAGCTGGAATGAACGCAGGCAGACGCAGCGGAAGTGGGGTCGGTGTCGGGAGGCTCGGTGGCACGGGAAATGGCGTGGGGGTCAGCAGCGGCGACGCGCTGATGGGGGTGCTCACTGGACTACTTCCCGGGGTCGGCGCGGGGGTGGCAGGCACGGTCGATGTGGGCTGTTGCACCAAGTGAATGACCGGTGGCCTGGCGATCCTCCGGCGACCGGGGTGCTTTGGCGGAGCCGGCACTAGGAGCCGGCGGGACGGCGCGACCGCAACGGGCAAACGAGGGGCCACCGGTGCTGGAATATCAACGGCAGCAGGTGCCGGCGTTGGCGCGGCGTTAAAAATCAGTGCAACGGATGGGGGAGGGTGGGGGCGCCCCCGATGCCGATGTGTCACGCGGGCGATGAGCCCGTGCTCACGCGGTTTTGGCGGGTAGAGAATGGAGGGATGGGGAGCCGGCGTGGACGAGGACAATGTGGGGGTGGGTGGGGGAAAAGCAAGCGCGCGTTTCATCGGGTGCGTGCTCGTCAGCTGATGAATCGCAGCAAGTGCCACGCCCAGCACCAGCACGACCGCGGCGGTTGGGACGAGCACCCACGTTCCGACTCCTCTCCTCCAGGCGGGCGTCTTGGGAGCGCGTCGCGTCGCCTCGAGCACATTGTGCCGCAACGAGTACGGAGGGATTGCGACCGGCAATGAACGGAGCAGCTCTGTCTGGGCTGAGTACGCTTCGGCCGTCTGTCGACACGAGTCACACCGGTTCAGATGCCCTCGCAGCTGTAGCTCATCGGCCGGAGATAGCTCCGACCGGCGTGCCAACATGTCTCGGAACCGCGAATGTTGACTCATACTTGTTCTCTGTACAGAGCGCGAAATCGCTCCCTGGCGCGCGTCAGGCGTTGGCGGATGGCGCTCCCGCGAACCCCGAACATGGCGCCAATTTCGTCAGTCTTGAAGCCGACGACATCGAAGAGGTAGAGGACCTCGCGATCCAGCGGCTGAAGCTGATCCATCACAGTCTGCACCGCCAGAGACTGATGCGTTGAGTCTTCGACCGTCATCTTCTCCAGCTTCTCCCTGTCTCGCTCCACACGCTTCTTCTGACGGAAGACATCCATCACGCAATTCCGAGCCACCGTGTGCAGCCAGGATGTGTTTACCGGCTTCTTCCTCCGAAGATTCTCGTAGGCACGCAGAAACGTGTCCTGCGTGCAGTCCAGCGCAACGTCAGCGTCCTTAACGAGGAACAGGACGAACGTGTAGATAGCGCGTTCGTGTCGGTTCATCAGCTCCACGAGCTGGACTTCGACGTCGCGATTCGCCTCCGCCGTGACTTGGCCGTCTAGCCTCAGGGTTAGCACAGCATCTGTGCCTACGGTTACGCCTCCCTCTTCAGGTACTACACTGTTAGAACGCTGGAACGGGCGCAAGTGTGACACGTGTGCGACTCCCAGAATTGCCGAACTGTGGCCAAGGCCGCTGTCCGTGGCGATCATCGCTGATAAACCCATCTTAAGAGACTACGGCTCCTACTCAACTCCTATGTACCAGGCACAGTGTGGTACCCGGTTGAGACGCGTCCGCATTGTGCGCATTCATCCACACCGTGGCTCCGCCCCCCACGCCTGCCCGACTTTCTGACTGTGGAGCCGCGGCCTCTCCCTCATTGATTGATCCGACGCCGAGTGGCTGCCGCGAGTAAGGCCGGCGATTGATGATGCGGGGAACCGATGGTACAATACTCGTGCCGTCACCGGTGCCTCCTGAGAGGATGAGGCATCGGTTTTGCCTATTAAGGGGAACCCTGCGTGAACGGGCGTGTCCTCGTCCTGAACCAGAACTTCGAGCCATTGAACGTGTGTGCCGCGCGCCGCGCGTTCGTGCTGGTGGGGGGCGGCAAGGCTGAGGTCATCGAGCAAGGAGTCCTGGTGGTCCACACGGCCAGGGCTGCGTATGTTTGCCCCTCCGTCATCCGTCTGCTGTATTTGATCAAGAGGGTACATCCGGTCGCGAAGCTGACACGCAAAGAGCTGTTCATGCGTGACAACTTCACGTGCCAGTACTGTGGCAAGCAAACGAAAGATCTTACGATCGACCACGTCATCCCACGCCATCGTGGGGGACCACATCGCTGGGAGAATCTCGTAAGCGCGTGCAAATTGTGCAACCACCGGAAGGGCGGCCGCTCGCCCGAGGAGGCGCGTATGAGGCTCCTGAATGAACCCGCCCAGCCGCGTGTCAGCAGGTACTATTGGGTGCACCAGCATCTCCACGGCGCCTACGATCCTTTATGGATCAAGTTCATCCCGGATGCACAGAGGTTGAGCGGCTGAAAGACGCCGAATTTGCCGGCTTGGCGGAAAGGCTGCCCACCATTTCGCCCACCATTTCACTTAAAAGCCCGCGCTGCTCAGCATTTCTTCCAAGAGGCGCTCGACCGGAGGGAGCTAGCTAGCTAGCTAAGGACTCGTCAAAGAATAACTTCCCGTTTTTGCGGCGGTGTACCGACTGGTGATGCCCCGATTGAGCGGGGGCACAGGGTGTAGTTCCAGGTCGGGCAGACTCCGTGGGTGGTGAGATTGAGTGTGGCCATCTCCGCATCCGAGACGCTCAGACCCGTCGCGTAGTGGCCGTCGAGCCGTTCGGCGTGCACCTCCAGGCCAGTGGTGGTGGCCGTGCCGCTGATGTAGGCGAGCATGGTCTCCCAGGTGCGCAGCGGATACCCGCCCAGTGCAGGCTAATCGGGCCAAAGAGGCGATGCTCGATCGGGTTCCATTTGGAGCAGCCGGTCGGGTAATGGCACACCTCGATGGTGAGGCCGAAATGGTCGCTCAGGGTCGTTTGGAGTTGCTGTTTCCAGGCGCGAGGGCGATAGCCGTTGCTCCCCCCGCCGTCGGCAAGGATCAGGAGGTGCTCGGCCTTGGGGTAGGCGACGCGGCCCTCGTCCTGCCACCAGTGGGCAATGGCATCCACGGCAAACGCCGGGGTATCGCCCGACGAGCCGACGCAGACGTAGCCCCGGTTGCGGGCCACGTCGTAGATGCCGTAGGGGACCGCGCGACATTCGGCAGCGCTGGGGAAATCGTGGACGTTGACCGCCTCCGGCTCCCGCGACCACGTCCGTCCGGCGTTCTTGAAGTTGCCGACCAACTCCTTCTTCTTGGTATCGACGCTGATGATCGGGATGCCCGCTTCCTGACACGCCTGCCGCTGGGCGTCGATCACGCTGAACTGCCTCGCCCGATCCGGGTGCGCTTCTCCCGCCTCCCGCCGCTTGACGTTCTGATGGAGCGCATAGTCCAGCGTTTCCAACAGCCGTCCCACCGTCTGATGGCTGACGCGCCGCCCCACCTCCCCCAGCCGCCGGCTCATCTGGCGCAGGCTACTGCGCAGCCATTTCCCCGCTCCCATGGGATCCCCGGCCGTCTCGGGCGCCACGAGCGCCTCCAACACCGGTAGCAGGTCCGCCGCTTTTTTTTTCGACCGGTGGACGTCCACCACCGGGTAACCGCACCCGGTCGCTCGGCCGGTCCGCCAGCGATCCTGCGAGTTCCTGGCGTCCCCGCCGGATGGTCTTGTCGTCCAGCCCCGTGATCTGGGTCAGCAAGACCAGACCGCCGTGTCCCAGCCGACCGGCCTCCACCGCCGCATACCACCGACGCTGCTGCTCGTCGAGCCGGCTCAACAACAGGTTCATCTGCCGATGCTGCTCCTGATCGGGATGCCGGGCACCCTCGGAACCCTCCTGCCGGCACGTTGGGCATGCACACTGATGCACCGCTCGACCTGGCATACCGCACCTCGCCTTCTCGATCACCGCGTCACAACCTTCACGCTACGGTACAGCCGAGAATATCGGAAGTTGTATCTTGACAAGCCCTTACTCCGAATGAATGGCAAAA
>QHBP01000199.1 GCA_003244175.1 Chloroflexota bacterium | reverse complement strand
TGCAGTCCTGGCCGGCGTTGAAGAAGCCGCCGATCTTCACCCATTCGTTGACGGCGTCGAGATCCGCATCATCGAACACGATCATCGGCGCCTTGCCACCCAATTCGAGGTGGACGCGCTTGAGCGTCGCGGAAGCGGCCTTAGCGACTTCCTTTCCCGTTGCGACGTCGCCGGTGAGGGAAACCATGTTGACGCCCGGATGGCGCACGATGCCCGCGCCGACGGGTTCGCCGTCACCGGTGATGACGTTGATGACGCCCGGCGGGAAAATATCGGCTGCCAGCTCGGCCAGCCGTAAAGCCGTGAGCGGCGTCCACTCCGATGGTTTCAAGATGACCGTGTTGCCGGCGGCGAGCGCCGGGCCGATCTTCCAGATCGCCATCATCAGCGGGTAGTTCCAGGGCGCGATTGAGCCGACCACGCCGATTGGCTCGCGCCGGATCATGCTGGTGTAGCCGCGCATGTACTCACCGCTCGCCCGGCCTTCGAGAATTCGCGCCGCGCCGGCGAAATAGCGAAGATTGTCGGCGCAGACCCAGAGCTCCTCGGACAGGAACAGGGCGCGGGGCTTGCCCACATTGGCCGATTCAATGTTGGCGAGCTCGTCGGCATCCGCCAGGACGGCATCGGCGAGCTTGAGCAACATTTCGGAACGCTCGCGTGGCGTCGTCTCGAACCAATCGGTAAAGGCGGTGCGGGCGGCCTTGACGGCCTGATCAACGTCTTCCTCTGTGCCTTTGGGCACTTCGGCGATGACCTCGCCGGTCGCCGGGTTGTACACGGGCTCCGAGGGCCCATCGAACGAGACCCACTTGCCGCCTATGAAGTTCTGAATGTCGCGGACGATGCGGGACTGTTCCGGCCGAACCTGCGTTGCCATGATGTCTTCCTTTTAAACGCGCCTACTAGAGAGACCTGTCGACGACGTACAGCGCTTCGTCGATCACGCTCAATCCCCAGAGGAGATCGTCCCGAGAGATCACGAGTGGTGGTGCCACGAAGACCCAGTTGAACCGGGTCATCACGTCGACCCCTTTGGAACGGCACGCACCGGTGAGAGCAGCGACCGACGGAGCCTGGGGACCGTACAACGGCGATACCGGCTCCTTTGTGCCGCGGTCTTTGACCAGCTCCAGCACGCCGAAGAGGCCAATGGATCTCACCTCGCCGATACAGGGATGGCGGTCCTGCATGTCAAGCAGCCTGTTGCGTTGCACGACGCCCAATTCTCGCGCCCCTTCGATGAGATTGTCCTCTTCGTACGCCGCGATGGCCGCCAGGCCGGCGGCGCAGGCGAGCGGATGGCCGGCATAGGTGAGGCCGGCCCACAGCATGTGATCGTCGAAGTAGCCGGCGATCTCCTGACTCACCGCAACCGCTCCCAGCGGGACATAGCTTCCGGTCAGGCCCTTCGCCATTGTGATCATGTCCGGCCGCACGCCCCAGTGTTGGTACGCGAACCAGGCCCCGGTGCGGCCAAATCCACTCATGACCTCGTCCACGATGAGAAGGATGTTGTGCTTGCACAGAACCTCCTGCAGCAGCGGGTAGTAGTTGTCGGGCGGTATCAACACGCCGTTCGAGCCTGTAATACCCTCCACGATCATCGCGGCGATGGTGTGCGGACCCTCGTAGCCGATGACCTCTTCGACCCACTCGACTGTCTTTCGGCCAACCGTCTCGGGATCGTCTCCAAACGGAGAGCGGTAGACGAATGGATCGGGGACGCGGACAATGCCCGCTTGCGCGGGTTCGATGGGCCAGCGGCGGAACTCGCCGGAGGCGCTCATCGCCCCGTGGGTGGAGCCGTGGTAGGAGCGGTACCGGGTGATGATCTTGTGACGGCCGGTGACCAAGCGCGCCATCTTGATGGCGTTTTCGGTGGCATCCGCCCCGGCAAGCGTGAAGAAGATCTTGCCCAGGCCGGTGATCTCGACGAGTTTCCTGGCCAGCTTCCCCCTGGGCTCGCTGGCGTACGAGGGAGCCACGAAGCACATCTTGTCCGCCTGATCCTTGATGGCCTGCACCACTCTTGGGTGCTGGTGTCCCAGATTGGTGCAGATGACCTGCTGCGAGGACAGATCGAGGTAGCGATTTCCGTCCGCATCCCAGAACCACGCGCCCTGGCCGCCCACCACGGCGAGAGGCTTGATGGAACCCTGGACCGACCAGGAGAACAGGCTGTAGTCGAGGTTCTCATCGACGATGTGTTGTGCCGTTTCCAGGCTTTGCATTGTGACCCCCGTGAGCATTTTTGGCGCCGCCTGCGCGCCGCTTATGTGTCCGTCGGCTTGCCTCGATGCTAGCAGAGGAACCGCGGATAGCCCCGTGCGATCGGGGCCGCAAAGAGCGGTGGGAGTATACTGGCGAAACCGCGCGACGGGAAAGCTTTCCCGGGGATTAGTGACCACGAGGGGCAGGGCAGAAAGCATGAACAGTACAGAAACCGAAATCTCGGCTCAGCAGATTATCGCGGCGATGCCCAAGGTGGAGCTGCATCTCCATCTCGATGGCTGCCTGCGTCTACCGACGATCGCGGAGCTCGCAGTGCAGCAGGACGTCAATCTCGCGGTGCCGGGCCACCTCGTCGGCAAGCTGTGTGGGGCTCCCGTGCACTGTCACGATCTGGCCGAGGTGCTGTCATACTTCGCGACTCCCCTAAGGGTCCTGCAGACGGCCTCCGCTTTGGAGCGCGTCACCTACGAGCTCTGTGAAGACCTGGCCTCAGAAAATGTGCGATATGTGGAGATCCGCTTCGGACCTTCGCTTCACACCAATGATGGTATGAATCTGCACCAGGTCATTGATGCCGTGGTGCGTGGTTGGCATGCCGGACGAGAGGCATTTGGCCTTCACGGCGGAATCATCCTGTGCGCGCTGCGGCACATGCCTCCCGCAGAGACGATGGTGGTGGCGCGCGCCGGCATTCCGTTCCTGGGCAATGGCGTTGTCGGTTTCGATCTGGCGGGAGATGAAGCCGGCTTCCCGATCCTCCTGCACCGCGACCCGCTCCTCTGGGCGAAAAGCGCCGGTTACGGCATGACGGCGCACGCGGGTGAGGGCGCGGGGGCGGAAAGCGTGCGCAACGCCGTCGAGGTCATCGGCGTGAGTCGTGTGGGTCATGGAGTCCGCGCGGAGGATGACCCATCCCTCCTGCCGATGCTACGGGAGCGAGCCATTTGCCTGGACATGTGCCCCACAAGCAACGTGCAGACGAAATCGGTGACCGGCTTCGAGCAGCATCCGGCGGCACGCTACTACCGGTATGGATTGCGAGTGACGCTCAGCAGCGACAACCGCACGGTCGCCGATACCAACGTGACCCGTGAGCTGCTGCTCGGGTATGAGCGCATGGGCCTGGACGTCCCCGAGCTCGCGGCCATGACTTTCATGGCCCTCGAAGCCGGATTCGGCGAAAAGTCGGAGCGGCAAACGCTCGTGCGCGAATTCCGCCTGGAGATGGACCAGCTGGGAGTCCGTCCGGCTTCCGCGGCCATTCGCGAGTAAAGGGTGAGTCGAAGCTGTGCAAGCAGAGCAAGGGGAAGACAGTCGGCGCCGAGGGAGGCCGAACCCCTCAGTATCATGCTGATCCTGACGGCCGCCTCCCGGTCGCAAATTGCCACTGGATTGAGAAAGCTGACGTCGTAGCGGAGGGGGTTAGTTTTATCGCATCGCGGCCGGGGTACTGGATCTTCTGACCTGGACCGTTGAGGAAGCCCCGTGCCTGGAAGACCGCCGGGGCGTCCTTCAGGAAGTACACCATGTCGGTTGCGAAAGCCTTGTTGTTGGGCGGCAGGCCGTCGCTGCCCAGCATGGCCAGCGCCGCCCGCGCAAGAACCCGATGCTCGCCTTCTGCTCCGCCCAACTGGTAGAAGTTCTGAGCCAGCGTTTGGTTCCCCATCTGTGAGAACTGACGGATGGCCGCGATGCCGGCGGAGCTCTCGAGCGGCGTGTCTCGACGGTGCCACCGTTGCAGCGTGAAGTGGCATGACTGTAGCAACCGCTGCCCCGACGCATGCGATTCGAATCACCCACGATTGCCGCCATGTTCCGATCACTGGTACCTCCTGTACTGACTCCTGGAGACCACTGTTTGCGGTGACCGCACCTTTCTCTGCTCGGCCTCGGTGGGGGAGGGTCGAACACACCGACGGGTATGGGCCAGGCGAAGATGTCACGAGTCCTCTTGGTAGACGATGAGCAGCCGATTACGGCGGAGCTGGCTCCATTTCTGCAGCGGAGTGGATTCGAGGTGCTCGTTGCCCACGACGGAGAGGAAGCGCTGGCCAAGGCACAATCGCTCCGTCCGGACGTACTGGTGCTGGACATCATCATGCCGGGCCTCGATGGACGGGAGGTTTGCCGTCAACTCCAAGGTTCTTTCCTTGCTGGAGCACCTCACAGGTAGCGAGGCACATGCGGTCGGCTTGGTCGATCCGGTCATGGGATCGCCGTTGGCCTGGTCGCCAACGAGGGATCGACTGACGTACATCAGCGACGGAGGGCTCACCGTGGTGAACGCCGACGGGACCGGCAAGCGGCAACTCGTGCCGCCGTCCGTTGTCCAAGCAAACGGCGTGCAAGCCATCGCCTGGTCCCCGGACGGAAAATGGGTGGCTTACGAGGATCTAGACCGACAGTCTTCGCGGCCTCCGAGAGAACAGGGACTCTGGCGAGTGACGGTCGATGCGAGGGTGAGGGAGCAGGTCTATCTCAATCCTGATCCGGGGGAGATTAATAGTCACCTGGCGGGATGGTCGCCGGATGGCAGATACCTCCTCTACTGGCAGAGCAAGCAAATGTCCTCTTCCTTAGAAGCTGACGGCGACCCTCTAGCTGCGATACGAGTTGTCGCAGGTCACCCGAGCCGCATCGTGCCGCTCATGCTGACATATCGCGATTTCCTCGACTGGTCTCCGAACGGCAGCCAACTGGCGCTCATCGCGGGCAGCGGTCGGGAAACCTGGGTCAGAAAGAGACTTGTCGTCACCTCTCTGAACGGCGTCCTCCATCCCCTCTCCGATGCGCGCGAGGCTGTCACCGATCCGGCCTGGTCTCCTGATGGACGCTGGATCGCTGTCGCGGGCGAGCCCGTTACCCCGGCGGCGCGGGCTAGCGCTTCTATCCCGCGGGCAATTGCCGGCCGACGAATCTGGCGGATTGCCGCCGATGGTTCCTCCCGGCAGGTACTGACGAGCCCTCCCGGTTTTCAGGACGAGCATCCGCTCTGGTCGGCCGATGGAAGGTCCATCCTCTTTGCGCGCATTCATGACGGGCAAGCGCAGCTCTGGCTTATGCGCGCGGACGGTTCGGGGCAGCACCGCGTCGTGGACGTGCTCAGTCCCATCTCCTCCGGCTACTATGGTCACCTTCCCTGGGAGCTGGCCTACGATTGGTGGTCTGGAGCAAGGCAAGCAAGGGTGCCGTCGTCATAGGCTGTCGTGTAGGCGAGAGGGTCGGCCGCCGTGGAAGACCTTGTGCTAACGTGCGCGGATCGTCAGGGAGTAGAGTGAGACAATTGCCATTCCAAATCGTGTCTGCAAGGAGACGCCTTGGCGGTCGTCCGTTCGCTATCCGCCAGTCATCCTGACACCACGTGGAAGCAATCGGTATACGACGGCGACATCCTGATCTTCAAACAGGTTCCGCCGCTGATCGAGCTTTGCGCGCTGACGGATCGACTCATTCGCGACGCGTTCGATGATCTCGACCCAGTCTTGGCTCAGTTTGCGCCTGACGCCGATGATTTTGTCGCTTTGATTGATGGGCTCCAGAAACGGTACGGGAAGCGCGCGCAGGTTCTTGCCCTGTTCTCCTCCGCCCTGGAGCACGTCGGCATTAATCTCGGGCGAGCGTGCTGGGATTGGCTCCATTTGCGGGTTATGCCCAGCGGTGCCAGTCATACCGGTCGCCAGACTCAGGCGCTTGGCTTCCATCGCGATACCTGGTCCTCCAACCTGTACGCTCAGTTGAGGGTGCCGCGACCGTGCTGCGCGAGCACTACTCGGAAGGCCGTCTGACGCTCGACGAGTTTCAGGAGCGCCTGGAAAAGGCGTACGCAAGTAGGACTCTTGGAGATCTGAGGGTGCTGACGCACGACCTGCCGGCCGTCGCGTGTCCTCCTCTCATTGCACCTCCCAATCCCGCCCGCGGCACATTGTTTCAGAATATTCCGCGGAATATCCCTCAAAGACTCCCAAAGGAAGTCTTGAGCTACGCTCTGATCATGCTGTTTCTCATCCTGGTCTGGGCGCTCACCGGCGCGGGTTACTTCTGGCCCATCTGGCCAATCTTGGTAGGTGGACTTGGCGTTGCCTTCGACGTGTTTGGCCTCGAGCGCTCACGCGGTCGTCGCCGGCGGCGAGTGCGTGGGGGCCGGTACGAGTCCGTTGAAGGGCGAGATCGGCATTTGGACCGAAGGGACGACGTCGACTAGCAGCAGCATGGACGCAACCGGAAGAACACTACCAGACTTCACGGCCGGTGGAAATCGAAGCCGGCGGCGGAGTGTCCCGAATGCGAACGCGCGATACGAAGGCTCGAATCTGGGAACCACGGAGTTGCAGATACCGGCGATTTGTCAGGCTTGGCCGTCCGACCGATATCTACATGGAGGTATGTAATGCGCTACACCCGCGTCTCCGCGAGCCCGGACGGCGAGTCTCGCGCAGAGGATATCGAGCTCGAGGACGCGCGGAACGAGGATGGTGTAGCCATCCTGATGGACTCGGCGACTACACGGGTGACGACGGTGTCCTTTGCTCCGGATTATCACCAGGACTGGCACTGCTCACCGGTCCCAACGATGTGTGTGGTCGTCACTGGCGAGGCCGTGTTTACCATGAGTCACGGAGAAACTCGACGAGTTGGACCGGGGGCGGTCGTGCTGACTGATGACACCACCGGCAAAGGGCATCGGACTGGTGCGGGAGGAAATGGAGCAGTACTCCTGGTAGTACGACTGGCGACGTGAGCGCACGAGACATCCCACGTGTGTGGGTCCCGGCCGTACGTTGGAGCCCGAGGCCGCCCCGTAGCTCAGGGCCTTTAGCCCGTCCAGCTGGGCCTATGGCGCGACGCTCCTCGTGTCGAATCCAAGCCCCGGCCGCGATTCTTCCACGCGCGCCGAATCGACTGACATGTCCGTGCAGGGGCGCGGGCTTGGTGTGACACGGTCGTTTAAGGAGGCTTCATGGAGTAGATGAAGGATCCCGAAGCGGAAACTATGCAGGAGATGGAGGTAGGTCCTCCGGAGCCGCTCGACAGGGGGAGGCTTCAAACAGGCTTCAAACCTCCTACCATCGCAAGACCCCAATGACCCGGACTACCGGCGCTTCCGGTACGTTCGCTACGCTGACGATTGGCTCTTAGGCTTCGTCGGTCCCAAGGCGGACGCCGAGGAGATCAAGCAGCAACTCGGAGCGTTCCTGCGCGATCAGCTCAAGCTGGAACTCTCGGAGGAGAAGACGCTGATCACCCATGCCGCCAGCCAGCCAGCGCGCTTCCTGGGCTACGACATCGTGGTCCGCTACGCCAACGACAAGCTGGATTGGCGGGGCCAGCGCGGGGTCAACGCGTCCATCGGCTTACGTCTGCCTCAGGAGGTCATCAGCGAGCATCGCGCCCGGTACGAGCGCAAGGGCTACCCGATCCACCTGGTCCGGACTCAGGATAGCGACTTCACTATCGTGGCCGAATATCAGGCGGCGTTCCGGGGGCTGGCGCAGTACTACCTGCTGGCCCAGAACGTTGGATGGCTCTGACGGCTGCACTACACCATGCGGGGCTCGTTGCTCAAGACGTTGGCGTGCAAGCACAAGAGCTCGATGATGGCCATGCAGCGTAAGTACCGGACAACGGTCAAGACGCCGTATGGAAGCACGAGCTGCCTACGGGTGGTGGTAGAGCGGGGATCAGCCAAGAAGCCCTTGGTGGCCCAGTTCGGCGGTATCCCGATGCGACGGCAGCGCAGCGCCGTTCTGACGGAGACCCCGCCCAAGATCAACACGGATCGGGGCAGTGAGCTGCTCCAGCGGGTGCTAGCCGATACCTGTGAGCTCCGCGGATCGCGCCAGGATTGTGAGGTCCATCACCTCCGCAAGCTGGCAGACCTGAAGAGCAAGGGACATAGGGAGAAGCCGGTGTGGGTGCAGATCATGGCAGCCCGCCAGCGCAAGACCCTGGTCGTCTGTCGCGCCTGTCACGAGGCCATCCATGCAGGACGACCGACTGAGAAGAAACTGGCATGAGTCACTGGAAAGCGCAGTGCGGGGAAACTCGCATGCTGCGCTTGGGGAGGGGCCGACGGAAAAGGGCTGGACAACCCGGTACCTCGCCGGCGGCCCACTCTACTCTGCGAGAGCCGGGGGGTGCGA
>QHBP01000287.1 GCA_003244175.1 Chloroflexota bacterium | reverse complement strand
GCGCTGGTCGGCGAGAATGGCGCGGGGAAAAGTACCTTGATCAATATCGTCTCCGGCGTGTTTCCCGCGGACAGCGGAACCGTGGAGCTGCGAGGGGAGCAGCTTACGCTGGGCAACCCACACGACGCATTGCGCCGCGGTATCGCCGTCGTCCACCAGGAGTTGACCCTCTTCGGGCACCTCACGATCTGGGAGAACATCTTCGCGGGACACGAGGTGAGGGGGCCCGCTGGCCGGCTGCGGCGTCAGCGCATGATCCGGCAGAGCGAAGAGTTGTTCAAGCGCCTCGGTATCGACCTCGATCCCGGGGCGCGCGTGCAGCACCTTTCTCTGGCGGACCAGCAGATGGTCGAGATCGCGAAGGGACTCTCCTGGGATCCCACGATCCTTATCCTGGACGAGGCCACGTCGGCGCTCGACACCACTCGGGTGGAGCGCGTGTTCGAGACGGTGGGGAGGCTGAACGAGCACGGCGCGTCGCTCATCTTCGTGTCGCACCGACTGCGGGAGGTGTTTGCCATCGCCAACCAGGCGGTCGTCCTGAAGGACGGTCAGGTGGTGTTTCTGCCCCACCCCGTCGAGTTCAATCTGACCATCGTCCTGCTCCGGCACTTTCTTGCCGGCCTCCTCGGGGCGCTTCGCTTCCGCCAGGAGGAACGAGCGGTCGCCGATATGCGCCGGCGCCTTCGTATCCGCCAGACGCAGTGGCATCAGCCCGTGGAGAGCCTGAGCGGTGGAAACCAGCAGAAGGTTGTGCTGGGCAAGTGGATGGAGACTGGCTTCGAGCTGCTCTTGATGGACGAGCCAACCCGCGGCATCGACGTGGAGACGAAGGCCGAGGTCTATCGACTTCTCCGGGACCTGTCGGAAGGGGGCAAGGCCATCCTGGTGGCCTCCACCGACACCACCGAGCTACTTGGGCTGTGTGACCGCATCTACGTGCTGTATGAAGGCCGCATCCAGCGAGAGCTCTACGGCCAGGATCTCACTGAGTACAACCTGACGCACGCCACCATGGGGGCGGCGTCGGCGGAGGCAGGGAACGCATGACGACGCCGCGACGACTATGGGGCAACATACAGGATCTGGTTCCGGTCTACATCATCATGCTCACCATCATTGCGTGGAACTGGCACCTGCAGCCCGACATGTTCCAGCTGCCTAACCTGACCACCCTCCTGGTCGAGCTCGCGCCCTACATTCTCGCGGCCATGGCGCAGACGCTGGTCATGCTCTTGGGAGGCGTCGACCTGTCGATCGGCGCCATGATCAGCCTGGCCTCGACGCTCGTCGCAACGCACCTCGGGGGACATACGCCGAGCCTGCTGGTCCTGCTTGGCGTCCTCGCCGTCACCACAGCGCTGGCTGCAGTCACCGGTGTGTTCATCAGCATCTTCCGCCTGCCGGCAATTGTGGTCACGCTCGCCACGTCATTTCTCTGGGGTGGTCTGGCCCTGCGGACGCTCGAGACCCCGGGCGGCACCGTGACGACCGACGTCGTCAACTGGTTTACCGGCGATTGGGGTCCCCTCTCCCGTCCGTCGCCATTATCCTGGTAGCCGCGATCCTCCTCTGGCAGTTCCCGCGTGATACCTCGATCGGCCTGCACATCTACGCCACAGGTGACAATCCGCACGCGGCGCGGGTGACCGGCGTGTCGCTCTGGGCGTCCTATGCCTGGGCGTTTGGCCTCGGTGGTCTGTTCTCCGGGCTGGCCGGTATTGTCCTGAGCGCCCAGACCAGCTCCGTTGATCCGCATATCGACGATCCTTTTACGCTGAGCTCCATCGCCGCGGCGGTGGTTGGCGGCGTCAGCTTCTTCGGCGGCGATGGCAAGGTGGTGGGCAGCATTGCCGGCGCCGTCGTCATCGGCATCCTCGTCAGCCTTCTCGTGTTCCAGGGCGTCTCCTCCTTTTGGCAGGGCGTGGTCGAGGGAGTCATCCTGGTTATCGTGGTGGCAATCACGACATGGCGGCGGGGTGCCGGACTGAGCGGGCTCGCCACTCGGGCCCGCGGCGTTGCCCAGCTCCAGACGGAGGAGACGCCATGAGCAGCGTATCCGTTAGGTCGGAGCCCGACGTGAGCGAGCCTGTCACATCCCGGCCAACCTGGCGCGATTGGATCCGCGTCAATCAGACGACCTTCGGGGTGTTCGTCGTCGCGGCCCTGGTCTACGTGGTCACGCTGGCGGTTGTTCCCGGGTTTATCTCCTTGAACCACTTCTTCTATACGTTGCAGCTTGCCGGGTTCCTGGGAATCGTCGCAACGGGAGAGGCGATCGTTATCCTGACCTCCGGTATCGATCTCTCGGTCGCTAGCGTGATTACCGCCGTGGCCGTGGTGGTGAGCACGCTCTTCGCAGAGACCAGCCTGCCCACGGGGGTGGCACTTGCCATCGGCCTTGGCCTGGGCGCCGGTATCGGACTCGTGAACGGGATTGGCGTGACCTGGTTCAAAATCCCGCCGCTCGTCATGACGCTTGCCAGCGGCAGCGTGGTTGGGGGGATCGATCTCGTTGAGACGCAGGGGAGTCCCAATTCAGGGACCTCTGCCACCCTGGACGCCATCTCTAACCACAACCTGGGAGAAGGGCTTACCGGCACCGTCATCATATGGCTGGTCGTCATCGGCTTCGCGCTGTGGCTGCTGATGGGCACACGCATGGGCCGCTACATCTACGCTATCGGGACAAACGTCCGCGCGGCGCAGCTTTCCGGCGTTCCGCTGCGCCGCGTGACCGTTCTGGCCTATGTCATCAGCGGAATCACCGCCGGTATCACCGGCTGTCTCCTGCTTGGCTATACCGGCATCAGCTTCTTGACCATGGGCGATCCGTACCTGCTGCCGGCTATCGCCGCCGTTGTGCTGGGAGGCACGTCCATCCTGGGTGGCAAGGGAG
This sequence comes from Chloroflexota bacterium, assembly GCA_003244175.1. Lineage (GTDB taxonomy): Bacteria > Chloroflexota > UBA5177 > UBA5177 > UBA5177 > QHBP01. Next base: position 2,593 of record QHBP01000287.1, on the reverse strand, counting down.
GGGCCGTGGGTACGGCGCTGGGAGCCTTCCTCCTGACGGCGATCGAGAGTCTCCTGACGGTCGAGCGGGTGTCCCAGGCCAGCCGGGAGATGCTGGAGGGCGCGATCCTGTTGGTGGTCGTGGTCCTGTACAACTATCGCAGTGTGTTCTCTTCTAGAAGACGATAGGAGCGTGTCGTGACAACTGACACCCTACAGACGTGCCACGAAAATGCGCCGACGCGTGTGCAGGCAGTTCACCGCGTCGGCGCCGGACATCTTGCCGCCCCCCTCTGGGTGGCGGATATCCTCGTGGCCCTGTACATTGACGTCGCAAACGTCGCTCCCGAGCAGCCGGATAAACGAATGTGCCGTGGTACAAAGCCAGGGCGCGTTCAGGGTGCTTCTGGCGTCGGCCCCCGATGCGCAGCGAAAAGGTGGAAGACGTGACGGTTACAGGCGAGCGAGAAGCTGGTTCTCAGATCAAGGAGGTCGCGGCGGACTTGCTTGGCAGGAAGGTCGTCGACCTTTCGCCGCGTCTCGAGGCCGGCATTCCGAGGTGGCCCACTCACCCTCACACCGTGATCGACCCGACGGTAGTGCACGAGCATGATGGCTACTATTGTCAGTCGATCAGCATGGCGGAGCATACAGGGAGCCACGTCGACACCCCGAGCCACGTCCATGCCGACCGCATGCACCAGACCCTCGACCATATGTCTCTGACTCAGTTGATCGGGCGTGCAGTTGTCTACCATCTCGGCTCATTACGACTACAAGCCGGAGAGTCGGCTACCCGCGACCAGATCCTGGAGTACGAGCAGGCCCATGGGGTGGCGCTCAAGCAGGGCGACATCGCGCTGTTGGACTTCGATTGGATGCGCTACTGGACCACGACGAGCGACGCACACTGGTACGCGGCAAATCAGCCGGGCCTGGATGAAGACGCAGTGCGCCTCTTCCAGGAGCGGGAGGTCAAAGCGGTTGGCGCCGACACGATCGCCTGCGAGACCGTCCTGAAGGATGGCAAAGAAATCTCGGCCTACGGCCACAAACGGTACTGGCTCCCCAACGGTATCTACATCATGGAGGAGTTGGCGAATCTCTCCCAGATCCCAACGGAATGCTTGTACGTAGCGCTGCCGCTCCGGATCGCAAACGGAAGTGGCTCGCCGATCCGAGCGGTAGCGTTCCTCCCGTGACCGCCGACCCCGTTCTCCTTGCGATTAAGGCGACGTCGGAGATCAAGGTGCTGGCGTATACCTCCGGCGACGAGATAGTTGCCGAAGTGCACCGACCCAGCGCATCCGCGCATCCGCGACCTGAATTTGACCCGTTCTGGTAGACGGTTGATCATTGGGTACAGGGTGCGTTCGTAGGTAGCTTACCTCCTTCTGCCTGGAGCGTGGGGCGTGGATATGGACGGCCGGAGCGCCGTACTTGCGTCGGTGTACGGGCCGTCTACATACCCACACCCCTTACGGCTGCGACGAGCTTTCCCGAGCAGCCGCTCTGACTTTAGGTCGCAACACATGGCGCCCGCTTCCGTTCGTACTCTGCTGGCGAAAGGTACCCGAGCGTCGAGTGGCGCCGACGCGGGTTGTAGAAGACCTCGATGTAGTCGAAGATGGGCGGTCCGCGCCTGGCTGTGCGTCCGGATTGCGGACCGATCCAGGAGCCCGCACTCAAGGCTGGCGAAAAACGACTCGCTGAGGCCGTTGGCGATCATCGGCTTCCTGGTCATCCTGGCGCTGGCCGCTGGCATGACCGGCATTGTTACAGGCCTGCTCGCGGTGAGCGCGGTCGACAAGGTGCACACCTACTTGCCCCTCCACCGGGCACTCAGCGATCTTGCGCAGCTGAGACCCATGAACGCCCGCACAATCAGCGTCACGGTGGCTGTACTCACGGGGCTCGTCATGCTAGCGCTACTGAACCTCGAACTGACTCCGCCTCCCATCGAACGGACGTTTTTGGTTCTTACGTCGGCCCAATCCCTTGGATGACGACCGTAATGTAAGCCAGCTCAACGGTGATCACGGTCGCGAAGATCGCCAGGACGATGGGTAGAACTAGTATTGCCACTTGTCACTCCCTTCCGGCTCGTATGCATCGATCGTGCCGGACCTCGGCCGAACTCTTGGGGCCATAGAATGGGGGTGGTCTTCGATTGTGGGGGAATGTTTCGGAGACCCACCGCAGGGCGTGACCTTGCCCACCCGGGGTCGCGCTCTCGCTGTATTTGGTCCAATTAGCCGCGGAGGTCCTTGCACGGGGTGTGCAACGGCGGAAGGATGGACGTCGGTCCGTCACTAGGCTCTCCTCAAGGGCGGCTCTCAGAGTCACATCTTTCGTGAGGCGAGGGGATGCTCAGGGTAAGATTCTTCGGCGAGGGAATATGCGGCAATTCCCAATTGTCGGCAGACGCGCATGGACCAGCCGACTTCATAGCTCATGTTCAACTGGCGGTGCAGTTCGTGCACGCTGGCGCCGTCGAAAATGCGAGCTTGAACCCCGCGTCTAGCCGTTAGTTCCCTAATTCCGTTTAGGTGCGTCAAGGAGATAATCACGGAGATCGAGGGCGAGCGAGCCGGGCTCGATCCCGTTCATACACG
>QHBP01000272.1 GCA_003244175.1 Chloroflexota bacterium | reverse complement strand
GGTAATACGCTTCTTCAGCGAATTTCGGAAGCTGGGCGGACACGATCATCGCGTCGCTCTTCACAACGTACGGCACCCAGCGTTCTTCGAACCCGTGCTCTCGCACATGAACGTCGAGCATGAGGTGCGCAAGAGCCCGCTCCATGAGCGCGGCCTCGCGCGCCAGGGCATAGAACCGCGTCCCGGACATGGCGACTGCATCTTGAGGATCAAAGATTCCCAGGTTCTCACCCAGGTCCGCATGAGAGCGCGGCTCGAACGAGAACTCGCGAGGTTCTCCCCATGTCCATCGCACGACATTGTCGTCCTCGGTCGTTCCAATGGGAACGGAGGGGTCAGGGATATTGGGGACCCAGAGCTCAAGATCGTGAAGTCGCGATTCTAGGTCGTCGATGCGCTCATCGACGCCCTGGACACGGTCGCGCAGTCCAGTTGCCTGCCGGCGCAAGCCGGCCTGCTGCTCCTGGGACAGGTTCTTGTCCGAAAACAACTTGGAGATGCGGTTGCGCTCTGCCTTCAGCTCGTCGCTTTCCACCTTCAGCCTGCGCTGCTTCGCGTCCAGAGCGATAATCTCGTCTATCTGCGCATCGTCACACCGCTGCTGAATCGCTAGCTTCACCTCGTCGGCGTGGGCTCTGAGAAATTCACGGCTCAGCATTGGCGTCCTCCCTCTGACGAAGCAGCGGAAAGAGAATCGTCTCGCGGATGTGATGGGCACCGGTGAGCACCATCGTCAGACGATCAGTCCCAAAGCCCATGCCGCCGGTCGGAGGCATGCCATGTTCCAGGGCCAGCAGGTAGTCCGCGTCCACTTCCTGGTGCTCGTCACCGCGCAGACCAGAGGCGTCCCGCATTCGTTCGCGCTGGTCAAATGGATCGTTGAGCTCGGTGAAGGCATTTGCTATCTCGATACCGCCCACGAACATCTCGAAGCGCTCCGCGAGCGTCGAGTCGTCTTTCTTTCGCTTCGCCAGAAGGCTCCCGGGGAAGTCTACCGGGTAGTCGTAAATGATCGTGGGCTGGATGAGGTGTGGTTCGACCAGCGCGCTGAAAAGATGCTCTATCAGATTGCCGCGCGTGGCATTCGGGGCCATATCAACGGAGCGTGCTTCGGCGATCTCCAGCAGGACTTCAGCGGACGCCATCTGTTCTTGTCCAATGCCAGCAAATTGGGCCATGGCGTCGAACAACGACATCCTGCGCCACGGCGGTGTCAGATCGATCTCGTGCTCGTCAAAGGTCAACTTTTGTGTCCCCAAAGCGCTTTGTGCGACGGAGGACAGCATGTCCTCGAGGAGATTCATCATATCGGAATAGTCCGCGTACGCCTGGTACAGCTCGAGCATGGTGAACTCCGGGCTGTGTTTCCGCGAGAAACCCTCGTTGCGAAAGTCCTTGCCGATCTCATAGACGCGCTCGAGCCCGCCGACGATCAAACGCTTCAGATACAGCTCGTCGGCGATCCGCAGGTAGACTTCGGTATCCAGAGACTCGTAGCGCGTCACGAAGGGAGCGGCGGCCGCTCCACCGTAGAGGGGCTGCAGGATAGGTGTCTCTACCTCGATGAAGTCGCAGGCATCCAGGTAGCGGCGCAGGTCGCGGGTCAGTTTGCTGCGGATTGTCAGGATCCGCCGGGACTCCTCATTGGAGATCAGGTCGAGGTAACGACGCCGGTAGCGCGTTTCGACGTCGGCAAGACCATGGTACTTGTCCGGCAGGGGCTGGTACGCCTTGGCGAGAAGAATGCAGTTACGCACATGGATCGATACCTCTCCCGTGCGCGTGCGAAAAACATCACCCTGGACCCCGACAATATCGCCGATGTCAAGCAGCTTGAAGTAGCGGTATTGCTCCTCGCCCAGATCATCCGACTTGAAATAGAGTTGGATCTCGCCCGAACGATCCTGAACGTGAGCGAACGAGGCTTTGCCCATTGCGCGCACGCGCATCAAACGGCCGGCCACGCGCACGGACGCGCCTTCGAGCGTGTCGAATCGTTCCCTTGTGCTTTCCGCGGTGCGGGTGGGCCCGAATCGAGTCTCAAGATACGGTAGGCCAAGGCCGGCAAGCTCCTCCAAGTTTCGCTGCCGGACCGCTCGAGCGTTTTCTCCCTGCGACACATGTTCCTCGTGATTCTTACTGTGCGCCCGTCGAGACACAACGAACCGGCACGATGAAGCTAGTGGGCTCGAATTGAGACGTCCGCGGCGTATACAACGCGCGTGCGTCCGGTGGTATCGCGCACCCGCAAGCTGCCGTCGCGCTCCACTCCGACCGCCAGACCGGACCAATGTCCGCTGTCATCGTACACGGTGACCCACTGTCGCAACGTGCCGAGAAACGCACACCATTCCTCGTGCAGTGAATCCTGATCCTCGATCCACCGCAGATACCTCCGTTCCCACGATCGAATGAATGCAACAAGGAGATCCTCGCGTGAGATTGGAGCGCCAAGCTCGGCAGAGACACTCGTGGCCGAGGAAGGAAGACCTTGGACGGAGGCCGGATCGAAGTTCACGTTTATCCCCGTGCCCACAATCGCACACATGTGGTCATCGACGACCGCGGTTTCGGTCAGGACGCCCACCGACTTGCGCCCATTGATCAGCACGTCATTGGGCCACTTGATGGAGGTGGAGAGTCCGGTGATGTCTCCAATGGTCGAGGAAGCGGCGAGCGCGGACGCGTGGACGAGGTCGCCGGCAAACGAGCCCGGAGGTAGGGGGACGACCAGGGACATCAGCAGGCTCGATTCCCGAGGAGCCCTCCAAGCGCGCCCGCGCCTCCCTTTTCCGTCCGTCTGGAAGTCGGTTGAGACAAGAATGGGCGGGTCAACACCGCGCTCCAGAGCTTGACGCGCCGTCACGTTGGTCGATTCTAGTGACACGAGGTGACGAAGTCTATTCCCCAGAAAGGAATCGGCCAGGCGGATGGAGACGTCCTCGATGTCCAGACGAGTCATACGAGAAATAGAAACGAGGGAGCGACGATGTCGCTCCCTCGAGTTACCAACTGCTTTTTGACGTCCCACCCGCCCGTTGCTAGCGAGCGGTGGAGGTGAATCAGCCGGTAGTCACCTCCGTGCAGAATGCCAGATTGCTCGGGTAACTATGACTACTATCCACTGCACATCACCTCCTTTATACCTATGCTGAGAGCATATCAATGGGTCCATGTCGCTGTCAATGAAGGGCGGAAAGACGCCAAAAGTGCCGTGATATACTGGCCTGATTCTTGGCTGGGACGGAGATTCGTGTGCGGAGCCCCTTGTCCACGCTTTTTGGGGCGTTTTCTAAAGACCTGGGAATCGACCTCGGGACCGCGAACACGCTCGTCTTCGTCCGAGGCCGCGGCGTGGTCATCTCCGAACCCTCGGTGGTCGCGATCGACAAGCGAACAAAGCGGGTCCTGGCGATAGGGGCCGAGGCCAAGCGCATGGTGGGGCGCACCCCGGCCAACATCGTTGCCATCCGGCCGCTCAAGGACGGGGTCATCGCCGACTTCGAAATAGTGGAGGACATGCTGCGCTACTTCATCAATCGGGTGCACGAAGAGGTGGCGCTGCTGCCGCGGCCGCGAGTCGTGGTCGGCATCCCCTCGGGAGTGACCGAGGTAGAGAGGCGCGCGGTGTCGGATGCGGCCGTCAACGCCGGGGCGCGCGAGGCGTACCTCATCGAGGAGCCGATGGCCGCGGCAATTGGGTCCGACCTTCCCATCACCGAGCCCAGCGGAAGCATGATCGTGGATATTGGAGGCGGCACCACGGAGGTAGCGGTTATCTCTCTAGGAGGCATCGTCATCAGTCGGTCCGTGCGTATCGCCGGGGATGAGATCGATGAGATGATTTTACAATTCGCGCGCCGGGAGCACGGCCTGTTGATCGGGGAGCGGACCGCCGAGCAGACCAAGCTGACTGCGGGCTCGGCGCACAACGACGTCGAAGAGAAAAAGGTAACGTTGCGGGGGCGGGACGTCGTTACGGGGTTGCCGAAATCGGTCGAGGTCTCAAGCAAAGAAATTCGCGACGCGACAGAGGTCCCGGTGGCGGAGATCGTCGAGGCGGTGACGACCACCATCGAGGAAACGCCCCCCGAGCTTATTGCGGACATCATGGATCAGGGCATTACTCTCGCCGGCGGCGGAGCACTTCTACAGGGATTGGACAGGCGGATCGCCGAGGAAACCAGGATGCCGGTGACGATTGCCGACGATCCCTTGACCTGCGTGGTGCGCGGCACAGGTCGCTGCCAGGAGGACCTCGACACGCTCCGTAAGGTTTTTGTGTCACCACAGGACGGACGAGTTCCCCGATAGGACGCAGGGACACTCATGGTTGAGACTCGAAGTGGACGCAGGTTTGCCGCTTTCTTTCTACTACTGGCTTTTCTGGTATTACTTCTCGGGCGCTGGTTGCGACCGGTCGACGATGTCGCGCTGACGGCCGCGGCGCCATTTGCCGCCGTGGCGAGCGAAGCAGCTTCCGGGCTGGGAAATAGCGTGTCGGCGGTGTTCGAAGGCCCGGGCCTCTACAACGAGAACAAGCGACTGCGGCAGAAGTTGGGACGCGTTTTGACCGCGAATGCACAGCTCCAGTTTCGCATGCGCGACGACATCCAGCTGCGGCGGATGATGAATTTTGAGACGAATAACAAGGCCATGCAGTACACCGCTGCTCACGTCATTGGCGTGAGCCCGGATCCATTGACCCCGTACATCATCATCGATAAGGGCAGACGCGACGGTCTCGCTCGCTATATGACCGTGGTCGACCAGAACGGGTATTTTGTCGGATCCATCTCGGACCTGGAGGGGAATGCCTCCATAGTATTGGTCCTTGTGAACCCCAGCAGCACGGTCGGGGCGCTCGACCTGGGCACAAAGGCCAGCGGTGTGGTCGACGGTGAGTACGGAAACCGCGCGGAGCTCGATTACGTACCGATGCGCTCCGCGCTCCACATCGGCGACCTGATCGTGACCTCGGGACTCATGGGCTCGTACCCGCGAGGATTGCTCCTCGGCCAGATAAGTGGTGTCACCAAACAAAACGTATCTCTCTTCCAGACCGGCGCCCTGAGAACGGCGACGGACATTCAGAGTTTGGACATGGTCCAGGTCATCAAGAGTTTCAAGCCGATGCAGCTAACGAAGCTCACGACGCCGTGAACGTTCGCACGCTACATCCCGGTTTCATCACCGCCATCTGGCTACTGCCGGTCCTCGCACTTCTGCAAGCGAGCGTTGCGCGGCATTTGGCCATGAGCGGCGTGTATCCGGCCCTCGTCCTGATGCTCGTCGTCAATTGGGGCATTCTGCGCGGCGTCGATGAGGGAATGTTGTGGGCCTTTTTGGGTGGGTTGTGTTTGGACACCTTCTCGGGATGGCCGTTCGGTACCAGTACCGTCGCTCTCGTTCTCGTAGCGAGTTTGGTAAGCCTCGGCCAGAGCACCTTCATGAAAACCCATGTCCTACTGCCGCCAATCACGATGCTCGCAGCGACGTTTCTGTACTACGCGGTCGTGCTCTTTATCTGGGAGAGTACGCAGCACCCGGTCGATTGGATCGACGCCATACGGCGCGTGGTCTTCCCCGCCGCCATCTATAACGCCGTGCTCAATATTCCGGGCTTCTGGCTAGTTCAGCGACTCGAGAGCCGTATCTACCCAATGCCAAGGGCGAACTGGTGAGAAAAAAGACCAAGTTTCTTGTTTTGCGAATTAGCATCATCCTGCTCTTCGTGATTCTGTCCGGGCGCAC
>QHBP01000433.1 GCA_003244175.1 Chloroflexota bacterium | reverse complement strand
GCCGACAACCGGGCGACCGCAGGCCATGGCCTCGAGCGGCGTCAACCCGAAGGGTTCGTACCACGGGGTGGTCACAACGACGTCGGCGGCACTGTAGTAGTAGCACAGGACATCCGGCTGCCGCTTCCCCGTGAAACGCACGCGGTCAGGGATGCCTAGGTCTCGCGCGAGGCTGCGCAAGACGCCGATCTCAGGAGTGAGGACCGGGTCGGGCTCGGCGGATTCCCCGCCGACGAGTAAAAGTTCAACCGGCACGTCCTCGCGTTCGACCATGAGAGCGACAGCACGGATGACGTTGCGCACATCCTTGCGCGGGAGCATTCTGCCAACGTATACGACAAGTGGCACATCGGGGTTGATGCCCAGAGCGTGGCGTGCCTCCGCTTGCTGTATCGGCCGGTACGTATCGACATTCACCGCGGAGGGTATCAACGCCACCTTGCCGGCTTCGGCGGCGTAATCGTCAATAAGCTCGTGCTCTTCGGCGGGACATTGAGCGATCAAAGCGTCGACGCGCGCTATGACTTCGCGTTCGACCGTCATGCGCTCTCCCGGACTGGTGTCAGAGCTGCCCTGATGCCGCCGCTTCGTCAACCCCATGGCATGAAAGATGTGGATAACAGGCACGCGAAGCAGCGGCTTCAGCTGGGCAGCAACCCACCCGGACATCCAAAAGTTTGAGTGGATCACGTCGTAGGTTCGGGCATTCCGGAGCATAAAGGCGGCGATCCCATCGCGAAAAGCCGGCATGAGCGGCCATACGTCGTCTTTGGGAATGAATTCGGGCGGGCCGGCGGCGATGTGGACGATGCGCACACCTGGCGACCACTGCACGATGTCCGGCACATCCGGGTTGTCCCGCCGCGTGAAAACGTCGACGGTGTGACCGAGAGTCCCCAGGTTGCGGCTGACCTCGTCCACGTACACGTTCTGACCTCCGGCGTCGACGCCACCGAGCAGCGAGAGGGGACTCGCGTGCTCGCTGAGAAACGCAATGCGGATGGAGTCAAGCATCACGGTCCTCGTGAGAATCCGCGGCGTCCCTCCTGAAGGCGGCCGCGGCCGTAAGAGGTTTCAAGTTGTGGAGTTGAGGGCCTCCTCGCAGCTCGATTGCTTGCGCAAAGGCGCTATTCCACTCGCGAGTGAAGCGATTCATTCCAAAGCGCCCGAGAGCTACCGCGCGGGCGCGCGCTCCGAGTCGATGTGCCTCCTCCCGATCTCTTCGCAGCCGTTGCATGTGACCGATAAGCCGTTCCAGATCACATGAGACGAAGCCGGACGCGCCATCTTCAATCACCGCCGGCAGCTCCGTGGTCGCCAGAGCCACGACCGGCATCCCGATGGTCATCGCCTCGATAACCGCTAGAGGCAGGCTCGTATAGCGAATCGGACTGAATAGGAACCTGTACTGCGCCATGCAACGATGCAGATCTCGGTAAGGCACGTCCCCCAAGCCGCCGAACGATTGGGTCTCCATACCCACGACATCCAGCGGCACGCGATCGCGTGCCTGTAGGAATAGGTCGTATCCCGCAATGCGCCGTCGCTTCTGCATGCCGTTTACAACCGTGATCCCCCGATCCAGGTCCCCGACATAGCGGATCGACGGATCGATGGCGACACTGTGCTCGACAACGACGGTGGGCGTCACGCCTGTGTCCCACATCAGACGGTTGTAGTGCGTGACGTGGACGAGCAATGTGCATGAATCGTCGACACTATGACGCTCATCAAACGCGCTGTCCTTCGGCGTGTTGTGCTCGAGATAGATGGATGGCAGCGCGCGCTGCCGCTCACTTAAGATCTCTGCCGCGTCCTGATGGAAGTTTTTGGGAGTCTGGTAGATCACCAGATCGAGATCCAGGTCGCGAACACGTTCGCTTGGAATTTCGCGGACATAATCGGGCATATCGAAGGTTCGGCCACGCCCCCCATACCCCTCGGGAAGTCCCGGCCTGGTCGGCAGGTACCAATTGTGTTCGATGCGTGCGAGTGCGTTAAGATAGCTGCCGTGGATGTGCCAGATGAGAATGTTCAGGCGTTGCACGCCGCGGCTCCCTCAAATAGCAGCTCTTCCGAGGCCCGCACGACCGTATCGGTTGAAATCCAGAGCATGCACCGGTGGTCGATCGGACACTCGACGTGGGAACAGGGGCTGCAGGCCACCGGACGGCGGACAACCCGGTGCCAGTCCTGATTGAGCGGCGCCCATCGTTCCGGATCAGCCGGGCCGAAGATGCGCACGCTTGGTGTGTCGACGGCGCCGGCGATGTGAGCCGGACCCGTGTCGTTGCTAACGAAGAGATCGAGCCGTTCAACGACGGCCGCGAGTCCTCCCAGTGACGTCTTGCCCGCCAGGTTGACCGCGACGGACCACATGTTCGTTTCCACGGCCCGGCACGTCTCCTGGTCATCTCTCCCGCCCGTCAAAACGATGATCGCCCGATGTCGACGTGCGAAATGGTCCGCGACAGCGGCAAAGCGCTCGGGCGGCCAACGCCTGCTCGACGCCCGCGACCCCGGATGTATGCCAATCCGGAGACGGTTGCGCGGTCCCTCTCGCCATCCTCCGTGGCGCAGGCCTTCAGGCCGTCCGTCTTCCCGACCTGCGTAGCTCAGGCCTTCAGGCCGTCCGTCTTCCAGACGCGACAAATGCCGATCCGCCTCCTCCCGGTCTTCCGCAAAGAGTGGGAACGCAAGCTTCTTGCCCGCCTCCGGACACCCGAGCAGGCGTGCCAGTCCAAGATTGCGATCGATCTCTGACTCCCCATCCGGATACGGCGACGCGATCGTCAAGTACGACGGCCCCTCGCCTTCGAAGTACCCAACCGTGAAGCGCGCGCCAAGCTCCGCGATGAATCGATTGCTGATGCGTCCACTGCCGTGCATCTGCAGCGCAAGGTCATAGTCGTAGCGTCGCTGCTCCTGCAAAAAGAGCGTCATTCTCTCGTGATCGACCTCGATCTCTTTCAGTCCGGGATACCCCGGGAACTCCAGAAATCGATCGATCTCGCATCGGAACCGACGTGCGAACTCGGCGGCCCAGGGCAAGCCAATCAGTGTTATCTCCGCATCCGGGTAGCCCGCGCGAATTGCCCGGAATGCCGGCGACGCCAGAATCATGTCCCCGAGATACAGAGCGCGGAAGATCACAATCCGCCGCACGGCTTTCCGCGCGAGGGCCCGGGGGATCCGGTCCCACGTCATGACGCGCCCATTAACACGAGTGGAGCACGCTGCGGATCACTCTCGAGCATGGCGCGGGCACTGTCCACCACCTCTTGCGGAGGAATGTCCAGGCAGGGCTTTCCGATGGGACACTGGAATAGGTAGCAGGGATGGCACGAGGTCGGGCGCCGGAGCAAAGTCGCGCGTGTGGACCGTGGACGCCACTGTTCCTCGCGATCGGTGCCACTATACAGCACTATCAATGGGACTCCGAGTGCATCCGCGAGATGCAGCGGCAGCGTATTGCCGCACACAACGAGAGCCGCGCTCTCGATCAGCGCTGCATAGTCTCGGAGTGACGGGCCGTCTCGCCGGTCGGCGCCGCCAAGAAATACATGCGCTCCGGGAGCATAGAGCGTAACCTCGTGCACAAGTGCGCTTTCCTTTTCCGTGCCCGTAACCAGCACCTGCCACCCCAGATCGTTCAGTCCGCATGCCACGTGCCCAAATCGGTCACACGGATACCGGCGCGCCTCGGCACTGGCGCCGGGGTGAAGAACGATATACGGCTCGGAAGGATCAAGGCCTGTCTTCTGAAGCAGATGAGGCGCGGCAGCACGCGCTTCGATCCCCACATCGATAGAAAGACGACGATCCCGGCCGGAGAATCCAACCTCCTCGACCAGGCGGAGATTCCGCTCCGCCTGGTGTATCTCGTCTGAAGCGCCCTTGAGCTCGGTAGTCAGCGTACCGCCCGCGAATTCTTTTGATTCGCCCGCCCGCAGAGGGATGCCCGCGAGATAGCAGACGTAACCGGGAACATGTGGAGTCTGGCTGAAGGACGTGAAGATGAGAGCTGCGTCGAAGTCGCGCGCCGCAAGCGAACCAGCGAATTCGATGTCCCGGTCAGGGTGAAAAGGCACGCGCGCGTGGACATCTTGCCAGATCGGACGGACGGTGATGACGTCATCGACCCAGGGCAAGAGAGAGGCCCCGGCTGCGCCCGCGGCGCTGGCAAGCAGCGTAACTCGCGCCAACGGAGACGACTCCTTGACCGCCCGCAAGGCGGGGCCAACCATGACGACGTCGCCTATGTTGTCCAGTCGCACTGCCAGAATGTTTCTAGCCTGGAGCCATGGATTCATCGAATCACACCTCCGGTGCCCACGGCCAGCGGCTCCGGCCTCTCGTAGTCATGTGCTCCACGCCGCCCCTCACCCAGCAACTCCGCCGCCGCCGCCGTCACTTTGTTCGGCGTAACGTAGCGCAGGCACTCCAGCTCGTATGGGCACACGCGGCTGTAGCAAATGCGGCAGGGCACGTCGTGAAACAGCTGCCGGTGCGGCACCCGCCATGGGCCCCACTGCTCCGGCGGATTCGTGAGAGCGAAGAGAGCCACGACCGGAGTCTTCACAGCGGCGGCAACGTGCATCGGACCCGTGTTGTTGGTGATGACAAGATCCGCACACTGTACGACACCGCAGAAGACGGGGAACGCTGCGGCGCCGGCAAGGTCGATGGCGTCATAGAGCATGCGCTCCCGGATCGCGGACACGAGGTCTCTCTCACCATCAGATCCCGTCAAAACCACGATGGCGTTCAGCCGCTCCACTAGTAGATCGGCAACCTGCGCAAACATCTCCCAGGGGTAGGTGCGCGCCGGCATGGTACAGCCCGCATGTACGACAATCACCGGTCCCGTACGAGGCGGCAAGATGTCCACGGCGCTCCGCAAATCCTCCCCAGAGACGCGGAGGACGAGATCTAGCTCGTCGGTCTCCAGACCGACTGCCCCCACGAGATCGAGGCCCAGCTCCACCTCATGCATGATGCCCGGGGGACGCTTGTGACGTGTGGTCAATAGCGAGCCCGGCCCGTCAATGGATGCCGCCAGGCGCAAGGGAATGCCGGCGAGATAACAGAGATACGCTGCGGGCAGCGGACTCTGCCGAAACGAGCTGAAAATCACCGCGGCGTCGAACCGTCCGTCACGGAGTCCTGCGATCGCCCGCATTTCGCGCTCCGGGTCTTGTGGTAGCCGGCGCCACGGGTCCATCCATGGTGCCTCGTGCACGAGTACGTCGTCCACATCCGGATTGAGCCGCCCGGCTTGCGCTCCGAGCGCGCTGGAAAGCAACGTGACGTGGGCCTCCGGCAGCGATCTCTTGATGGCGTGGATAGCGGGCGTCGTGACGAGCACGTCGCCGAGATTGTCCAGCCGCACCACGAGGACACGGCGCGCCTCTTGCCAACGCACGTCAATCACTCGATACCTCCTGCCGTTCCCTCGAGAGCGAGGGCCAGGATGCGATCGATGACACCGGTAGTGCTGACCCCACCCACCAGTGGCAGGATCTCCAGGCGGCCGCCGACCGCGCGCACGGCATCCGCCTCCGGCAGAGACTCGCCGGCGTAGTCCCCTCCTTTGACGTGAACGTCCGGACGCAGAGTGAGAATCACCGCGGACGGGGTTTCTTCGTCGAAAAGAATCGCGTCGTCCACCGAATCCAGGGCTCGTACCAGAGCGAGTCGATCACGTTCGCTGTTGATGGGTCGGTTCTTGCCCTTCAACGTCCGCGCGCTCCGGTCAGTGTTCACGCCCACGATCAGTACATCACCCAGGCATTTTGCCTGTCTCAAGAAGTGGACGTGTCCTGCGTGAAGGATGTCGAAGACCCCGTTGGTAAACACGACGGTCCGTCCGGACCGTTGTTCCTGACGGACACGCCAAGCCACATCGCGTGCTACCGGAGGCTCGGCGCCATCGTCCAGGCTTACGCGCTGCAACAGCTCCTGCTGTTGCACGATCGCGGTTCGAGGTCGAGTAACAGCGATGCTGCCTGCGCCTATACCGACACGGACGGCCATGGCAGGGTCTGCTCCAGTGGCTAAGGCTAGCGCTACTGCCGCCGTAAACGAGTCTCCAGCGCCCACATCGTTGGCCCGGGCCACCGGGTGTGTGGGCAGACGGCACGTCTTGCCGCCGCGAGAGGCCAGGAGAACGCCTTTGCCAGCCATTGTGATAGCGACGTGCTCGGCGTCAACCAGCTCGAGCAGGCAATGTGCGGTGCGCTCCGCATCGACGATGTTCGCGCAATGCGGGTGCGGGTCAGGCGCTTCGGTCACCAGCCGGGCTTCCAGCAGGTTAGGAGCGACGATCGTGGCGTTCAGTCCATGGAAGTTTCGGAGGTTTTTGGAGTCGACAACAAGAGGGCGGGGACGTGATCGGCGCAGATCACCCAGCCTTCGAAGCACACCCGGAAAGATCGAGCCGTAACAGTAGTCAGAAATCACGACCACGTCGCAGCGGGGATACAGCTCGGTCAACGAATCGAGCATTGTCTCTTTCATCGAAACGGAGATTTCGAAGACATCTCCAGAGTCGAATCGCACCACGTACTGGTCGTCCGCCAGAACCCGGAGCTTGTGCAGGGTTGCGATCGTGGGTTCCTCGAGCACCCATCGGTCGTCGACACCGTGCTCACGCAATGACCTTCGCAGCAGCGAACCGGCGGAGTCCTCACCCGCCACGCTCAGGAAGTAAACCTCGGCTCCCAGAGCCCTCAGGTTGACGGCCGTATTGGCGGCTCCTCCCGGCGCGTGGCCTTCGCTTGTCCGGCGCACGACCGGGACCGGTCCCTCCCTGCACAGACGCTCGGCGCTCCCTTCAAGATATGTATCGAGCATGGCGTCGCCCAGGAGGAGAACGCGCACATCGCGAAAACCCTGCACCACATCGATGGCCGTCATCATCTGACCGGCTCACCGCGTGTGCCGCTCCACCCCGACGGACGGTAATCCGGGTCCGGAACCTGCTCGCGGGTTTCGATTGCCTGGATGACGTGAAGTGCGCGCACTGTGTCGCGCGCCACGTAGTGCGGCATTCGCTCCGGCTTCGTGGGCGGCGGCTCGGTCCCGAGGTCCACTAGAACGGTGCGGCAGCCGGCCCGCCGGCCCGCCTCGATATCGTCCAGAATGTCTCCAACAAACCAGGATTCGGTGAGGTCTATGTCCAGATCCGAGGCGGCGCACAGCAGCATCCCTGGCGCCGGCTTTCGGCAGTCACAACTGATGGAAAGCGCGGGAATCACGCCGTCGACGTGATGCGGACAGTGATAGATACCGTCGAGGCGGACCGAAAGGCGTGCGAGCTCGGCGCGCAAATGATCGTTCATAGCCTCTAGATCTTCCTCGGTGAAGAGGCCGCGAGCGATCCCTGCCTGGTTAGTGATCACGACCAGCAGAAAGCCTCGCTGCTGCACGGCGCACAGTTCTGGTCCGATGCCCTCGTACAGTCGCAGGTCGTCAGCGGATGACGGGTAGCGGCGAGGATGCACGAGAGTGCCGTCGCGGTCGAGAAACACGGCGCGGCGACTCACACCGGCGCTCCGCGGCGAATCCCGCCGCTCGCCGCTCCCGTGACACGTTCGTAGACGTGAGCGCGCCTGCTCGTGATAGCCTCCCCCACTCCCGTTCCAGCCACAACTCTGTTCGCCACCCTTCCCTTCTCATCCATGGTAGCCAGCACGCGCGCGGGGTGCATCGTGCAACTGCACAAAGGTTTCGGGGCTCAATCCGATTCAACTATGCATCTGCACAATCACGCGGATCGATCTGCAGGGAACGAAGGGTGAGAGCAAGACGTATCTGGACCGCGTCGTCAAACCGGCGTGGATCGAGACCAGTCAGCGAGGTGATCTTGTCGAGACGGTAGCTCAACGTGTTGCGGTGGATCGACAGAGCGGCCGCGGTTTCGGACGGACAGCAATCGTCCGCGAAGAACGTTTGCAGCGTCACCAGGAGCTCGGGCTCATGGTCAAGCGGGCTCAAGACGTATTTGGCAAGCTCGACCTTGGTGCGCTCGTCCGACACGCCAACGAAAGCGGCGATACCAAGCCCGTCCAGACAATGCACCTGGTTGTGACCGTGGAAGCGACAGCCGAGCGATAGAGCGGCGCGCGCGTCTTCATACGAGCGCGAGAGGCCACGAAGTCCCGCGTGGTAGCGCCCGATACCGACGCTGATGTCGGCACGAGTATCGGTGCGCAGGCGGGCAAGAAGGGCCAGGGCGGCGCGCTTCAGAGCGGCCAGATTGGCCCAGGATGGGTTGCCTGCATCGGGAGCGCGGTCCTGATCGACCCAGATCCCCAGATTCTTCCTGTTGCTCGCCTTCAGCACGGCGACCTCACCATTCCCTATATACGCACAGATGGTGTCGTTCGGTAGCTCGAAGAAGTCGACGACGTTTCCGATGACGAGCTGAGCGCGGCGTCGAATGCGCGCCTCGGACGGATTCCCCACGCCGCGAGATGGAGGGGCGAGGATGTAGTCCGCAGCGTCAATCAGGATGACGACCCGGGGAGGGCCCAAATCCATACCGAGAATCTGCGCTTCGCGAAGAATCGTTGCCTCTTCCCCTGTGGAGCCATGGAGGAGATCGTGAATCAGCTTGTTTTTCAGCTCGTGCTTGTTGGGCAGCCGGTCGACAACCGCTGTCTGATCGATGATCAGCTCGGCTAGCACCTGCGCGAGACGAGGCGATATAGCCTCGCCGTTTCGTGGCTCCGCTATAAGTACCTCTCCGGCCTCGTTGTTAATCCGCAGCGGCACACGTAGATACGCGTTCACATAGTTCTGATCTTCCGGATACAGCGTGACACCGAGAAGCCCGGACTCGCTGCTCGCCACGATCCGTCCATGGGCGTCGATAACGGACACCTGCGTGCTGAGCAAATCTGCGGTCCGTTCGGTGACCGTGTCGGCCACCCTCTCGAACTGACCGCCCCCGATAGCCAAGGACACCTTACCCCCTCTATCCAGCATCCGCGGCACCGTTTCCCGCTGTTCTTTCATGGACGGTAAGCAACTCCCGTGCCGCTCTCACCTACCCCGTCTCTCTGTCCAGCCGGGCCAACCGGTCGAGTAGCTCGGGTCGAAACGTAGCAACGCGTAGTTGACCAAAGTAGGGGATCGGTCGATTCCAGTCGACCTCGTAGGTAAAAGGCTTTCTCTCGCGCCGGATGCGAAGATATCCCTCCTGCTCCAGAGTGGCAAGATGGCGCTGCACCGTGCGCATCGTGACATCCAGGCGTCTGGCGAGTGTCTCCTGTGCCATGCGAGGGTTCCCGGCCAGCTCGTACACTATCCGCGCATACAGCGTCACAAAGGTAACGCCGACTTCCTCGTGTCCTTCCACGTGCCGAACCTCCCTGAGGGGGTTCCGCCCCAACGGCTACACCATTCTAAGGGCAGCCGCGGACGCGCATACGGGCGCCTTCTCCGCCACCAGGCGCGTGAAGGCTAGAATCGTCATATCATTCGGCTTTTCTAGGAGCGGCGATTGTCGGACCGTCAGGACGTACAGGGACCGAATCTACCCGGCCATGACCCCGACTCACAGGGCTCGAAAGTCCGCCGAGAGCACATTCCCGCGGTGATCGACGGCACCGTCGCCGAAGCGCTCCCCAACTCCATGTTCGCGGTCCGTTTGCGGGACGGCCATAAGGTCCTCGCCCACATTTCGGAACCGATGCGGATGCGCTATATCCGACTCGTGCCGGGCGACACTGTAACCGTCGAGATTTCTCCTTACAATCTGACGCGTGGGCGCATAGTATCGAAGCAACGGTAGGGCCAGGAATCCCCCTTTTGTCCCATAGACGTAACTCACCTCTACTCGTTAAGGTTATGCCAGGTTGGCTCCGAAAATGCCGGGGCCCGAGGAGACTTCCGTGTCCGAGCGATTACCCCCTGGCATCCGCGTTGGCGGCTCCGCCCTTGCCGACGGCGTCATGATGCTGACACCGCTCGCGGTTGCAATCGCGCGCGAGGGACCAAACGGCATACTGGCGGTCGAGGCTTTTCCACTCCCCGAGCGCCGGCCGCACCCCATTGAAAAGCTCCTCTTCGTCCGCATCCTGCCGAAGCTCGTTTCTCAGCTGGCTCTCGTTGTGAAGGGATGGAGGCCCACCAAGGGCCGCAAGATTTCGCTCCCGATCCTTGCCACCGTCCTGGCGATCGGACTCGTCTCGAGCGGTTTGAACGTGTTCTTCGCCGGCCTCCCGACATACTGGCACGCCGTGCTCTCCTCACTTCTTCAGCTTGTGCTGTTTTTCTCGTTGATCGCGATGACGCGTGCGGTGCCACAGTTTGGGCGCATCTGGCGTTTTCATGGAGGCGAACACCAGGCCATAGCTGCATACGAAGCAGAGATGGACTTGACCGTCGAGAATGCCGCCACGCGGACTCTGTATCATCCCCGGTGCGGCACCAATCTGGCTACGCTGTCGATAGTGTTTATGGTACCGGGAATGGTTATCGGCTCTCTCGTCTCCGGCTTCGCCGGCTACGTCATCACGGTAGCGGTTCCGCTCATTGCCCTGTGCGTGGCCTTTGAAATTGTGATGCTCGGTCAAACCAAATGGCGAGCGGTTCTGTGGCCTGGGCTGGCATTTCAGCGGCTAACGGTTGCGCGGCCGGGCCGCGCTGAGGCGGCGGCGGGTATCGCGGCTCTGCAAGCAGCCCTGAGAGAGCACGTGCAGGTCGAGGCGGCGCGCGCGGCTGCCGCGGCCCTGGTGCCGGTTCGAGTTCGCGCCGCTTCCCACGCCGCCGAGTAGCGACTTCAACGCACGTAGGCGTACAGATTCACGCCCGCCAGAACGGCGACCACCACCACCATGAGCACGGCCGCCGCCCGCTGCCTGGAGCCGGTAAGTCGAACCAGTGGCCCTTCGATCATTCGCCAGGCCCGCGTCCGCGGAAGTCCGGCCGCCAGGCCCAGCACCAGCAGGAATCCGACTCCTCTAATCCCGTGAGCGGCGACGATCGCTCCACAGGCGATCAGGACCACGATCAGTAGTCCAAAACGCATAACGGATGTCATGGCGGATTATAGCGGTGGTCTCGAACAGGCCGGTCTCCTGCCGCCCTCCTGCCCGGACGAATCCGACAGGCTCGAGCAGTCGCGGTTCTCGCACGTGAACGAGGTATCGCGGGCGTGACCTGCGTTTCGTACACTGGAGAGGCGCAGGAGAAGGAACGCCGTTGCCTACGATCGTCTCCCGACCAGAGTGGATGAGGGCAAGGAGCGGCGGAGGCTCTCCCGAACATCGAGGAGACCAGGGTGACAGGGGTTCAGTCAGGTTCAGCGGCCCAAGACGACGGGAAAAGTCCCGTCATCGGTTCGCCTCAGTCGGGATCATACCTGTCAATCAGCACGTTCGACCTGGTCGGAACGGCGAGACAGAACGCGAAGCTCGAGATCCTAGACTGGAGCCTGCCTGCCGCAACGGCTTCAGCGGACAACACCGGGATGTGGAGGGTAGCGTTCGAGCGGCTGGACGACGGACATCACCTGTTCCAGGCACGGGAGATTGACTCCCAGGGAAGCGTCGTTGCCGCCTCGGATCCCTGCGCCATACATGTGGGCCTATTCCCGAACCACTCGAAAAAGGCTCGCGAACAAACCGCCGTCCCGGGTTGGCCGGACAACAACAGACACCTGGGTGCCAGACTAGGCCTTCGACGACGCGGGCGACGTGAGAGCACATTTGTGGACGGGAGGGACGAGTGGATTCCCGAAGAGACGGTGAGGGAGGAGTCCTGGTTTCGGTTGGACTCGGCCCGGGCGTCCGCGGACGTCCACTCCGAAGTAAGTCCGTCCAAGAAACACGGTGTCGCCGACGAGCCGCTTGCCTCACTGCCGGCAGAATCCATCGGAGCGTCCAAGCATGCCCCACAGGATGACACCGACGCCGACGTGGGCATCGTCGCCGACGCGGAGAAGGCCGAGGATTCTGGTCGGGACCTGAACGCAAAGTTCGGCATGCCCGCACCGGATATGCGTCCTTCAGTTATCACGGCGGAGCCGGTGGTTCGCACGCGCGCATATGAGCCCGCCCAATTTGCCTTCGAAACGGTCATTGACGAGAGTTCCGCACTGCGGGAAACGGTCACTGATTCAGGGCTGGGCGCGACGTCGTCTCTGATGGAGCTCACCGAGAGCACGACCCCCGACCTTCAGGAAATTGCAAAGGCGCCCGTGACGGCGACGAGCGGGGAAAACCGCATGCCGGCATCATCCCGAGAGTCTCCGATAGATGCAGTCCCGAAACGAGAATCACAGCGTTCCGCGGATGCTGGGGTGAGGAATAGCCGGTCAACCAACTCGCATCGCCATGCAATGGTGGCACCGGTGGGACAGCACCAAGATCGGAAACAGATGTTCGAGCGCGCCGTGGAGCGAAAAGGCCTGGTAGCTTCCATCATCCTCGGGATCCTCGCCGTCTATCGCGCTCGGTCCAGCTCGACGCCACGCCCCAGACGACGCTCCTAAACATTCCGTACACCCTCACGTATCCTGTGTGGGAAGCGAACGGGAGAGCGGAGGCAGGCTGCAGTGAAAACGCTCTTCGTGAGTCTGTGGAGACGTTTGCCCGTTCCCTTGCGCCGTACTCTGATTCGGTTCGTGGTGCCCACGTACACGGTTGGGGTGCTGGGGGTTGTCAGAGACGATCGCGAACGCGTTCTGCTGCTGCGACACCGGATGCGGGAAGACGACGGTTGGGAGCTGCCGGGGGGCTTTGTCGACAAGGGTGAGAGCCTCTATGAGGCTTTGCGCCGGGAGCTGCGCGAAGAGACCGGGCTCGATGTGCAGGTCATCAAAGTTGTGCGGGCATCGATTCCTCGGCCGGGTCACGTCGAGATCGTGTTCTTGACGCGAGCCCTGGCATGCGATCTTCTCATCGACGATCGTGAAGTGCTACAGGCCCGCTGGTTTGATTCGACGGATCTGCCCCGCATCACATCACCCCATCAAGCGGCCGACATCGACTCTCTCGGAACGAAGGTGCGGCGAGAGCTCTGAGCGGTTCTCAGGCGCCCGTGCGGAGGCGAACCGTCGCGCTCGTCGCCGTAACAAGCGCATCTCCAGACCTTCGCCCGCAGCTCGATCGGCGCTCCCGTGCACGAGATTGGGCGGGGCTGTCTACGCCACCGCGTCGATCGAACCCGCATCGGCGCTCAACTACGTCCGACCAGGCGACACCGCTCGAGCCGTGTCTCGCCATTAAACGGTTCGCCGGCCACGAAAGGTTAACGGGCAGCGGTGCGCTGATCGTAGCTGCAAACGCGGCGGACGCAATGGTCTCGACAGCGCGATCCTTTGCAAAAACTCCGGCGATGACGCTGGCCAGCAAGACCCTTCGCTCCTGGCAACGAACCGTAATCCAGAGCGCCCCGCAGGCCGCCAGGGTGAAGAGTCCGACGCTCGCATGCAAGACCGGACTGCCGCGCGCCCAGGTAAATGCGAGCAGCGCTCCCAGGATG
>QHBP01000059.1 GCA_003244175.1 Chloroflexota bacterium | reverse complement strand
CGCGCCAGGAAGACGAAGTTGTTGACGGTCATGGGCGCCAACCGCGGCAGCAGCTCGATGGCAAACGTGCCGTCGGTCGTCGTAACCGTGGCCACATATCGCTTGTGCCGGCTGATCGTCATGGCCGGCGGGTCCTGCCATTGCAAGGCTACCTGCTGGGGGTGGCGTGGTGTTGGCGTTGCGGTGGGACTGCCAGCGGCAGACGCGCCGCAGCCTGCGAACAGCAGGAGCATGATGGCGAGGAGCGGGAGATGTCGCAAGCCAGGATTCTCCGATACGATCGTTCGCCGTCCCGATTCATGGGGCACGTCGCTATCTCGTGCCCGCACCGGCACGGGAACGTAGGAGTCTACCACGCCGCGTTGACGCCTTCAGAGACGTTTGGAAGAACGGGAAGCGGCGGCGCCGTGGCAGTAAGATGAGGAGCATGATGGCAACCGCGACGGGAAACCGGTGACCGACATTTTGGCCGTAACGCGCTCACTCGACGAGAGGTTGCCCGACCTTGCGCGATCGGTTGTGCGAGCGCACCTTGAAGGCGCCGACCCATCGACCCACGATTTTCTACAGTCGCCGGACGCTCGCGAGCATCATCAAACCGATTGGCATCAGTGGGGTATCATCACGCATACACGCGTTTTCATGCATCATTACGAGGTCGACGTCCCGCGTTATCTGAAGGAGTGGGGCCTGTGGCAGCCGGTGAGCAGCATGCTCGCGGAGAGGATCGATGGTGTCGGACGCGGGGATCTGCTTCGTGTCGCGATTCTCCTTCACGATATCGGCAAATTCGGTGCGCGGACACGGGGAAAGAACAGGTTCCACTTCAGCCGGCATGAGGAGCTGTCCGGGCGAGTGATTCGCGAGGAGATCGACTTTGATGTGTACGAGCTGACGCACGCGCAGATCGAATACATCGCGATGACCGCCGAGGATCATTTCGTTCTGGGCCAGGTACGGAAGCGGGCCCGGGAAGACGGCGCATACGGCACCGACTTTGTGCGAGGACACCGGTTCCTGGCCATTGTGCGAGAGATTCGGAACGAGCATCCCCGTGACTTTGTCGAGATCGGAGTACTCTTTCTCGGAGATTCGCTGGCAAAGGCGGATCCGGCGTGTGGTCCGGAACGCGCGGTGCGCCAGTACTACATCAACATTGACCTTGCCCACGCGTACCTGAATGTGGTTCTGGGCAACGGCCAGAGCTAGTCGAAGAGCGAGCCGGTAGTCGTGAAGATAGACGGTTGGAGGTCCTGAAGTGCTGACAGGAGCCGTGGCGCTGAAAGAGAACGACCTTCAATTCATAAGCAACGAGGCGGGTGACGTGCCGAGGGAGAACCAAGGAGGCCTCGGGCTGTACTTTCGCGATACGAGGTTTCTCAGCCAGTTCGAGCTCAGCGTCAACGGTATCAAGCCGCTGTTCCTCTCGAACTCGGTCAACAAGCACTACATCGCAACTTTTCAGTTCATCAACCCCCCCCTGGTACTGGCCGACGGAAAGAAAGTCAAGCAACAGACGATCAGCATTCGCCGCAGTCGCTTTGTCTGTGAGACGGGCCTGTACGAGCGCATCGGTCTGCTGAACTGCAATCACTTCCCTGTGCGGCTGGACATTGTCCTGGCCCTGGATGCCGATTTCAAGGATATCTTCGCCGTACGTGGATTCAAGACGCAGCGGGTGGCGGGACAGATCAGCGTCGACTTTGGCCGGGGGGATCTCGTTTTCTCCTACCGGGGTCGCGATCATGTGTTGCGAACGTCGAGATGCGCGTTTACACGCCACCCAGAGGCCATTTCCGCGCGCGAGGTTCGCTTCTCTCTCAGTCTGGAGCCGCAGGAGTCGGAGTCGATCGTCGTGCACGTGCAACCTGCTATCGATGAGGTTCCCGACACCGCTCCAAGTTTTGATTCCGGCCTCGAGGGCCTGGCGGCGTCATACGCAGAGTGGGACCAAGCGTCGACGCGCATCTCGACCGACAATGAGCTCTTCGATAGGGAGCTCTTGCGTGCGAGCCGCTACGACATTCGCACGTTGCTCGAGCGTACGCCGCAAGGACTCGTTCCTGACGCTGGGATTCCCTGGTACGCGGTGCCATTTGGCCGCGACGCCATCATCACGGCACTTCAAACGCTCCTCTACAACCCATCGATCGCCGAAGGCACCCTCCGCTTTCTTGCTGCCTACCAGGGAAGGGTGACAGACAACGAGCGCGAGGAACAGCCCGGAAAGATCATGCACGAGGTGCGCAGGGGCGAGCTCGCCCGTCTGCGAGAGGTACCTCACACGCCCTACTACGGCACAATCGACGCCACGCCGCTGTTTCTCGTTCTCTTCGTGGAGGCGATGGCGTGGATCGACTGCGATCGCCTGTACGCCGATCTGACGCCGGCGGTCGAGAAAGCTCTGGAGTGGATCGATCGCTTTGGAGACGTCGACGGCGATGGCTATGTCGAGTATGTGGCGCACCGGCCGGGAGGTGTGATGAACCATGGGTGGAAGGACTCGGTCAACGCCGTACAGCTTCCCGATGGATCCAACGCGACACAACCGATCGCCCTGGTTGAGGTACAAGGGTACGTGTACCATGCCAAAACGGGCCTCGCGGCACTGCTACGACGTCGTGGACGGCATGAAGCGGCCACGCGTTTGGAGATCGAAGCGTGCATATTGAAGGAGCGCTTCAACCGCGACTTCTGGATGGAGGAAGACGGGTTCTATGCGCTTGCTCTGGATGGAGCCAAAGATCAGGTGCGCTCGGTGTCGTCGAACGCGGGCCACTCCCTGTGGTCGGGAATCTGCGACGATGACAAGGCGACCCTGGTCGCCGAGCGCCTGCTCGCGCCGGACATGTTCTCCGGATGGGGGGTGCGGACGTTGTCACGGGACTCCCCAAACTACAACCCCATGAGCTACCACAACGGCTCTGTCTGGCCCCACGATACGGCTATCATCGCGATGGGACTGAGGCGCGTGGGCCACACGGAGGCGGCGCTGCAGCTGGTCAAATCGCTGCTCGAGGCTGGTTCCCGCTTTTCGGACGGACGGCTGCCGGAGCTGTTTTGCGGTTTCGCGCGCGACCAGAGGTTCAATTCCAGCCCGGCCGCCTACATCGTATCCTGTAGTCCTCAAGCGTGGGCGGCCGGGTGCGTCTTCATGCTCATCCACTGCCTGTTGGACCCGCATCCCGACATCGCGGCCGGCCGCTTGCAGGTCTCGCCCGCGTTGCCCGACGTATTCCACTCGATGACGCTCGCAAACGTGCGGTTCGGCACTGAGAGATTGCAGCTCAGCATCAAACGCAGTGGTGATGACATTGACGTGGCCTTGGACGGACCGGACCGCGTTCGCTTGATGGTGGATGACCGCTTTTGACCAAGCGGCTTCTCGTCATCCACTACACGCCTCCCGCGGTGATCGGAGGAGTGGAGCACATCATGCAGGAGCACCTGCGCCTCTTTGAGAACGCCGGATTCTCGGTTGGGTTCGTCGCGGGCAGGGAGGGTGAGCCGGGAGCGTCCGTTACCGTGATTCCGGAAATCGATCCCGCTCGAGGCACCGGCGGTCTGGTCGAGCGGCAGCTGGACTCGGGCGACGTGACGCCGGCGTTCCACGACGCCCGTGACTCGGTCCTCCGACAGCTGCGACCGCTGGTGCGGGAAGCCGACACGGTGATTGTCCACAACGCCTTCACCTTGCACTTCAGTTTGCCTCTGACCGCCGCTCTCTGGCAGCTGGCGAGGGAGGGGCTGACGTCCATGATTGCCTGGTGTCACGACCTGGCCTGGTCCAATCCGCTCTACGTACCCTTGATGCACAACGGAGGTCCATGGGAGCTTTTGCGCCGGCCGGCTCCGGGCGTCTGTTACGTCACTGTGTCGGAGGAACGCCGGCGCGAGCT
The DNA here is from genome assembly GCA_003244175.1 of Chloroflexota bacterium. Classification (GTDB taxonomy): domain Bacteria; phylum Chloroflexota; class UBA5177; order UBA5177; family UBA5177; genus QHBP01. The sequence goes on along the minus strand of QHBP01000059.1, from coordinate 21,818 downwards.
GAGCTCCCTGTGGGGACGCGCCGAACATGGTATCGAGGTTGTACCGAACGGCATCGATCCCGATGAGTTCCTTCTGCTGTCACCAGGAACGCGAGAGATCGTACGCACCCATCTGCTCTATGATCGCGACATTGTGCTCTTGTTGCCCGTGCGAATCACGCGCCGCAAAAACATCGAGAGCGCCATACGCGTCATTCGAGCGTTGTGCGACCGCGGGCTCGACCCCTGCTTCCTGGTATCGGGGCCGGAGGCGTTACATCATCCGGGACGATCCGCTCGGTATCTTGATACGTTGACACAATTGGCGTCCGAGCTGGATGTAGAGCGGCACGTCATCTTCCTTGCCGCTGAGATGGGCGCCAATCCGGACGACCGCACCGTGTCCGAGCTGTACTCGGTTGCGGACGTGCTGCTCTTTCCCAGCTCTTCCGAAGGATTCGGGATACCGATCCTCGAAGCCGGCCTCCGCCGTGTACCGGTGGTGCTGACGGACATCCCGATCTTCCGCGAGGTTGGGGGCCAGGACGTGGTCAGGTTCGATCTCGACGAGGAGCCGGACTCCGTGGCGGACGCAGTGCTTCGGTCTCTGGACAAGCCGCCTGCTCGCCTCTACCGCCGAATTCTGCGAGAGTATCGATGGGAGGCGCTGGCCAATCGAAGGATCATCCCCCTGCTGGAGCACGTCATGCGGGACACTCACAGTGAATAGACCGGACCCCGCGTCGTGACCGATGAGGCGGTACGGCTCCTCATTCCCGCCCTCTCGACGAGGCTGCCTCATGCCCTGCTGGACGTCGCCTGTGCGTTGCTGTCCGACGCTGAGAGCGAGGGCGTCGTGCTCGGAGTCGTCGAGGTTCCTCCCGGACACTCGCTCAGTGAGGGAGCGCTGGTGGTGAGGCGCCGGCGGAATGTACTGCAAAAGGTTCCGCAGATTCGTGACGACCCGCGTCAAATGCGGGTAGAGGTTCGCACCGCGCACTCTCTGGCCGCCGGCGTGCGCGAGGCGGTTGGAGACGGCGACGCGGGCCTTCTGCTCCTGAGCTGGACCGGGAAATCCAGAAGCCGGGCGGCGGGGGCTGTCGAAAATCTGATAGCGCAGCCGCCGTGCGACCTGGCCATCGTCAAGCCCGGGACCGACTGCCCCGTCTCGCACGTGCTGGTTCCCGCCCGGGGAGGACCGCAGGCCCAGCTGGCCTTGCGCCTTGCGCAGGCAATGGCGCGACACCACAATGCGGTCCTGACGCTTCTGCACGTCGTCCTGCCCGGCTGGAACGACCAGAGGCGAGAGAGAGAGCACCGGTACTTCAATCAGATTCGGCAGCAGGTCTCCTACGACAGGGTAGAGAACATCGAGCTGGAGGCCGAGTCGGTAGAGGCTGGACTACTGTCCCAGGGAGCGCGACACCAGTTGGTGGTGATGGGGGCGGCGGCGAGAGACCAGCGCTCGTCGACACTTCTCGGCGCGATCCCGGAGGCGGTGGCACGAAATCTTCCAGCCACGACCGTCATCGTGAAGACCAGGCGTCCGATCACGGCTACGATGTTTGGCTTGCCCGGCGAAATCGCGGCCACGACGCCACACCACAATCTGTCCGAGATGGTCGATCGATGGTTTGCCGAAAACACGTTTCACAGCGATGAGTTCCGCAACCTGCAAATGCTTCTTGACATAAAGGAGCGCCGTGGAATCACGATCAGCCTGGCCTTGCCGACGCTCAACGAGGAGAAGACCGTCGGGAAGATCGTCTCCACGATCAAACGCCGTCTCATAGATCAATTCCCCCTTATCGACGAGATGATTGTGGTCGACAGCAATTCCGAGGATAGGACCGCGGAGATCGTCGCCGCTCAGGGCATTCCGGTCTTTCAACACCCCGATATTCTGGCAAAGCACGGATCGTACCGCGGTAAGGGCGAGGGTTTGTGGAAGAGCCTGCAGGTGACGCACGGCGACATCGTTGTCTGGATCGATTCCGACATCACCGGCATGCACCCCAAGTTCGTCTACGGGCTTATCGGTCCGCTTCTCATGCAACCGCGGCTGGGCTTCGTGAAGGGATTTTATCGCCGCCCCTTGAACCTGGGCGGCCAGCTTCTGACAACGGGCGGCGGTCGAGTGACGGAGCTGACGGCGAGGCCGCTGTTCAACCTCTTTTACCCGCAGCTGTCCGGTCTGGTGCAGCCTCTGGCCGGAGAGATGGCCGGCCGGCGTGAGGTGTTGGAATCGGTGCCGATGTTCACCGGCTACGGAGTCGAGACGGGCCTGTTGATCGACATCCTGGATCGCTTCGGCCTATCGAGCATCGCCCAGGTCGATCTCCAGGAGCGCGTGCACCGCAATCAGTCGCTCCTCTCGCTGAGCAAGATGGCGTTTGCCATCGTCCAGGTGGTGATCAAGCGGCTGGGAGGCCGCGACCGCCTGCAGCTTTTCGAGGAGATGAATCGTTCAATGAAGCTGATTCACTACTCTCCGTCCGAGCTGTTTCTGGAGGTTCAGGATATCGAGGAGCACGAGCGCCCGGCTGTGAAGACGCTGTCGGAGTATGTGGAAAGGAGCGTTGGGACGAAGGGTGCGGATCCAAGAAGACCTCTTGCAAATAAGAAGGGGAGCCACGTTCTCGAATGAAGCAGACAGTCGCCTCATTTCTGGCTGCGCTTACGCTTGCCGCGACAACAATCGGCTGCTCACGGTCTCGCCGTACGCAGGCGATGAACCCGGCTGCAATACCCGGCCAAGAGCACAGACGGAGAATGTAGACGGTCTGCAAGCGACACTGATCTGCTATTCAGTGAAATATCGCGTCGACGACCACTCCTACTCGCTCGGGAGGGGACAATAGTTTTTGATTGCCCACTGGCACCTCCAAAATCGGGGGAACAGCTATGTGTCAGCCGCCTTTCTGCCTTATGCGATCACGAGGAATGGTAGAACAAGCCCCTTCTACAATCCGGATTTCGTGCCGCCCGATGAGGGACTGAGTCGAATCAAATTACTGCACCCGATCCCCCCGGGCCCCTTAGGTCCCATGGTATGGGGATTCCGGGTGCCGATCGGCGACCGACACATCCTGCTCGTCTGTCCCTTTTTAAAGGGGAAGACCACCTGGGTCGTCTCAAGCGCGTAATCTTCTTCTCTAATATTGCGCCGCCGCCGCTCCCTCTGCTTCTGCGCGACATGCTGGGGAGCCGTACGCTGTCTCACGGTCGGGCGAGCTCGCATGCATAAGTCACGACCCGAGACTGCTCCTCTGAGAGAAGATCTTTGACGGTATCGGCGGCCAGACGGTACAGCTCGAGCGCGGCCTTGCACGTCTCCTCGAAACTCTGATTCCCATCGCCGAGAGCAGCACCCTGAAGTCTCCTCCACGGCTCTCCCATTCGGCGGGCCACCAGCTGCCATAAGTGATTCTCGCTGTCGTACAACAGCCGGAAGTGCACAGCGAGAGAATGTGCGAGATGCAGAGCGATGACGGAGCGTTGCACGGCGGCAACCCAGCGATCTCCATCGTTAAGTGACGTCACCAGCTTGTGAACCTCCTCCGCGAGCCCGGTGATCGAATCGGCCACGAAAGCATCGCAGCGCTGAGGCCCTACGACATCCCAGGTCCACACGAGCGCTAGGCATTGCAGCTCGCGCGCCGCTCCGTCGGGGTCCTCGAGGATCACGGCTCCACGCCACCACCACGGTGGCCCCTTCCGCCGTCAGGCGTCGTGCGACGAACCGGCCGGCGTCGAGGGGCGACTCCGTGATCACTCCGGCGCCGCCGCAGGAGCAGGCAGGCTACAGATCATCGGGTCCAAATCCGCTGAATACGGGGGGCGGGACGCGCACTTCGACATCCCCGAGGAGCCGAGTCTGGCAGGCGAGGCGCAGCCTTCCGGCTTGCGAACACAGCCGTTCTCTCTCCAGGTCGGATACCGGGGAAAGGTTGCCGCCGCCTTGCAGGACTTCGACCCGGCATGACGTACAGAAGCCATGGCCACCGCATACGTGACGATGTTCCGCACCCGCTCCAAGAATGACGTCGAGGAGCGTGTCATTGCGGCGCGCGGCGATGTCTCGGCCCTGATACTGGAGGATCACGCTTTGTGTGCGGCTGCTATCCGTGACTCACTCCCTGGGTCTCGGCGCGCTCAAGCTCGCGCTCGTACGTATCCTCGGCGAGACGCCAGGCCGCGCCGCGGTCATCCACACGTAAGAGACCATCCACAACTTTGTCCAGCAAAGCATCCTTGATGCGCTTGATCCACGGTCCGGGCGGCCGGCCGAAGTGCTGCATGAGATCGTCGCCGGAGAGTGGGCTGCGCAGGGCAGAGACGGTGTTCTGATCCAGAAGCCTCACGCGCTCTTCCAATGCATCGAATTTGGGGGCGTTGTAGGAGTGGCCGAAGGGGGAATGCCCGATGGCGTCGGCGCGCGCCAGCGACACGGCGTCGTCATAGTGGTCTCCGAGCCGGAGCATGAGGCGACGGACGGCACCGTCCGACCACTCGTCCGTGTAGGCGTGAAGGTTCATGTGGGTCGAGACGAGCAGGGTCACGTCGTCGACGAAACGTTGCGGATAGCGGAGGCCGAGAAGGATTTCCCGCGCCATGGCGGCGCCGGCTTCCTCGTGGTGGAAGAAGCGGACACGCCCGTCCGCCTCCGTGGTTCGCGTCTTTGGCTTGGCGATGTCGTGCAAGAGTGCGGCCCAACGCACCGCTGGTCGCCGCGGGACGCCGTCGATCACCCGCATAACGTGGTCCCAGAGCGATAGAGGATGCGAGGGCCCATGGTCGCGCATTCGAGCCAACTCCCCAAGCCGCGGAACCGAGTACTGCAGCAAGCCGGCGTCCCGCAGGAGAGTGAGTCCGCGGAGGGCATACGCCGCGACCAAAATGCGCTCGTACTCGTCCCGCACCCTCTCACGTGTTATCCAGCTCAGGCTAGGCGCCTCCGCGCGCATTGCCTCCCAGGTCATCCCGTCGATTGCGAATCCTAAACGGGCGGCGAAACGCGCAGCGCGAAGCAGGCGTAACGGATCTTCGCGGAATCGCGTCGCGGGCTCTCCCACGGCGCGAATTATGCCGGCACGAATGTCCGCCACGCCACCATGCGGGTCGATCAGCTCACACCGGATCGGGTCCCAGGCGATGGCATTCACAGTGAAGTCGCGGCGTCCGAGATCATCACCGATTGTCTTGCCGAAAGTTACGTCGGGTTTGCGCGAGCCGGCTCGGTAGACCTCTTCAGAGCGATAGGTGGTGACCTCGACCTCGAAATCCTCAGTTCGGAAGCCGATCGTTCCGAATCTCTCGCCAACCGTATGGGGTCCCGCCACGGCCAGTGGCTCGATCAATCGCAGAATCTCGCCTGGAGGTGCGGAGGTGCCGAAGTCCAGCTCACGGAAGTCGCGCCCCAAAAGCGTGTCGCGAATAGCACCACCCACAAGAAAAAGCTCATACCCGGCAGCGAAGAAGACTCTCGCTAGTCCCTGCGAAGCGGCCTGGACCACTGGGGTCACTGGGGTTTCTTGCACCATGGTTCCCGAAACGAATGGAGGCTTGCGCCTCTTGCCACATACCGTTGGATATACTAATTGTGCATTATGTAAATGTTGGAGAGGAAAGTGCCGTGAGATGTCCGTTTTGTGGCCACAATGACTCGCGGGTGGTGGACTCTCGGGATATAGAGGCAGGCGAGAGCATTCGGCGTCGCCGCGAATGCCCTTCCTGCGGGCAGCGCTTCCGGACGTACGAGCGCGTGACGCTGAGTCTGCAGGTCGTAAAGCGCGGCGGGCGCCGCGAGGAGTTCGATCGCCAGAAGCTGATTACCAACATGTGGAAGGCGTGCGAAAAGCGCGATCTCTCGGTTGAGGCGATCGAGGCGGTTGCTCGCGACATCGAGAATCGCGTCCATCGTCTGGGCGCTCCTGAAGTACGGAGCACAGTGATCGGAGAGTACGCGATGGAGGCCTTGCGCGAGCTTGACCAGATCGCGTACATCCGTTTCGCCAGCGTCTACAAGTCCTTCGCGGATATCGAGGACATGCGGGTGGAGATGGAGAGGTTGACGACGGGTCCCTCTCTCGAACAGCACGTCGGATAAGACGCCCCCGTGACGTCTTCTCCGGCACAAACAGCGCCACCGCTGCCGGTGCGTTTCGATCTGCTGGCGAACGTTTCTCACGCGATCAGCACTCGCCTCGGCGGTGCGAGTCCCGCCCCCTACCACTCCCTCAACTTGGGAGTCAGCACCGGCGACGACGAACACAACGTGCTCACGAACAGGGAGCGCTTTTTCTCCCACCTCAATCTGGCTCTCGACGACGTCATGACCGCTCGCTTGACCCACGGCAGTGCGGTCTCGGTCTTCGCGCGCGAAGCGAATGACCAGCCCGTGCGTTACGTCCCCGTCCGCGAGGGCTCGAAAAGGTGGGAAGGAGCGTTCCATTCGGATGCGATGATCAGTAATGTGAGTGGTTTGCATGCCATGTTCACCTTCGCCGATTGCGTCCCTCTCGCCTTCTTCGACCGCAAGACGGGAGCCGTCGGAGGCGCACACGCGGGTTGGCGCGGCACCGCACAGGCGATGGGTCCCCAGGTGGTCCGCGCCATGACACGCCATTTCGGCTCGGACCCACGCGACATCGTGGCAGGAATTGGTCCGTCGATCGGCCCATGCTGCTATAGCGTGGGCCGGGAGGTGGCGGATCGCTTCTCGTCGCTTGGCACCGAAGCCGTCCTGGAGCCGCGTGGTAGCGAGCTCTATCTGGACCTCTGGACCACAAACCAGCGGCAGCTAGTGGCCTCGGGACTGACGTCCGACTCCATTGAAATCTCTAGGATATGCACGAGCTGCCACGTCGATACCTTTTTCTCCCACCGCGCGGAGGGTGGTAGGACCGGGCGCTTCGGGCTCTGCATCGGCATCCCCGCGCGATGACGGGGAAAGACGTCGAAGCGCGACTCCGAATCGCGAGGGATCGCATCGGCGACGCTCAAAGCCGCGCGGGTCTCTCCGGCGAGGTGACGTTGGTGGCTATCACCAAGACGGTCTCGCCCGACCGCATTCTGGAGGCGTATCGAGCGGGACAGTGCGTGTTCGGTGAGAATCGAGTGCAGGAGGCGATATCAAAAGTGGCGCTACTGGCCGAGACCGCGCCTGCCCCGGAGTGGCATCTCGTGGGTCATCTTCAAACAAACAAGGCGAGGGTGGCAGCCGAGCGCTTCGCCATGATTCAGTCCGTGGACAGCATCAAGCTTGCGCATCGCCTGCAGACTGAGGCGGAGCGTCTCAGTCGTGACGTTCCGATTCTGCTCGAGATCAATGTGGCGGGGGAGGCGTCCAAGTCGGGCTTTTCCCCGGAAGCCGCGCTGCCGGCGATGGATGAGATCATGACCTGTCACCGGCTGCGGCTGATGGGCCTCATGACTGTCGCGCCTCTGGTGGAGCAGGCCGGCGATGCGCGTTGGGTCTTTGCACGAATGCGGGCCATGCGCGAGGAGCTGCGTGAACGGTTCGACCTGTCCCATTTCGATCAGCTGTCGATGGGCATGAGCGATGACTTTGAGGTAGCCGTCGAGGAAGGCGCTACAATTGTTCGACTTGGACGCGCTTTGTTCGGAGATCGACCTACCTCGAAGTAAGAGATATCGTGACAGCTGTCGTAGCAAATTTCATCAACATTCTCGCGACCGTCTTGTTCTTCGCGATTTTCATCCGCGCGCTGATGAGCTGGTTCGTGCCACAGGATTCGACGGGGATCTCCCGTGTGCTTTCGGATATTACGGAGCCAATCGTGGGGCCGATTCGGCGTGTCCTTCCTTCTGTAGGCGGGATTGATTTCTCTCCGTGGGTGGCGATGATTCTAATTCAGGTGGTCAGTCACGTCGCGATCTCATTCCTGACGTCGTCATCTGCCTGAGGCTGAGAAAACCGCGGCCCCTGGATTTTTCATGTCCACCTTCTCGACCCCACGCGGCACTCAGGACATCCTACCCGACGACTGGCCCTATTGGCACTTCGTCCATCGCCATGCCGAGGGTGCAGCCCTCGAGTACGGGTACCGCCGCGTCGAGACCCCGACCCTTGCGGAGACAGCCCTTTTTGCACGCACCTCGGGACCAGATAGCGACATTGTGGACAAGGAGATGTACTCCTTCCAGGATCGCGGCGGCGACGATCTCACGCTTCGCCCGGAGGGCACTGCTCCTGTCATGCGCGCGTACCTCCAGCACGGAATGAACAAGCTGGTCCAGCCCATCAAGCTGTACTACTTCGAGCACATGTATCGGTACGATCGCCCGCAACGCGGCCGCTTTCGCGAGCACCATCAATTCGGGTGCGAGGCCATCGGTAGCGATGATGCCTACGTTGACGTCGAGATGATTGCGTTGCTGGATTCGCTGTACCGCGGGCTGGGCCTCCGCGATTTTTCTTTACAAATCAATACCATCGGGGACGCTGAGTGCCGTCCGTCTTACACCCGCGCCCTCACCGAGTATCTGGAAGCGAATAGAGATCGCCTCGCGTCTCTGGATCGCGAGCGACTAGACCGCAATCCCCTGCGCGTGCTGGACTCCAAGGAGAGCTCGTCTCAGGCCATCATCGAGGGCGCTCCGCATATCGACGAATACCTTTGTCCCGGCTGCCGCAATCACTGGGACAAGCTCCGGCACGGGCTTGGCTGTCTGGGAATTGCGTTCAGCCGGAATCAGCGCCTGGTACGCGGCCTCGACTACTACACGCGGACGGTCTTTGAATTCGTGCCGTCGTGCCACGGCTCTCAGAGCACTCTGGGGGCCGGCGGCCGGTATGACGGGTTGGCGGTGGCTGTCGGCGGACCGCCCGTGCCCGGGGTCGGCTTTGGATCGGGCATCGAGCGCCTGGTCCTGGCGCTCAAGGAGGAGGACGTCGTGATCCCTCCGGGCTCTCCGGTCGATGTCTACGTGGCGCACGTGGGAGCCGAAGCGGAGGATGCCGCCCTTGTCCTTGCCGCCAGACTTCGGAGTGCTGGGTTCAAGGTCGGGATGAGCTTTGGGTCGAGACGTCTGAAGGCGCAGCTGAAGCAGGCGGACGCGTCCGGAGCGAGATACGCGGCAATCCTGGGGGAGGACGAGCTTCGCGCTGGGAGCGTTGTCGTACGCTCGCTCGCCGCCGGCTCGCAGACCGCCGTGCCTTTGGAGGAGATCGAGGAGCGTCTCAGATCCAGCTGAACAACCGCGCTGTCTGGTCAGGAGCAGCGAGCGACGAGTCGATTGCCGCGATCCCCAACACAACCCCGACACACCCGTGCGTTTACATAACCTGTACATTCGTCCCGACCGGAGCCCAGTTCCAGAGGAAAAAAGTCGGGCTCGGCGGGATGTTGATGCAGCCGTGCGTTCCGCCGTAGTTCGTGCCTGGTTGGCCGGCGCCATCGGTGCCGGCCCCGAACGCGCTGCGCCAGGGGGCGTCGTGAAGGAAGTAGCCGCCGTCTCGGAAGAGCATAGCGTATTGCGAGAGAGATGGCGGGTAGTAGTACTGGGAGCCTTCGGGCCAGGGCGAGATGAACTCGAACGGGTGGTACTTCGCCATGATCGTGTACGAACCAGCCGGCGTGGGCAGATTCGGATTGCCCGTCGTCACCGGCGTCTCGAGGACGAGGCGGGTGCCATCGTACGCGTACAGCTCCTCGCGAGCCAGGGACACGATGATGAGTTTGCCGCCGGTTGGATAAAGCAATTGACCCGTCGCGGCCCGAACGCCCCTGTCGGGAGACACGTCGATGGCGCCGACAGTGTAGCGCCCAATGTTGCTGGCGCGATCAATTGCCCGGACGGAGAAGAAGTAGAAACCTCTCGGAACTATATGGCCATGACCGTCTCTCCCGCTCCAGGAGAGAGAGGTCGCGGCCCCCGCGGCAAGACGCTGGAAGCTGAAGGTGCTCACCATCCGGGTCGATCCCACGCGGTAGAGGCGGAGCCGGACGGAGGCGGTCTTGGTGACGCTGAATCGAACCGTTGTGGATCCGCGGTAGGGATTGAAGGAGAAGCGTCGCGGACTGAGCCACGTTACCTGCGGTGGCTGACGGTCGAGCTGAACGCGATACGTTGCGGTCGGGCTCCAGTTTCCCACCTTGTCCTCCGCTCTGAGAGCAAGAAACCAGGTTCCATCAGAGAGGTTATTGAGGTTGAGGCTGGTCTGGGAGGTGAGGCTCCCTGGGAGGATGACATGCGCGTGCTGCTCGAGCACGAAGGTATATCCCTTGATGCCCGATCCGGTGTCTCTCGCGGACCAGGTGAACCTGACTGCTCTCGTGTTGTACCACGTGGTCTGATCGGGATTGGATGGGGACGCGATGACCGGGCGCTGGGGCGGCGTTAGATCGACGCCGAAGTCGTTAGCGGGGCCTGCACCCGTGTTGAAGGCGACCCAGTCGCTGGGCGTCCCACGGTTGTCGACGACGCGGGCTTGCCAGACATATCTCGTGCCGTCCGCAAGACCACCGGATGTCACGGTCGCTTGACCACCGGTGGAGACCCTTGGACCCGAGGCTGAGGGCTGCCCAGTAAAGCCATTCTCCGGAGACGCCAGCTCGATCTGAGGAGTCAGTGTGCCGATAGATGCGGTGACATGAAAATGAAACTGAACCTTGTTGGCGGCGATCCAACTTCCCGGCGGTACCTGGCTTCCGTTGGCCGGGAGCGTCATGCGCAAGTTGGTGGGGGCTGCCGGAGGGTTGGGTGGATCCGCCCGAACGCGCACGCCCGGAGTAGCCATGAGCAAAAACAAAGACAGCACAGACACAAACGTGATCCGGGCGCGCAGAGTCAACGGCATTCCCTTCTGAAACAAGATAGCAACGGTTCCTTAATAACTGTGATGGCTCTGGTGCCTCCACGTGCACGCACACGCCAGAATTCTCACCACGGACATAGTACGGGGAGCGGGTATTGTGCAGCAAGAGGCACCGCGTGCTTGTGTCACCGGTTGTGTCAGCAGCAGTCGCGTTGATCGCCGTGGCGCTTTGGTGTCCATGAGCCCTTTAAGAAGGTAAATTCGGGACCGCTTTTTCGATACATATCCAACCATTGTTTCGTACACACGTCAATGGAGCGAGTTTGGGCGAACCGCGCTACATCGTGGGATATCGCATCTCGTGGATGCTGTCCAGTGTGAAGCCGGTCCGCGTCTGAAGGCCGTTCCGAAGCCCACTTTCGGTGGGGATCCGCCCGCCACCAAGCTCGGCCACGACGCTCGCGGGAGCAAGCACATGCCGACCAGTAACGGCCGGCTGATCGCCGAATCAAACGGAGAAGGCTATGCGGACGAACTCGGAATGAGCAGGCGAAGCGTATAGAACCATATGCGCATCGGCCGCTTTCTTCCCCTAGACGTTCGCGACGCCATACGTGAACTAGGATGGAAATTAGTTCCCGCTCGCATCGTGGATGTCGATGGTGAGCGGGCTGAACTCGTCACGATTGACGAAAACCTGATGCGCCACGACCTGACGACGCTGGAGCGAGCCGAGCACCTGACACGGCGCAATGAGATTCTGCTGGCGCTGGGACAGCGTGCTCCAGATCATAGGCCGGATAAGGGTCTAACGATTAGACCCTTACGGACCACGGCGGATATGGCTGGTGATGTGGGCGTAAGCAAGTCAAGTTTTCAGCATCACTTGCAGATTGGTCGCGCCATACCTGCTGACGTTCGAGACGCGATCCGCTCCACGCCAACGGCAGACAGCACAACGGAGTTATTAGAGCTGGCACGAATGCCGGTCGACGAGCAACGGAAGGTCGCGGATATTTTGCATTCGGGTATCAAGGCCCCTGTGAAGCATCTTGCGGCATTGCGGCGTGATCGGCAACGTCAGACCAACCAGGACATCATTGACTCGGTGCCGGCACTTGGGGCGAGCATTCGACCCGATGAGAGATTCAAGACGATTGTCATTGATCCGCCGTGGGATTGGGGGGATGAAGGCGACGTCAACCAAATGGGACGGGCACGGCCGGACTACCCGACGATGGCCGTTGATGAGATCGCGGCATTGCCCATTGGTGATCTGGCTGAACACGATGCGCACCTTGTACAAGCGCCAAGACGTTCAGCGCGCGTTGGCTAAATTGCGAGATAGTGGCCCGACGAATCGGTGGGTCGAGCGTGAAGATAGCGTCCGGTCGTGGCGATGTTGGCGTGTCCGAGCGTCTCGGCAACCAGGTGAATGGGGGCGTGCCGCTCAAGCGCGTGTGTCGCGTGGGCGTGTCGGAGCCAGTGGGGAGAGACGTTGTCCGAGATACCGGCGCGCTCCGCGGCTGCCCGCACGATTCGATGAACCTGACGGGGGTCGAGGTGGCCCCCTTTCGTGACCGGAAGACGGGGTCTCCGTCACCGGCATCACCGCGAAGCAGAAGAGTCTCGCCCGCGACCGATGCGGGGAGGAGAATCTGTCGCACCTTCTCTCCCTTTCCGAAGACATTGAGTTGTACCTCCGTCTCGCTGCGCGTCTGGACATCATGCCAGGTCAAGCTGCCTGTTCTGACTTTCATCTGGCGCTCGTTGGTGATCTCCCTTGACTCGGAAAAGAACTCTCGTACTGTAGACGCCATGACTGAGAACGCTCGTTTGAGACTCGAGCTCGATAGGGTTGAACGCGAGATTCTAGCGATGCCGGCCAACCGACTCACCCTGGACGACATCGGACGCATCCGGGATCTCGAGCGGCGGATCGCTGCGAGGAGCATCGCCGATCTGGAAGACGCGACCTAGCTGAGCTCAGCGGTAATCCGCAAGCACCAAACACTTAAGTGGAAGACGCCAGCCATGGCGGTAAGTGCTGCCGATCACATCTGGTCAATCGAAGAAATCGTCAGACTACTGGATTAGGGTCAACTCCTCGATTGCAAGACCCGGCCATAGACGTATCAATCTCTGCCGACTGTCGTTTTGCCTTGTCCAACAATTCGGTAGAAAGCTTCAGGGTCTCTCTGCCATCGCGGGCTCGCTTAATCTCCTCCGCAACATCTTGAATTGATCGTTCGCTATTGCTCAACTGGTCCATTCGATCCCTCCTCGTTAGCTTGAACATGTATCTGCTGCTTCAGCTTAGCGACATCTTGGTTCATCACTTCCGTCGCAGTGGCAAGTTTATTGACCGCTTGCCTTGTAGTAACTGCCTGACCGGCTTGATAGAAGAAGTTCCGCACGATGCTGACTCCGCCCCCGCCCACAATGCCAGCAGTGGCTACCTGATATGGACTTGGGGCCATACTGTTGAAGGTCGATGCTGGGTTGAGACCGGCCCATAGCGCAAATCCCGCAATCGCTCCCGCAATACTATTCAACATGAGATGACAGAAAAACGACAATGCTTTGTGTGCGGAAAGAAGGGCATCAAGTTCCGTCGAGAATGGTACATCCGTTCCCGACGGAAGGAACGTACTAAAGAAACCGCCTATCATGCCAGCTATAAGCACCGCTTGCCATTGACGCATCAGTCATTTTACCGCCCATCCCCAGAGGGGATTGTTCAGCGGTCGTTACCTGCGTCCCATTCCTTAACTCAAACTGACCCACTACCCTAAATTACCCCACCCTCGGGAAAAGTCGAGGGCGGGTTCGATCTACCGAACGCATCGCGATACATCTCCCCCTGGGAATACGAGCTGAGCACCGAGGAGCGCACGCTGCTTTTTCGAAGTTCTGAGTAAGCTGGACTATGAATCTGGATGAAGCAGTTTCCCTCAAGGACGAGCTGACGGCGTGGAATGAAAATCAAGACCAGCTCGACGAAATCCGGATTGTGACGTACGACGGCTCGATGTTCTGGGTCGAGGCATTTGAGACGGACGAGTGGCTCGTGCACCAGCACGTCTTTGCGAGCCGTGATGCATTCGACAACATAGTCGGAGCCGGGTGGCAGTCCGCACAGGAGTTGAACGGGGGATAACCCACACCACGCGAAAACACCATCAGCTACCACACCACACTCTGGCACCAATCACACATCCGAGTGCTGTCATGCTCCGCACTTGCGCGTGGAAGGCGCAACCCTCGAGCCACAAAGGGTCGTTTGCACCCGGTGCCCGGCCGCTCCCCACGTCATAAACAGGAAATCGTGCACGCGCCGTACAAGAACGATAGTCGTCCCGCTCAGAGACGGGATGGCACTTGCCGCGATGAACCCCGTGGCAGCCGCCCCGCTACGCTTCTGCAGGTAGGCTGCCCATAAGCCACCATCGATGATCTGACCGCCAACAATGTGATCGCATTCGTAACGTTGCTGCCGGCTACACCAGGTGTACGTACGATAGACCGCGTATACGACCCCAGTAGCTGTCACATCGACGTTGAAGCCGTGGTAGTACCAACTCCCCGCGAATGATGCGTATGTCCGGCTCCCGGTGTGTGCTGCCCCAACGTCCGGAGTACCGGTTCCGAGTGCCAGTGGGACGAAGAGCACGAGCGCGATGAAAACTCGTTTCATTGCAATCTCCTTTCAGCTCGATCTGGCATGACTCTACACCGCGTTAGTGGTCATGGTACAAGCGTGCTCAGGCAACTTCCGCTTTCAGATCCTGCATCGCCGGGCTTGGCCCTGGCCGGTAATCCACCACAACGGAGGCGGCCTCATCTTGCCGGTGACATGGTGTTGTGTGTGTGGTGGTTTATAACAGGGTCGAATGCGAAGTGTTTTCGTCTTTGCGAGCGGGTGGTTGGGACTTCTGAACCAGAAGTCGTGCTTGGGTCGGAGGCGGGTCTTTACGTTCCACCTCGCGTCGATGCAAATACTTCTGGTCCAGAAGTAGGCCCGTTTTCCGCGTGCAGACGCCAAATTTTCCCACACGAGCGAAGCATTATTTACTGTGTTTGGTGTCCTGAGCGTATTTGGCCGTCTTTCCGGTGACAAGACTCCAGGCACGAACATCGGGTCCTTTGACCTGGCGAGTTGGTCCGATTGGGTCGCGCTGTCCTGACGTATCCGTGATATCCTCGCAGACCCCAGAATGTGCCGAATTTCGGTGTCACAAGGCCGCCCCAACGTGCGATAATTAGAAAAGAAGACTGAATTATGGCCGGTGTTTTTACGGCGCGACCAACGCCGTAGGTACTCCCCGCGAGCGGCCTCATTCGAGCCGACATGTGACGAGGGACAGATTTGTCGCTCGTCTTTTTTTGTGCTGCAAACGAGGCCGGACCGTTAGTTGACATAAAAAGCTACTACCTGCGAAGGCGCGTACTCCTTCATTTTGCCGCCGCCTCACCGCGTCATCGGCGTGTGCGCCTGTCGTGATGCCGCGCCATCCTCCTGGAGATTCCTATGTCGGATAGTCCCATCGTCCAGACAAAACGCCCATGGATCAGCGCGTTGGTGCCGGAGTACAAAACACCGTTTTCAGATTCCCAAATGTCCCGTTTGAGCGAACCGGTGATTACGTGGCTCGTATCTTTATCAACGATCAAGAGCACGGAATGGTTCCGTTCTATGTAATAGGTCCGCCGCGGTAGGAGTTTTTCCATGGAAAGCAAAGTGCAAGCCGATGGCTCCGTCATTGAGTATTACGAATAATGCGGAGCCTGTGCGCTCATTATCGTTACTGGAGCAGACGGCACCACGTACCACTCCCCTACTCAGAGTCCTTCGTTACGTCCCACTCGTCCTGCAACCATTGATCACACTCCAAACCAGGTTGGGCTCTAAGAGTCCTATCATCTCGTAAGACTCACAAGGGGTAGGCAACTCGTGTGGCTTGGCCAGCGTCATCCCATCGAGCGTCTGGTGCGGATTCAAAAGTCCAAATTGTTGGAGGATCTCAGGGAAGTAGGAGCTTGTCCACTCTGTTGTAACACCGGAACGCTCAGACGCGAATGTCAGGACAAGGAGGAGACGTAGTGAGCGGCAACATGAAAATCGTCGATAAAAAGACCCGCCAAATCCAGATCATCACGACGATGCTCGCAACGCCCGGTGTCTCGTTGGCGGAAGCCGCGAGAGAAAACCGAGTTAGTCCCAGCACCGCCCATGACTGGTACTCACGCGACTCGGCATTCCGTGAATTACTCGCACAGAAAATGGACGAGCTGTATTCCGCCGCCGGGGACGAGTTGAAGTCGTACTACGTCAAACACATGAAGAAGGCGATGACGACCATGGCGGAAAACTTGGACGACCACAGTGGACACGTGCGATTCCTGACGAGCTCATACATGTTGGATAAAGCGGAGCGGTTCGTGGCGCCAGGGGCGGCGGACACGAATATCAACGTCGAGATCCAGATCCAGGATCTTGCCGCCAAGATGAAGGCGGACCCGCCCAAGCAGGTCAATCAGCACAATGTGATCGAGCACGATCCCGACGATCTTGCCGGCGCGTTGGCGCTTGCGCTCGCATCGGAAGAATGACGCGCTCGGCGGGAAGCTGCGAGTAGTGCATTAGAGTCTCAGTCTCTGCGGTCGGCGACAAGGGCCCATGGATCCCGAGTCGTCACACATGGTCAGGGCTGCTGTTGGTGGCGCAGCATGAAGTGGCGATCTTTCCACTCTTCCCACATCTCGACTTCGGTCTTTCGTTCTTCCCAGTCCCGTTGACTCGCGACGACGAATGGCGGAGCGTCTGCGTTGTCACGATTCCGCGCGCTGATCGAGAAGTCGCCGCTGTGAGAGTGGAATCCCAAGACTTCAACCCACGGGTAAGCGTCCATCGTGTCCGCTAAGTCAAGCGTCTCTTGTTTGTTCACGTTGCGCTCTCATGCCGACGTTGCTCACGAAACTGGACTCACTCGTCCAGATCGCCTTCTGGTCCATGAAGTTTTGCCATTCCCCTTCACTCTTAAAAGTGGACCTAGTCCCTCTGTCTTCCGTGCAAACCAAGACGGATATTTGACCGTCGTGGTAGGGAACTCGCACACTTCGCAACTCGGGTTGTCCCGCTCGATTCTCTCCGCTAGCTATTGGGAAGTACCAACCCACCGATGCTGAAGCGATTTCCTTTCCAAGCACGACGCGCCCATCGCGCCATTATCTGCCACGTAATCCAGCGGTCCCACGATCTCCCCGACGTTCCAGACGTGATCTGCTACGCCCGCCACCCATGGCTGGCGTCTTCTCCTTGAGTTAGAAGTCCGCCAAAACCTTCGGATTAGCGAGCAACTCACGTATGGATCCGGAAGGGCGCGGATGCCGTGGCCTTTGAGCTCCCCCCGATTGCGTAAATGTGGTACGTCGCCGGGGGTGCAGACGGGATCCTGAAGGTGATCGTGGCGGTCCCTGGGCTACTGGTCACCGCTGAACCCAGCAGCGTTCCACTCGCCGAATTCCAGTGCACAGATACTTTCTCCCGTGCAGCGAAGCCGTACACGGTGACGGTATTGCTCGAGCCCTTCTTTCCTGACGAGTACTTAAGAAACGCGGCGGGAGTGATTTGGAAGGTCGCCGCTGCCTGCCGGTGACTACTCTGGCCGACTGCGATGACCTGATGGTTTCCCAGAGAGCCCAGGCTAATACCAAACGATGTCTCGACAGCACCCGTGGAATTCGCAATCGTGGTAGCAACCGGCGGCGTCCCGGTCGCGTTCCAATATACCTTCACCGTCTCGCCCGCCCGGAAGCTAGCTCCGGTCACTTGGACCGACGTGCCGAAGCCCCCACTCGCGGGCTGGAGGGTAATGGCAGCCACATAAACCGGGTGTGTAAGCTTCAACTCGAGTGGCATCGCCGACGTTATCGTACCCGCCGACGGCAAAAACTTGCCCGGCAGTGGTCGCCACCCCTAACCCCTGCCGTGCTGTAGGCATGGATGCTATCAGAGCATCGGTGCACCCGGTCGCGCTATCACCTATCGAACAATGCCAGCTATTTGTTGTCGGGTTGTAGAGCTCGACCGTGCTAAGGGCAGTCGTCGAATGCCCGCCAATCGCATATATCCCACTGTCTGGCCCTAACGTGTACCCGAAGTCGTACCGTGCTGTCGGCATCGGCACTAATTTCGAATCTGTACAGCCACCTGCGGCGTCATTTGCTGAACACTCCCATGTGTTCGTGGTGGGATTGTAGGCTTCGACCACGTTGCTATAGCCGCCACTGCTAATCTGCCCCCCAATGGCGAAGATACGCCCGTCACTTGACGTGACCGTGCCCAAGTATTGCCGGGGCGTGGGCATGGGAGCGAGACGAGTATCCACGCAGCCAGCCGCGGCGTCTCCTGTCGAACATTCCCACGTATTGAAAGCCGGGTCGTACGCTTCAACCACGCGGTCTGTGCTGACACCATCGGCGCCCCCGATAGCGAAGATTCGTCCATCCAGGGCACCGTCCGCTGGAACTGCACCCGGTAGATGCTCAGCGCCTCCGCCCATAGCTCAACAACCGACTTGCCGGGTTGCTCTCGCTGCAAGACTTCCAGAAGACCCTGAAGAGTCTCGGTTTCAGCTTCGATCCGCAGGCGCTCACTGTCCATCGGAGTCAGGAGCCAGGGTAGCCACGTCCAAGATCCACGAGCCGGCGCAGCACCCGATCGGCCACTGCGATGCTCAAATCTTCGAGGCGGACAAGTCCGTAGTGCTCGATAATCTCGCGCTCTGAGCGTCGCGTCCGCTTCAGCCAGGCTCGAATCGACCCGATCTGCGTTGGCGATGCCTGATTGCCCGTATGGTGTTCCAACGCCCGCACGGACCCCGATTTGTGGCCGTTGTGACCGTTCTTTGGAGTCTCCGTACGCGACGGTGCGGGTTCCGGGGCAACGTAGACTGGTTCCTCGAGGTCTTGTGTGAAATATTCGGACAGGCCGGCGCAGCGCAGCACCGCGTCGACCTGTGCGCGCTTGAGGGCCATCTTGATCGCTTTGTTGGGATTGAGCATCGCGGGTTCCTGTGTTTGAGCAGCGCCGCGGCCTTCCCCGACCGTGTGGCCTTCAGACGAGAGCACAGAGCAACGGTAAGCAAACGTCCCGCTGGGTGTCGCGCTGTACATCCCGAGAGACTCCAAGTCCGCGACGAAGTGAAAGCGCCAGGCGAAGAGCTGCGCAATCATCTCAGCGCCGGGCTTCAGCAATGTCGGCTTACTCACATCGTTGCCATCCACGGGAAACACGCCAAAATGCAAACCTAGCCGCAGGTTGCGCCGTATCCATCCTTCTAGCACCGCACGCGTCCCTTCAACACGCTCAGCCCGAAGCTGCAACTCGTCGGGCGTCAACGGCTCCGCCCCTGCCTTTCGCGTGTCGAAAAAAAAAAATTGACACTGGGACGTACACCGTCACTCTCCATATCCGCACGAACCTTCTTGACCGCCCGCTCTTTGACCTTCCGCGCGGCCGCCTTCGAGATGCCCAGGTCACGGCAGATGCTGTCGTAACTTTCCTCCATGTGCACCCGCCGCATGTAAATCTCGAAGTAGTACGGCCGGCTGCGGAGGCTATCCACCGACAGCGCATACGTCCGCGTCAAAAACGCATCCATGGATTTCGTCAACACGGAGCTTCCCCACACGGAGATACGCGTCGGACGCTGGTACCAGGGCAGCGAGCCGTACTCCGTGGCTCCGCTGGTTATCGCCACCGGTGACTCGATGTGCCGGACAGGTGCAAATCGCACCTCATCGCCCGGTTCCGCAGGATGGATTAGATCGTCGATCGCCTTACGGACAGCCGGGTATCGTAAATGTTTAGAAGTGGCATTTTTAACGTCTTTGAGGACGTTGGACGGCCCGCGACGGAGGACAATCGGGACGAGCGAATCCGGTGTCTGCTCATAGAGATCCCCCGACGCGCCCAAGATGATCCATGCGCCCCCGGGACTTGGTCCGACTACCCGGCCGCGAATTTCCACGTCGTTCAGCAACGTGAACCTGACGATCTGACCGACGTACGGAATCATCACGCTACCGCCGCCGCTTCTTGTCGACGATACGTCTTCCACGGGAAGCCCACCGCTTCGTACGTTAACCGTCGGTGTTTCCACTGACTCCAGCAAATTGGATGGTCATCGCAATAATCCATCACGGCGGCATCTGCCTTCCCATCGGATGCTCGGCACACACGACCTAGATACTGAATGACAGTTCCCTCAGGGGACGGAGCCGTGATCTGAAGGCGCTCACGTTCGACGATGCGCATACGATCAGCACTCATGACCCACGCTCGTAGCGCAGACCACTTTGCGCGATCTTCTCGACCTCATAGTCAGGCAATGGTGGCCGACAACGACTCCGATTAGCGGCATGAAGGGAATCAATCAGCTCGTTATCTTCCAGGCCGCGGCCTCGGAATCCACAGGCAACTCGGAAGAGTCCCTCATTACGAGCGCCCTCAGCTATCGAGGTCCCATCGACATACACGCGGCGCTCTGACGCTTGCGACCCAAAGACAGGGTGGTGTGGTGCTCGAGGTGGCTCAGGTGGAGATAAGGTCGTAAGCAGTGCAGGCGGAAACGGTGCGATTGGATTCCGGTCTTTCCACGTGTAGTAGTGGCCGCTCTTATGCAACGATCCCGGTGCGATGACGTAGCCACCGCTACCGCGAACATGGATGCCAGCCGGCAAATCGCCCGTTCTATTGCCGAGAGCGAGCCCATCCGGCGCGAGAAAATACGCATGTTCGCCACCAGAGCCCGTGCGAACAGTACGCGTCGGACTCAATGCGAGCCGCTCCACTAGATCACGCCAAGACGCCATTCCCTCAGGGTCCACATCAATCACCAGGAGACCGGAGGACCCACAAGCGATTCCCCAGTTCAGAATTGGCCAGCGCTCGCACCTGAAGACGGCGAGATTGAAGTGCTGCTTGCCTACCCGCCCTTCCGCCCGCCATCTCTCCATATTTTCAAGGAGAGCGATTGGGCGTTATGTTGACGGTTCGAGGCCGGCCGCCCTTACCGAGGCGCACGTGTATGGTCCCCACCTCGAGGTTCACGTCCGGCCACGTCAGCTCCAGAATCTCGCTGACGCGCAGGCCGGCATGGCTGCCAAGTAAGAGGATTACCGCGGTCTCCGGCTTCGCCCCGGCCAGGAGGGCGCGCAGGTGATCAGGCCCATACGGATATCGCGTCACCGCGGCTCTTCCCGCCGGCCGCACATCCTTCCACGGATCGGCCGTTGTCGCCGCCGCCCAGCGCAACGCGGCGTATAGTGCGCGTACGGCGGCCAGCCGGACCCGCAGCGTCGACTGCCGTACGCCGGCTGTCTCCTGCGCCCGGATCCAGTCGCGGCCGGCGTCTGCGCTCGGGTCACTCAGTTTTTCGCCCTGCCAGGCATCGACGAGCTGCAGGAACGCCGATCCGGTACGCTCGCAATGTCCGCGGTGAGACGTTGCCGCCCCGCCCGCCGTACTCATAGAGCCAGGTCGACGCGAGCTCCCACAGCACCTCGCCATCGCGGTCCCGGCAGGCCGCCACGGCGCGCCGGTGCCGTTCCTCCGTGGCATACGTCACCCACCGGTGGGCTCGAGTCGTTAAATCCCCGTCATAAGGCGTGAGCGCGTTCACTGTCCCCTCAATTCTTTCGATAACGTGTCTTATCGAAACAGTGTAGTGAGGGTGCGCAATGAATTGTCCGGCGAGAGCACCCTACTTTCTGAAAGGACCATTTGCATAAGTACTCCGAACGTCTCCAGCAGCGCCAGCCGACGGAGACGCTGTCATTTTGACTGTCGGACTCCGCCTGGGAACTGAGACGCGAGTAGGCGAGCCGTTGGTTGCGATGTATTCCTCGAGGGCGGTACTTGCTCTATAGCGAGTTGCACGGCCACTGCCCTGCTGAACGATCAGGCCGGAGTCTAAGAGACGCTTGAAATCCAGGCGGGCCGCTGCGCTTGTGACATCGGCCTCCGTCCGATAGCTTGCATTTGTCAAGG
>QHBP01000140.1 GCA_003244175.1 Chloroflexota bacterium | reverse complement strand
CCGCTGGTGGCCGGCTGCCCCACGACGGACTCCGGGATGAGCTTTTGCGGCGACCCGCGGGCGGTACAGGGGCTGACGTTTGCGGGCGTGGACGTGGCCTGTACCGCAAATAACCACATCGGGAACTACGCAAATGTTGGGATCGAGGAGACGTGGCAGCACCTGCGCGACGCTGGAATCAGTCCGTGCGGACTGGGGACTGTTGCGTACCGCAATGTCCGCGGCCTGAGATTCGCCTTTCTCGGCTACAACTGCGTCGGGGAGCGCTTCGACTATCAACTGGCGCGGCAGCAAATTCGCCAGGCGCGAAGGCATGCGGACGTCGTCATTGTCTCGGTGCATTGGGGCAAGGAGTACGTTTCCCTTCCGGAGGTTGCGCCGGGCATTGCCGACGACAATCCGCGGACCGTCGCCCACTGGATCATCGACAGCGGAGCCGATTTGATCATCGGCAATCACCCTCACCACGTGCAGGGTGTCGAGCTGTACCACGGTCACCTCATCACGTACGCCCATGGCAACTTTGCGTTCGACCAGATGTTCTCGACCGAAACCCGCGAGGGCGTGGTCGGCACGTATACCTTCTATGGCCGCCGGCTCATCTCGGCGCGCTATCGCCCCGTCTTCATCTACGACTACGCCCAGCCGCGCTGGGCGTCGCCGGCCCAAGCTCGATCAATTCTCGCGGGAATGCGCGCATCGACGCTTGCGTTGGCCCGGATGCACCCCTGAAGTTCTGCTCGGGGAACCAGGGATTTCGTCCCACTGTCCAGCGCTTGTTCCTGAATAGCGCGATACGCCGTTGTACGTCAACGGGACCCTCTGGCGGTGCGTAGGGGCTACGGATGGGTCGCAATCATTGGTGCCTATTGACGTGCGGGAACATCGACAGCCATCGTTCGTAGGGGGCGCTCGTGAGCGCCCCACCTCGGCACTCGACCAGTCTGCTGTCCCCAACAATCCGCGAGACTAATGCTCCCATGCAGCGTGCTCGCTCGCCCGAGAATGTCGAGAGAAAGGACGCCCGTTTGCGGACACTCCGACCGAAGGGGAAGCCGTGGCTCGCACACGTGGGTCGACGCCGAGTTGGGGGGGGTGTCCCTACTGTAATGCACTGGAACTCTCCGCCTCATCAATTGCCGCAGCAGGGCTCTTCGCGCTGCTTCGGCGGACAAGGGACGGTGCCATACGAGCAGAACACGCAGCAGTCTCCGGGTAGAGGTTTCAGGGAGGCATGGCACGATAAACACTCGTAGAAGTAGCGGCAGGCGTCTTCGGGCATGCGCTCCCCTGTCCGTGCCCCGCACTCTGGACAGGTAATGACCGAGGTCAGATCCACCGC
The DNA here is from genome assembly GCA_003244175.1 of Chloroflexota bacterium. GTDB lineage: Bacteria > Chloroflexota > UBA5177 > UBA5177 > UBA5177 > QHBP01. The sequence continues at coordinate 6,113 of QHBP01000140.1, read as the reverse complement.
CTGCTGTGTCATGCTAAACCACCTTGCGAGTTAAAGATCGCCCTAATGTTATCGGGTCTGCCGCCACGCGGGTTCGAGCCTGGACTGCCCCGTCCGTCATGCCTATGATGTCGCAAGCACGACCATTGCGCAGCATCTCCATCATGCCGGATGACGCTACGGCCAGTTCGGCGGCCACTAGGCTTCGAGGGAGACCCCGAGACCATCGGCCAATCTGTTCACGTAGTTGAAGTAGGCGACCACCTGCGCCATGTCATGGATGCCGCGATCGTCCCAGCCGGCGTCGCGTAGCAAGTGAATATCGTCCTGGGTGACCGACCACGGCTCGCGCGTAAGCTTTTCGGCATAGGCGAGCATCGCGCCTTCGGCACGCGAGACCGGCGCCGAGTGGAAATCCTCCAGGATCGCGTGCAACAGGGTCGAATCCCCACCCTGTAAGCGACGGAGAGCCTCTCCGTGATGACGTATTCAGTAGTGGCACTGGTTGAGCAGAGACACGACGGTGGCGACCATCTCGCGTTGTGCCCTGCCCAGCGGCGAGGGGCCGAACATGATGGCGCGATAGAGTCCGTCGTGCGCGCGGAGCACGGGAGGGTTGAGGCTATTCGAACGCAGGATGTGGGCAATCTGCCCGCCTCGACTTCGGTAGAACTCGGCAAGGTCTCCCTCGGCCTCGTCTTCCGCGACGGGCTCGAGCATGAATATTGTCCGCAGGCTCCTCGGAGTCAACTGTGCGAGACGCTCTCGTTCCGCACGACGTGCGGACGAAGGGGCTTCAGGTCGGCACCCCCAGACGTGGCAGAACCACGTAGTAAACAATGAGGAAGATCACAAAGAACAGGATGCCTATGACGGTGTCCATCGATGCCCTTCTCCGGGTGCCCTAGCCCGAACCATGATTCGTGCTAGCGAACAAGAGTTTGTGGCTCTGTCGTTCGTCCATTGGTCACGCGCCTCCGTCGCCAATCTAGCGGCTCGGTCTCAGTGTCCAAGGAATCTGTGTCGGGCGGAGACTCGCCGCATACGCATAGAGCAATAGAGCGGATGCGATGACCATCGCCACATACATCCCTGCCAGGGTTGGCTGCACATACATGCCCACGTACAGGATAACGCCTCCGACGATGACGGCCGGGACAAAAGCGCGGCGGCGCGCCGCAACGGCGAGCGTGAGCAGCAGAACAGAGGCCACGACAACGCCGGGTCCCATGTGCACGACGCCGGTCCACCAGCCGGGAAGCCGCGTCACGCTGACCGATCCGGAGTGACTCATTCCGCCCATTGAGGATTGCGGCCTCCCTGTGGCAATCAGTCCCAGCGCGGGAGCGATCATCGTGAGCGAACAGAGGAGCGTGCCGGTGAGACCAAGAGTGCCGCAGCATGCAGCGGCCAATCCCCTCTTTCTTCTGGGTCTCCGAGGCTGCGATGCGTCGCCCACGTCCTCTGGTCCCGTGCCTTGCAGGACATCCCGAGGGGAAACCTGGGGATCCATTAGCCTTGACGCGCCTTCGCCTACCTGCTCAATGCTCAGCACCCGCGTCACGAGGTCATCTTCCCGTGGGTTGCCGAGGGAGACGATGTGGCCCCGATAGCAGAAAGTCGGAACCGCGAAGATCTCGTCGACGGGCTCCTGCGAGTCGACGTCCACCACTTCGACGGTGACGTCTTTCAGCCGGCCGGCAATCACCTTGGCCAGTCGCCGGCTCTCACGGCAGGTGCCACAATGCTCGGCGACATAGACCCGGAGCACGTGCTTATCCACAGATCGCCCATGCGTGGAATCGTGCACTTTGCTCATGCTTTCCCTCACACTCCTACGCCCACCAAACCCTCACATTGTTCCAATACAACGCTAGCAGCATGAGGCAGGCCGTGTCGGTAATCATCATCACACAAGACATGTAATGGCGATTACTGTCCCCGCGCTGCCGGCAGCCGTACAGTCGCAGCGTGATCTCACACCATTAGTCAGAGGAGGAAGAAATACCGTGCGAATCTCAGTCCGTTTTGCAGCGGTTTTGACCGTTGCGTTGCTGCTCATACTCCCCGCCCGAGCCCTCGCTCATTCCGGCAAGGCCACGATGCCCATGATTGGAGTGCGGATTCTCAGTCCGGCCCCCGGAGCCGTGATTCATGCCAACACCGTCCGGGTACGGGTCGCCATCACCCACTGGCAGCTGAGCTGCGCCTGGGCGGGCAAGGCCAACAAGCCCGGTATCGGGCACTACCACATCCTGCTGGATGGCGGCCTGGTCAACATGTTCTGCGGCAGCACCGGCAGCGTCAGCTTGCAGAATCTCGCGCCCGGCAAGCACACGATCCTGGTGGTCCCGGCGGACAACGATCACAACACCATGATGTACATGAAGGAAGCGAAGATAGTCACCTTCAGGTACCGTCCCACCAATCCGCTCCCCTTCATCAAGCCGGCGAACCTGGGCAAGCCGAGAATTACGATCACGTCCCCGACCAACGGCCAGACCGTCCGTGGCACGTTCCCGGTCGAGGTCTCCGCGCGCAACTTCCGCCTGTCCTGCGCCCTGTACGGGAAGCAGAATCTCAAAGGGTACGGTCACTGGCATCTCAATCACGATACGATGGCCGGCCCCATGATGGGCATGGGAACCATGATGGGCATGAGCTGCGCCAATAGCTTCCAGGCGAGTACAGTCGGTCTGAAGCCCGGCAAGCACACGTTCTTCGCCATCCTGGAAGACAATCAGCACGCGCCCATGATGCCAAGTGTCTTCGGCAAGGTTACGGTGAACGTCAGGTAAGCTTTCACCTTCGACTCGTGCGATGCCTCCACTTACCCCTACCTGGAGGCATCGCACGACAACATTGCCGCGATCCGCGTACAACGTCGGGCAGACGATTTTGATCGTCTCTCTCCGAGAGCCAACCATCATCACCGCACCAGGACCCCTTGACGCCCGGCAATATCGACGAATTGACGATACAATGGACACGGAGAAAGAAGGAGGGCGTCCTAGCGCGACTCACGTGGTCGAGGCCAGGACGGCACCCCCCAAGATGGGAGCCCTAACCAACGATGCCTCTCACTAGGCTGCGCGCCTTTGGCCGCCGTGCCGGAGCGAACACGGACCCGTCGCACGACGATCAACTGACGGAAGAGGAAACCAAGCAGGGCTATCTGACCAAGCAGGTGATCTTTCGCGATCTCTCGCACGCCGAGATCGAGCGGATCGCAAAGATGACGCGCATGATCACCACGCCCAAAGGTCGGGTCTTCTATGTTCCCGGCGAGACTGGCGAGGTGCTCTTCCTCCTCAAGGAGGGCAAGGTCGAGCTCTACCGCCTGACGCCCGACGGCCGCAAGCTGGTGGTCGACATCGTGGGTCCCGGGACGTTCTTCGGGGACATGGCCTGCATCGGGCAGAACATGCAGGACTCCTTTGCGCAAGCAGCGGAAGATGCGCTCGTCTGTGTCATGAGCCGGAACGACGTCCAGAAGCTGATGGTGGACAGGCCGGCGATCGCCGTGCGGATCCTGGAGGCCGTAGGCCAACGGTTGGTGGAGATGACCACCCGGCTCGAGGAGACGACGTTTCTCGGGGCGCAGGAGCGCGTTGCGTCCCTTCTGCTACGCCTGTCGACCTCCAAAGACGGCCGACTCTTCGTGGAAGGATTCAGCCACCAGGACCTGGCCTACATGCTCGGCACCTACCGAGAGACGGTGACCAATGCGCTGGATCGCTTGAAGGCCGAAGGTCTGATCGAGGTCAGCCGCAAGCGGGTGGTGCTCCTGCAGCCAGAGCGCATTCGCGAGATCGCCCAGGAAGCCGAAAGCCTCAAGAGTTCGGTTTGAGGCAGTATCTTTTAAGCTTCGGTAGCACAAATCCTTCGGCGTCAGGAAAACGGACCGCGGTGTCCTCTGTGATTTCGATTACTGAACCCGCGTCCTTCCGCATGATAGAGTCGATGCAAACGGACCAAAACGAGGCAATATTCCATGCGGAACACGGCGCAGAGACCGATGCCCAAGAACGGTAAACAAAACGACAAACAGAGCCGCAAACAGCAGCAGCAGGCGATCCAGCGTGAAAAGGATGCTGGTCGGCGGAAGGCGCGCCAGGCAGCCGGCCGGAAAACGCTGGCGATAAGGATTGGCGGAGGTGTTGTGGCTGTGCTGGCACTGGCGGCGGCCGTGGCCTTCGCGCTGCGAGGCAACTCCTCGAGTGTCAGTCAAAACGCGGTAGCGGCCGGTTTGGGCGCACCAACCTCGGATGTCGCGTCGCCGCCCGCGGGAGCGTTCAACCACGTCGGTGCGCCGCTCTATCAAGCTGGCAAACCAGAGCTTCTTTTCATTGGAGCGCAATATTGCCCCCACTGCGCCGGTCAGCGCTGGGCCATCGTCAAGGCGCTCAATCAGTTCGGCACGTTTTCCCACATGACGAGTAGCGCGAACGACGACGGAACGATCCCGACGTACGATCTGCGCGACGCTACCTATAGCAGCAAGTACGTTGCGTTCGTGCACAAGGATCTTGAGGACCGCAACCATCAGCCGCTGGAGAGCCTGTCGCCGGGTGAGCAGGCGCTTTTCAGCCAGTACGATCCGAGTGGCGGGATCCCGATGGTTCTGGCCGGCGGCTACGCGGCGCTCGGCGACGGATACGATCTCAGCCTCATTCAGAGTAAGTCGTTCGGAACGGTGCAGCACGACCTGCAGCAGGGCGACTCATCGAATCCGTTAGTTCCCGCCGTCAATGCCGAGGCAAACTCCATCACCGCCTTTATCTGTCACGCGGACTCGATGCGCCCCCACTCCGCCTGTAGCCGCCCCGTCATTCGAAGCCTGGTCTCGCACCTTCAGTAATGGCCGCGCTCCGGCTCGTGTATCGCAGCCCCTGGAACGTTCTATTGGCGTTCGCCGCGTTTGTCGTCATGGCCGCGTTCTACCTCTGGTCGAGCCAGGTGTTGGTCATCGGTCGGAACGGTATCTCGATCCTGATTCAGACGGAGTTTGTTGTCGCGGCGCTCATCATGGCTCTGTTGTTCGGCCTCCTGGTGCCGCCCCTGGTATACGCCGCTCGCCTGGCGGCGGCCAGCGCGGCTCAGACCGGGGGGACGGCCATGGGCGCCATCTTCGGTACGGTGTCCATGAGCTGCTGCGCGCCGGTCATCCTGCCGGCGATCCTTTCTCTGGCCGGCTTTTCCGGGACCACAATCTTGCGCTGGAATGAGACGCTCAATCGCTTCTGGCTGCCCCTGGCAACGGCCGGCATCATCCTCCTGACGTACTCGCTGATCTCCGTCATTCACTCGCTCAACCTGGAGTGCAGCCTGAACAACTCAAGCGACACTGTTTCGATTGAGAGAGCAAAGAAGGAGTCCGTGGCTGCTGCAGCGGCGGAGCGAAGCTGATGAAGGCTCTTTGGCGGCGGTTATGACGGTTCGCGGACGCGCTGGGATCGTGACCAGCTGGCTATGCCGAATCGAACGCGCCACGCGACCCGTCGATCCGAGGACCCGCGCCGCATTGGAACGTCGCTGGGCCGACCTTCCCGACCACGTCAAGACCCCCGGTCAGACCCTGGGGCGCGCCGGGATAGGGTGCGAGGGAACCCATGGCGTCTTTCCGCGATGCAACTTTGCCTGCAAACCCTGTTACCACTCTCGCGAGGCCAATCGGGTGCGAGTCGACGGGCCACACACGGTCGCTCGGGTCGCCGAGCAGATGGCCTTCTTCCACGAGATCCGGGCGCCGCATGCCCATGCACAGCTGATTGGGGGAGAGGTGAGCCTCCTCGATGCCGATGACCATGCCGAGGCTCTGCTCATCATGCGCCGCTATGGACGCGAGCCCATGAGCTTCACACACGGTGACTTCGATTATGGCTATCTCAAGCGGATTGCGCTGGGGCGAGACGGGCGGCGCCGCTTTGGCCGTCTCTCCTTCGCTGTACACATCGACACGACGATGGCTGGCCGCCGGGGCATTCGTCGTACCAATAGCGAGCAGTCACTCGACCCGTACCGCCGCGCTTTCGCCGGCATGTTCCGCCGGCTTCGGAAAGAGCACGGAGTGCGCTACTTCCTAGCGCATAACATGACGGTCACGCCGGGCAACGTGGACCAGATTCCCGGCG
>QHBP01000259.1 GCA_003244175.1 Chloroflexota bacterium | reverse complement strand
CCTCCAACAGCCCGGCGAGCGCGGACATGATGCCGGCGACGACGAAAAGGGTGATGAGAATCCGGTTGACGCGCACACCGGAATACCTGCAAGCCTCCTCATTGCTCCCAATAGCATAGATGTAGCGGCCGAAACTAGTGCGATGGAGCACCAGGCCGAAGGCGAGCGCCAGCGCGCCGAACAGTAGCAGGTACTGAGGAATAGGTGAGCTGCCGATGTTCCCCGCCCCGATGTTCGTGAAGCTCGACGGAGCGTTCAAGAGATCGACGGAGGCGTCGCCCAGGACGAGAAAGGCCAGTCCGCGGAAAAGGGCGTAGGTGCCGAGAGTCACGACCAGGGACGGTAGCCGGATGCGGGTGATGATCGCGCCATTGAAGAGCCCGCCGACGCCGCCGACGACCAGCGTGAAGAGCGCCGCCACCCAAATGTTCATTCCTCCGTGCCAGCGCGTCCCGAAGGTAATTGCGGCAAGGGCCAGCATTGACTCCACGGACAAGTCGATATGACCCGCGATGATGATGAGGGTCAGCGGGAGGGCCATGGTCCCGACCGCGATCACCCGACCACTCATGCCGAGCATGTTGGCGGCGTTGAAAAAATAGGGCGAGTACCAGGGCGAGGCCGGCACCGAGAAAATCAGAATGGTGACGAGAATCAGGCCGAGCAGAAGGGTTTCCCAGACGAGCAGAGATCGCGGACTCCACTGCGGCTTCACGGACTCGCCGTCCCATCGGCGGCCGCCGTACCCTCCGGCACCCGGACGTGGGCCGGCGGGACGTCGTCCTCCAGTCCGGCACGCCTCACCCTCAAGGCCCGCTGCAGGCGCTGGTTGATAAGGGCGTCCACGATCACCGCGGCCAGAATGATCAGTCCTTGTACCACAAGCTGCCAGAACTCCGACAGGCCGGAGAGGGCAAGATAGTCGCCGATGCTTCCCAGCAGTAGCGCTCCCAGGATGGTGCCGATAACGCCGCCTGACCCGCCGAAGATGTTGGCGCCGCCGATCACAACCGCGGCGATCACCTGCAGCTCGAAGCCAGACCCCTCAGTGGTGGTTATGTTGGCGAAGCGCGATGCATAGAGCACGGAAGCGAGACCGGCAAGCGCTCCAGACATCAGGAACACCATGAGCGTGGTTCGAGCGACATTGATACCCGCCAGCCTCGCGGCTTCGGGATTGCCCCCGACCGCATAGATGCGGCGCCCAAACCGGGTGTAGCGCAAGGTGTAGATAAAGATCACGCCTACCACGGCCGCGAAGAAGATCAGATTCGGTATGCCGAGCGTGCTGGCGGTGGCCAGATCGGTGAAGCTGCTGGTCAGATCCTGACTGTAAACTTGCCCCGAAGGCGTCCAATTTTGCCCTACCAGGAAGTCCGCGCCACGATATACAAACAGTGTTCCCAACGTCGCGATGATCGCTGGGATGCGTCCCACGGTGATCAGCAGCCCATTGAGAAGACCCAACGCCCCGCCGACACCCAATCCTGCCAGTAGGATCACAGCAACCGGCAGGTGCGGATTGTCCTTGACCATAATCGCCGCCACCAGTGCGCCAAAGCCCACGATCGATCCCACGGAAAGATCGATGTTGCGAGAGATGATAACCATCGTCTCTCCGACGGCGACGATGGCCAGGAGTGAGATGTCGAGCAGGATGTCGCGGAAGTTCCCACCGCTGAAGAAGCGCGGTGTCCTGATACTGAAGGCGACTACCAGCGCAATCAGGAATGCCAGGATGCCGATCTCCCGGAAGCGCGCGACCGCGGCCGTCAGGTTTTGCCCGGGGAATCGTGTCACCGCGTTCACAAGGGAAAACCTTCCGGATCGCCGTCGGGTGGCGCTGACGCCGGCACAGAAGAAGCCCGGGCCAAATCCGGCGCGGTGCCGTGGGCACCTTCCGTGATGGACCCTGTTTTGCGGCCTGTAGCGGCCATCATAATCTTTTCCTGTGACGCCGCGGCTCGCATGCATTCCGCGGTGAGGCGGCCCTCGTGCATCACGATGATGCGATCGCTCATGCCAAGAATTTCGGGCAGCTCCGAGGAGATCATCAGGATCGCCATCCCTTGACCTGCGAGCTCGCTGATCAGACGGTGCACTTCTGCCTTCGTCCCAACGTCGATGCCCCGGGTCGGCTCGTCCAGGATGATGATGCGCGGTTTGGTAGCGAGCCATTTTGCCAGGACGACTTTCTGCTGATTGCCGCCGGACAGCTGCCGGACTGCCTGACTAAGACTTGCCGCGCCCCTGACCTGCAGGCGCTCCGACTGCTCGCGCGCGACACGCTGCTCTCTTCGTTTCGAGATCCATCCCCCTGTCGACAGCAGACGGAGGAGAGGGAGCGTGATGTTGTGAGAGATAGACATGGACAGCACCAGGCCCTGGTGTTGACGGTCCTCGGGGACATAGGTGATGCCTTGTCGAAGGGCGTCGCCTGGGGCGCGAACCGTCACCGGTTTGCCGTCGACCCTGATGACGCCACTATCCAGAGAATCGATGCCAAAGATGGCGCGAGCCACCTCACTGCGTCCGGCCCCCACAAGGCCGGCCAGCCCGAGAATCTCACCCCGCCGCAGCTCGAATGATATGTCTCGGAAGACGCCACGCCGAGACAGCTTTTCGACCTTCAAGACCACGTCACCAATCTCCGCGTCCTGCTTGGGGAAAAGTTTGTCCAGCGTTCGGCCCACCATCATGCGGATCAGATCGTCCTGCGGCAAATCAGATGGGTGGCCCGCGCCCGCATTTTTCCCATCGCGCAGGACCGTGATCCTATCCGCGATCTCGTAGACTTCCTCCAGACGGTGACTGATGAAGACGATTCCCACACCCCTGGCACTCAGCTGTCGCACGATGCGAAAAAGCTCGTCGACCTCGCGTTGCGATAGGGAGGCGGTCGGCTCATCCATCAGGAGAACGCGAGAGTCGGTGGACAGCGCTTTGGCGATCTCCACGGTCTGCTGATCGGCAACGCTCAGCCCCCGCACACGGGCGCGTGCATCCAGACGAACCCCGAGGCGGTCGAGCAGCTCACGCGCGTCACGATACATCGATCGCCAGTTGATGTGGGGACTGCCCGCACTCACGGGCTGGTTGCCCATGTAGATATTCTCGGCAACGTCCAGATCCGGGAAGAGCGTTGGCTCCTGATAGATCGCGCTGATGCCGAGCCCGTGGGCATCAGCCGGTGAGCGCATCGTGACCGTCTCACCACCCACGCGGATGGTTCCGCTGTCGGGAGTGTGAACACCGGTGATGACGCGGACCAGAGTGCTCTTGCCTGCCCCATTCTCGCCCAGCAGGGCATGCACCTCACCTGAAGATACGTCGAGCGAGACAGCGTCCAGAGCACGAATACCGGCAAACGTCTTGCTGATCGACTTGAGCTCCAGGACCGGAACAGGTACCGCCGCCATATCGGTCCCCCTCACCTGGGGTGGTACGTCGCACACCGGCTTCAGGCTGTGCACGATGCGCCCACATGACATACTCTGTTTGCAATTCTATTCGTTGCATCCCGTCAGCGGGGCTGCTCACTGGCAAGGAGACGGACTCGGCGCAGTTCTCTTTACCTGGTAACGAAATCGTGCAGGATTCACATAGGGGAGACGAAGAGGACGATGACACGAGAAGTAAGCTACTCATGGGCGCGGGAGCCTCTGTCCGAGCTTTGGGATCGTGCGTTGGCAGATCGCGAAGCAGTTCGGGTAACTCGGCGCGGTACCGGAGCGGTCGTACTACTCGCCGAGGACGAGTACGACGGCCTGCTGGAAACGGCTCACCTCCTTCATTCCCCGGCAAACGCGACACGCCTGCTATCTGCGTTGGAACGAGCGCAAGCTGGAGACGGCGAGCCAAAAGCGCTCGACGAACTTCGCGCGGGCTTCCCGGGTGCCGAGGGAATCTGATCGGCGCGGTCGGCCGGCGGATGAACTCGTGCCACGTATCGAGCGCCTTGCCGTGTTCCAGCCCGAGTTCCGCGAGGATCTGCGATGGTGGACGCGCCAAAAGCCACGCGTGGCGGAACGGATATGGATACTCATAGAAGAGATCATGCGGACGCCGTTCACGGGCACCGGGAGGCCGGAGAGGCTGCGCTACCTCGGCGCCGATGTCTGGTCACGGCGAATTGCGCAGGAGCACCGCTTTGTCTACTTCGTCGCGGATGAGAGGATTGACTTCCTCCAGGGACGCTATCACTACTGATTCGACAGACGCGAACTCGCGCTAGTCGTCTCCATACAAAATCCAGCCTTCTTGAAGAGCGTCATGAAGCGCCGTGCCGAGCCAGTGACCCCGTTCTCGAACGTCGTTCTCGGAGTACACCAGCACGTCTATCGGCATCTTTGTTGACCCGAGCGCGCGTCGGAGCCGCACCATCTCGTCGCATCGATCCCGCACTTCCTCCAGGATGACGACGACGTCCAGGTCACTGTCCGGCGTTTGATCGCCTCGTGTGTACGAACCGAGTTTGATGATCTTACGCGGGGACGCAGCTTCAACGAGCAGCTTCACCAGCTGATCAAGGGTGTCCGACGCCACGGATGAGGTCTGACCGTCATCATCACGGGCTCCCCTCATCCCTGTTCCCGATACAGCATCCCTGCCCTCGTTTCTCCTCTCCATCATATGCAGGGTTTCTCGACTCCAGACCAAGGAAAAACTGGCGGGAGTGCATGGGAGTCGAACCCACCCGGGTACGCCTTGGCGCTGAACTGAGTCCCCGCGGTCAGCGATGTGGAGTGGGTGATTCCCCTACCGGAATCCGCCGACCACGTCTCGCGCCACCTCCACTCCCTCTTCGGCTAGGTGCAGGGCCTGATCCGCAGCGCTCTCATCGAAGATCTCCCAGGGCGTGCGGCGCCCAATTTCATCCCCATAGTCGCTCGCCATGTGTACGTCCCACCCGAGCTGAGAGGCCAGCTCTGACAGGCGTGTCACCTGCGGTACCAGCGGCGGCGAGAAACGGTTATTGAGGAGCGCCTGCCTCAGTAGATCCGCTGGATCGTGCGTCCGACCAACCGGCCCAAGCAATGCCAGGGCCGATTTGGCGGCGTTTTCCACGCCCAGCTGGCTGTTGTCGGCGCAGGATCGCCAGCGGCGAAGCGCCAAATCTTCTCGCGCCTCGGCCAGGAATCCCTCGGCCAACCCGAGCCTGTAGCGCGCGTCCTCGGCCGACGCCACGCCCTAACTCTCCCACTCGATCGACCAGGAGGGCCCCGGAGGTGTGACCCATGTCCACCGGTCGCCCGCCTCGGTTCGCTCTCGGTAGAGACCTGCCTTGTCCATGGTGTGCCGAAGTGCCGCCAGTCGCTGCATCGCATACTCCGAGCGATCGTAGAGGATCTGCCCATCGAGGGCAATGTCCAGGTAGAGGGCTGGGACACGTGCTTCGAATTCCTCCGGAGTCACACCGAGCATCGCCACTGCCCCTCGTATCTCCGGCGGGAGCATGCTCTTCAGCGCCTGGTAGCGATCCAGCCATGCATCCGGCAGCCCGGCGGCGATGACTAACAGATCCCAATCGCTGTTCGGGTAGGAATCCCCGCGAGCCCGGGAGCCAAATAGCACCGCCGAGAAGAGACGCTCGCCCAATCCTGTGCGCAGGCCAAAAACCGCCATTTCGGTTACATTCGGACCGCGATCCGTTGCTCCCTCGATTTGGCTATCCGCGGACCCATACATCATTGCCCGTCTCCATCATATCCCTCGCTAGGCACTGCTCGATACGAGCGATCCTCACCTCCGAATAGGGGTACGCAGCGTCCGCTCAGCCTTCCACGCGTTCGGTGCAGACGGGAAAAACTGGCGGGAGTGCATGGGAGTCGAACCCACCTG
>QHBP01000264.1 GCA_003244175.1 Chloroflexota bacterium | reverse complement strand
GTCGAGACCCTCGGCTTGGCGAACGGCGTCCTTCAGCGGCACGACGAACCGCCCGTTCTTGGGGAACAGCGACGTCTCCCACCGCGTATCGCCCCCACGCACTCGGACAGGTGTCAGGCCCCAGCCATACGTCGCCGCCCCGCCCAGTTCGTGCAGGTCGTCACTCTGCTCTTCGGGGACGCGTCGCCGGTCCCCCATCAAATGCTACAGATGTAGCAGCGTTCGCAGATCCACAAACACGAACACCAGGAGAGACGCGGCCACGACTCCGGCGACCAGAAGATAGCTCCAGCGCCGGGCGTGACGCACCTTCCACAGGCGCCGCACGTTGCGGAGAAGAAACACAACCGCGAGCGCGCCTAGCGTCAACGTCAGCCACGGGGGGATGCTTGCCGCCACCCCGATCCAGGGCAGCACAAACGGCAGCGCGATGTACTGCACGGTGCAGCGCAGCGCCGACAGCAGCAGTCCAAATGTAAGGGCACGTTGCGCGGGAGCGGGCAATGCCGGGGGTAACCCGGGTTGGCCGGCGGGAAGCGCTCGCGCGCCGCTTATCTCTTCAGTCACCATTCTGTTCTCTCTCTTGACCCGGCATCCGGTCCCGGATGCCGTCTCCGCCATTATCCCCCGGCGGTCGTCGCATATCCCAAAGTGAGAGAAAGCATTGCCGGTGAGAATGGCCTCGGTACCCGGCTCCAGGGCGTTGAAACCGTGCTATTCGCCCTCACCACTTTGTGAATAATTCGGGCTAAAAAATGTCCCGGGAAGAGGACGCCCGCCCCAATATGTGATCGCCAGGCCCGCCGTCGTATGACCGCCAATGCACGCGTTATCCAGGTCCGTTCCCATTGCAAGGGCGACGAGTGCGCCCGCGTCAAAGGCATCTCCAGCTCCGGTCGTGTCCACCGCATCCAGAGCGGTCGTCGGTACGCTGTGCAAGGCCCCGCATGACGCCGCGATGGCCGGCCCACTCCGGTTCTTGAGCAGCACCCTTGGAGCCACCGCCAGCAAATCTGCAGCCGCCTCCTCCAGCAACGTCTTGCCCGTCAGGGCGCGCGCCTCGCAGGCGTTGGGCAGCAGCAGGTCCACGCCCGATTGGGTGAGCGCGGCACGCAGACTTTTCACGCCGATTGATTCCACAACGCTCTCCGACGAGGGGTCGAAAGAGAGAATCGCCGAAGTTTTCTTGGCAAGAGCAGAGGCCGCCGCCAGCATGTCCAACCCGGACTTGCCCAGGAGTGCATACCCGGACATATGGACGGCCGACCAATTTTTTAGCGGCAGAGAAGCGAGGTCGGTGGGGGAAAGCTCTTGATTAGCGCCACGCGAGGACTTCATGAGGCGCTCTCCATCCGGTGACACCTGAACCAGCACGGCGCCGGATGCCCTGTCCTCAACCCGTCGCACGGCCGTCCGGACCCCCTGAAGCTGCAGCTCGTCGACGAGCATCTTACCGGGTCCGTCGTCGCCGACGCAGCCCACAAACGTCGACGAGGTGCCGAGCCATGCGATCCATGCCGCGGTATTGGCAGCCGAGCCCCCACTCCTGATCGCCAGGCCTTCCGGCTGCTCCGCCTTCTGCAGGTCGGGCAGGACGAGGATGTCGACCAGAACGTCCCCAATAACGACGATCATGGGCGTAAAGCGCGCGCCACTCGCGCCGCCAGCTCAGCGTTGCGAACGAGCAAGGCGACGTTGACGTCGACGGTTCGCCCGTTACTGTATTCGGCGACATGTGCCAGTAGAAACGGCGTCACATCCTGACCGGTTACCCTCGCGTCTCGTGCCTCTCGCTTTGCTCGCTCCAGCCATTCCGTCCATTGCTTTTCCGGAATAGCCACGTGGTCCGGCAGCCCATTCGCCAGGAGCAAACCGCCGCACAATTTCAGATCCCACTGAGCCCGCGCCACGGCAGCCACCTGCGATGGCGAGTCAAGTCGCGGTACGCGACATCCGCTGGATCTGAGATAGAAGGCGGGGAACGTGTTGGTTCCATAGCTGAACACGGGAACCCCAAGCGATTCCAGGTGCTCCAGCGTTCGTGGGATATCCAACACGGATTTCGCTCCCGCGCAGACCGTGATAACCGGGGACTTTGCAAGCTGCCCCAGATCTGCCGAGACATCTCCGGATACGTCCGAACCGACGTGCGCTCCTCCGATTCCACCGGTGGCGAAGACCCGAATACCGGCGAGATACGCCGCGTGGAGGGTTGCGGAGACGGTGAGCCCTGCCGGTGCTCTAGATGTCAGGGCAGCCGCCAGATCGCGAACCGAGGCTTTCTTGCGGCTCTGATCCGCAGCGGCTTCCTCGACCAGCTCCATCGGCGCACCAACGTGCAGTACACCGCGATGAATGAGGCACACCGCTGGAACTGTGCCACCTTCACGCAGGGCGCGTTGCATGGCCAGCATGGCGTCGATGTTCTGGGGCGCCGGAAGGCCATGCGTCACGACCGCGGTTTCCAGGGCGACAACGGCATCGCTGTAGTGGAGGGCGTCGACCACGTCGCGAGACAGGTGAAGCCATGGAGGTCGATCGTGAATCGTCATCCTCCGACATCCGCGCTTCGATCCGGCCAATCGCTGCCGAGGCCCGCTGCGCAAATCATAGCATCGCCGCGGACCCCGCGAGAGCGAGCTAGAGAATTCTGCCGCTCGGGCACAAACCTCCCTTTGCCCTGTGATCATTGTCGCCCTGGTACATGAACGTGGGACTGGTGATGGTTGGCCTAGGTGAGCGGAGGTAGAGGATCGTGGAAGCCAATCACCCGGCGAAACCGGCCATCTGGCGCCAGTTCGGCGACATCCACGCCATCAAATTGCACCGTCCCATCGGCGCGGGTCAGTCGCCACGTCGCACGTAGCCAGCCGTGGTGCTGCTCAACCCCGCTGGTCGCAACAATCTGCGCGCCGAGCACCAGCTCGTGGAATCCACCAATAGCAGCCACCACCTCGTCCCAGCCGCGTTCTTCCACGCCCGGATAGATAATGACTCCATCTTCCGTCAGTGCGTACTCGGCGAGCCGGCGACGCTCCGGGGCATCGGTCGCCCTCCACAGGGCAACGTACGTCTCCATCACCTCCTCGGGCGTCGACATGAGCTCAACCTCCTGCTCACTTGTTGCTTCCACCGGTGGCGGCCCAATAGTGTACAGCCCGACCATCCGCGACTCCGCAGCGACGCGCTCATGCATAATAAAGTGGCGTTTCGCAGCCGACAGAAGGAGGCAACTCTTGAAACTTCAGGAGTATATGGGTAAGGAGCTGCTGCGGGCCGCGGATGTTCCCGTGCCACCCGGGTCCGTTGCGGAGACTCCGGACGAGGCAGCGGAGATCGCCGGAGGTTTGGGGCCGGTAGCGGTCAAGGCGCAGGTCCTGGTCGGTGGCCGAGGAAAGGCCGGAGGCATCAAGCTGGCGGACACCTCGGAGCAGGCGCGTACGGCGGCCGCTCAGATTCTGGGCATGGATCTGAAGGGCCTGACGGTTACCAAAGTCCTTGTCGAGCAGCAGGTCGACATCGCCGCCGAGTACTATGCAGGCATCACTCTGGATCGTTCCAGTCACCGCTTCGTTCTCATGCTGAGCTCCATGGGCGGGATCGACATCGAGGATGTCGCGGTCAGCAACCCCGAGGCGATTGTGAAGACGTCGATCGATCCCGCATACGGCTTGCAGGCCTTTCAGGTCCGGCGCGCCATGTTCGACGCGAACTTCGACCGAGTGGCCTTCAAGGACTTGCAGCGTATCCTCATGGGCCTTTATCGCGTCATGGTGGACACGGATGCGATGCTCGCGGAGATCAATCCTCTCGCCGTGACCGCAAACGGGTCTGCCATCGCTGCGGACGCCAAAGTCGATCTCGACGACGCAGCGCTCTATCGTCATCCGGATCTGGCGGCCGGCAAGGCGGAGTCGATCGGTGACCCGATTGAGCGACATGCAAGCGAACAAGGGGTTCCGTACGTCAAGCTGGACGGCAACGTGGGTGTGATCGGAAACGGCGCCGGGCTCGTGATGATGACCATCGATGTGATCAAGCAGGCGGGTGGGGAGCCCGCCAACTTTCTGGACATTGGTGGCGGCGCCCGAGCCGACGTGGTCCGGCGAGCCATCGAGACGGTCCTTATGGACCGCCAGGTCGAGGGGATCGTCATGAATATCTTTGGTGGTATCACCCGGGGAGATGAAGTAGCGAAGGGATTGCTGGAAGCCGCGCAGACCCTGGATCTCTCCGTGCCCATCGCCATTCGTCTGGCCGGCACCCGGGAGGCCGAGGGGCGTCAGCTCCTGGAAGGCTCGGCCTTTACACCGGCGCCGGACCTCGTAGCCGCTACCGCAACCGTCCTTCAGCAGATGAAGGAACGGCAGACCGCGGCGGGAGGGCGACGCTAGATGGCAATTCTGATCGATGAAAACAGCCGGATTCTGGTCCAGGGCATCACCGGACGCGAGGGCAGTTTCCATACACAACAGATGAAGGCCTTTGGCACGGACGTCGTGGCGGGCGTCACGCCGGGCAAGGGGGGCACGCAGGCGGATGGGACGCCCATCTTCAATACTGTGCGGGAGGCAGTCGAGGACACACATGCGGATGTGTCGGCGATATTCGTGCCGCTGGCCGGCGCCGCGGATGCCATCATGGAAGCCGCGGACGCGGGTGTGCCGCTGATCGTGGCGATCACCGAGAACATTCCCGTGCACGATGCGGCGCGAGCGTACCGATTTGTCAGCGAGTGCGGCTCACGCCTCGTGGGTCCGAATTGCCCCGGCCTCGTCAGCTCCGGCAAGGCCAAGGTCGGAATCATGCCGAACCAGCTATTCAAGGAAGGACACGTGGGTATCATCTCGCGCAGCGGAACTTTGACCTACGAAATGGTCGACGAGCTGACGCGCCGTGGAATCGGCCAGTCCACGACGATCGGAATCGGCGGCGATCCCGTCATTGGCACGTCATTCACCGACACGTTGCGCCTGTTCGACGCCGACCCGGAGACACACGTGATGGTGCTGATCGGGGAGATCGGCGGCTCCGATGAGGAGGCGGCGGCGCAGTATATCGGCGCTCGCCGGGGCAAACCTGTCGTGTCCTTTATTTCGGGCAGAACGGCGCCTCCCGGCAAGCGCATGGGACATGCCGGAGCGATCATTACGGGCGGCGTCGGTGGGCCTCAGCATAAGGTAGACGCATTTGAGGCAGTGGGCGTGCCGGTCGCCAATACCATCGGCGAGATTGGCGACGCCGTCGAGCAGCTTCTCGCGGCTGGCGCCGCTCGCTAGATATCTCAACTCGCGGTCGGGGAGCCATTGAGCACAGCCAACGACCATATCGAAACAGATTCAGGCATTCCCCTCTTTCCGGTCTATGAAGAGAGCGCGGGTACACCGAAGCCGCCACCGGGCGAATATCCTTACGCGCGTGGCTTGTACGCCGACGGATACCGGCGGAGGCGCTGGACAATGCGCCAGTACTCGGGCTTCGGGACCGCCCGGGACACCAACCGCCGCTTCCACTACCTGCTGGAGCAGGGACAGACGGGCCTGAGTACGGCCTTCGATCTGCCGACGCAGATGGGCTACGATTCGGACAATGTCCGGTCGAACGGCGAAGTGGGGCGGGTTGGCGTCGCCGTCGATAGCCTCGCGGACATGGAGCTGCTCCTGGAGGGCATTCCTCTCGACCGGGTCAGCGCCTCCATGACTATCAACGCCACGGCATCCTCCCTGTTACTGCTGTACCAGCTCGCGGCGGAGAAGCGCGGCATTCCCGGAGACACCTTGAACGGGACCGTGCAGAACGACATCCTGAAGGAGTATGCGGCGCGCGGCACGTACATCTACCCGCCAAGACAATCCATGCGACTGGTCACGGATCTCATGGCGTACGCGGCTCAACATATCCCCAGCTGGAACACAATCAGCATCAGCGGCTACCACGTCCGCGAGGCTGGATCGACCGCCGTCCAGGAGGTCGCTTTCACGCTGTCCAACGCAATCGCCTACGCGCAGGCGGCGGTCGACGTCGGTCTGGACGTGGACGAGTTCGCCCCGCGTCTCAGCTTCTTCTTCAATGCCCACAGTAACTTCCTCGAGGAGGTCGCAAAATTCCGGGCGGCCCGCGCTCTCTGGGCGGAAACGATGCGTGAGCGATTCGGCGCCGATCCCCGATCTCAGCTCTTGCGCTTCCATACGCAAACGGCGGGATCCACCTTGACTGCTCAGCAGCCTCTAAACAACATAGTGCGGGTTACCCTTCAAGCTCTCAGCGCCGTGCTTGGTGGCACGCAGAGCCTCCACACCAACGGCTACGACGAGGCGATGGCGCTGCCGACGCAGACATCGGCAACGGTCGCCCTGCGCACGCAGCAAATCATTGCGGCGGAGTCAGGGGTGCCCGACGTGACCGATCCGCTGGGAGGATCGTACCTCGTCGAGTACTTGACGGATCAGATCGTGGAGCGGTCCCGGCGCCTTATGCACGAGATCGACGCCATGGGCGGATCGGTGGCGGCTATCGAGAGCGGCTATATGCAAAATTTGATCGAGGAGGCCGCATATGACTTTCAGAGAGCCCTCGACCGCGGAGACAAGACGATCGTGGGTGTAAACAAGTATGTGCAGGATGAAGAGGTGCCGCTGGAGATTCTCCGGCCCGACCCCGTGCTCGAACATGAGCAGCGTGAGCGTCTCGAGCGTCTGCGTCTCGAGCGAGACAACGACAAAGTGGACAGCGCCCTTGCGCGTCTGGAAGCGACGGCTCGCACCTCGGGAAACGTCATGTACCCGCTTAAAGATGCCCTGGCGGCGTACGCTACCATTGGCGAGGCGTCCGACGCTTTGAGGCGTGCATTCGGAACGTACTCCCCGGGGCGGAGTTAAGGGGTGGACTCTGGCTGTTGACGAGGAGTCCGAAACTCCCTCCCGTGCCGGCCCAGGACTCAACCCCCGGCTGCGCCTGGAGCGACTAGGCGAGCAGTCGCTGCATCCAGCCGGAGCAGCGGCCGAGGAACGTCAGCATCAGCGCGGAAAGCTGACTGCTCGCGAGCGTCTCGATCTTCTGCTCGATCCGGGATCTTTCATCGAGCTGGACCGCTTCGCCACCCATCGAACCACTGCGTTCGGTCTGGACGACAGAAAGTATCTGGGAGACGGGGTGATCACGGGCCACGGCATGGTCGACGGTCGTCCCATCTTCGTTTTCTCGCAGGACTTCACGGTGTTTGGTGGATCGCTGGGCGAAGTCTTCGCCGAGAAGATCGTCAA
>QHBP01000129.1 GCA_003244175.1 Chloroflexota bacterium | reverse complement strand
TCCTTTCCGCGCGGAGAGATCGTAGAGCGAAGCGAGACAGTGCCAACAAACAGAGATTGGTGCCGTAAACATTGTCATGGAGGCACAGGAGGTCAGCATGGACAAATTCGATATCGTCATTGAAGGGGGCGATAGTTGAGCGCGAAGTAGTAGCAGATGGACCCGGCTCCGGTCAGGAGCCCGATGCCGAGTCCGGCGGCGAGCGAGAGTGGAGCGGGCAGGGTGATCCCCTGAACCGCGAGCAGCGCGGCGATGGCCAGGACCGCGCCCCCGATGCGGATCGGGGGCATTGAGCTGGAGGGCGACGAACCCCGACCGACTGGACTCTCGATGAACGATGCGACGCCAACCAGGAGGACGTACGCGCCAATGGCGGCAAGCGCGATTGCCATCGACGGCTAGACATGTCGTTCAAGCGCCGGGTGCACGCTCAATCTGCGCACGCATCATAGCCTTATCCGCGATTGAATAGTACAGGTAGATTCCGTTGTTCCCCTCGATCGCGGAAGCCGCGAAAGCGATGTCGGTGTCGCCTGGCGCGCCAGGCGGCGGAGTAATGAGTGGGTCGTCACCCCGTGCGACGACACGCGTGAAACCTGCGTCGAACGCGATCCAGCCGATACGCCATCTCGCGTCCCGCGTTGCGCCGTTATAGAACATGACGGGACGCATTGGATCGCTAGAGAGCACCGGACCCGGACTGAGGTGCCAGCCATCCCACTGGCCCGGTCGTGCCTCGAAGATGGGTGAAAGGATCGTCCAGGGCCCGTCAACAGTGGGGGCCGAAGCGATCCCCACCCTGGATGCATCGCTTTGTGCGTACTCAAAAAACAAGCGCCACGTCCCGTCTGGAATGGAAACGATCGCCGCCTCCTTCGGATTCATCACGTCATCCGAGTACGGGATCGCGATCCCACGCTTGTGCAAATGCTCCCCGTCCGGCCCGGTGGCGAGCAGCAGCTGCCCCTTCTGGATAGTCTGGTTCCATCCCGTATAGTAGACATACGTTCTGTCCTCGAGGACGGCGACCGTTGGATCTTCGCACCCGTCTTTGTCGTCGTCGCCGGGCCCGGGCGCAATCACAGGATGATCGTCCATTTCAAAGCGCAGCCCATCCGCCGACCGGCCATAATAGATGCGCGCCACCTTCTCCGCGGCAATGTCGGAATGGTTAACGGCCCGCAGCAACAGCTCGTAGGTCCCCTGCGCACGCCACACGAAGGGGCTGAGAGTATACATCTCCTCCAGTGGGCTCGTGCGCACTAGCTGCAAGGGCTCGATCTGCTTGACGGTGAAGGCCATCATACTCTCTATCCTGTATTGTTCGGAAGCTGACTGCAAGGGATCGAGGATCGGCTACAAACTGATCGGTGCCAGCCCGGTCTCGGGATCGTATCTCCGAAGGAGATGAGTCGGAGTCTCGACCAGCATAATCTCGAGGGTCGGTCGGACGTGGGCTTCGAGCAGATGTCCGCCCCACGCTGTGCCGTCGCTCTTGCCGACGACGACGTGGGCGTGGACGATCGGCTCTCCGTCCTTGAGGGCGATGTCGCCAACCAGGGAGAGCACTTCGACCTGCTCGCCAATGGGTATCTTCTTGAACTCCCTGATGGCCAAATCGAAGTACCCGAGGATCACGTGACTGAAGGCGCCGATTGCCGTGAAGTGGCTGCCGGCGAGCCCCTGCCGTTTGGCGAAATCGAGCAGTCCCGACGTCGCTTCGTCTCCACTCTCGAAGATGAGTGCATAGGTCTTCTCGCCTCGACTGCTGATCAGTTTTTCTTTCACTCCGACCTCCTCTCATCATATTCATTGGGTTGGCTGGCACCCTCACGCCTCCAGCATCGAACCAGCTGTCACAATCTAGGCCACTTCCAGCCTGGACTTCCCGGCTGCTGCACCCGTGGTGAAGCTGGTTGATATTAGTTCCACCCATGATCCGCGCCTGATTGCGCCATTATGATTTCTTGGCTGCAGCACTTTTCGCTGATCACATGCTGGACAGTTGTCGCATACGCTGCTGGCCGCGTGCCGTCACCTTCCATCCGTTTGAGGACTCGTGCAGCTGGCCATGTGTCAGCAGCTCTTCGAGAGCGCTGTCGACCTCTTGTGCTGTCAGTATTGAGGATGAGAACAGCTTCAACCCGGAAGCGGGTGCGACCGCGTCGTGGTGGGCCGCTGCCACGACTGTCGCCGTAACCAGCAGCTTGGTCGCAACGTCCCATGCGGCGTCTGGACGTGGTGTCGCGCGGAGAAGATACTCTCGCAGAACGACGGCCTCATTTTCCTTCTCATCACGCGCTCCGTACACGAGAGTGACAGCCGGCCCTCGAGCAGTGCCGTGAAGCTCGGAGAGAAGCATCTGACGGAGAGGCGTGTCCAGCTCGTGCCGGTACTTTTCAACGAATCCATCCCAGCGGTCTGACTGGTGCCCGAACCACGTTCGTAGCTCGCTGCTGGGACCGAGATCCTTCATCCACGCATCCAGGCCGGCGACTTCTTTCGAAACTCCGCGCGCCCACAATCGATCTACCAGCACGCGCAGGCCGTCACGTGCCTCCGGCGACTCGTAGGCTCGCTTCAGTCGGGTAGACGAAGGTGCTGGTTTGGAATCTCCACTTCCCATCTGACCCTCCTCCCGCAACTCGCGCCCCCCGAAAAGCGAAGATACTTGAACCCTGCGCTAGGAGGGCCGGATCGAGTGCACACCCCATGACATGGTACAGAGTTCGACCGAGAATAGCGTGAAAACCAACCGGTGTGACCCGTCATCTCTCATGTTCACCGCGAGGGCTTCCGCGAGCTAGTTGGTCGCCAGGTTGTGAATCCGATTAGTGAGCGACGATAAGCCATCACTTTCTCCGGATGATGCGTACTACAGTGAGGGTATGCAGGAGCAGTGACGATGAGGGGACAGATCCATCGCCGCAGGGCTGCACTCCCCTTTGAGACATTGACCACCGGCCTCAAACGGGCGGTGCACGGGCAGCCTCATTACGGTTCAGTCTCAAGAAAGGATAGGAACGGATGACACCGACACACCTGCTCTTGGCGACCGACGGCTCAGAGTCGTCCCTGGAGGCAGCGCGATTGGTCCGCGACCTCCTCAACCCCGCCGCACTGGCCCGCGTCACGATCCTGGCCGTGGTGCCGCCACTCGACACGGTGCCCTTTTACGGCGCCAACGTTGGGTACGGCATGTATGGCGGTGGCATGCTCTCCCCAGAGACCTACGACGCGGCAACCGCCTTGGCGGAGCAAACGGCACAGAACGCCATGCGCCGCACGGTGGAAGAGTTGAACACCACGACACCAGCCGAGTCCGTCGTTCGACGTGGCTCACCCGTCGATGAGATCGTGCGCTACGCCGGAGAGCACGGCGTCGGGCTAATCGTCATGGGCAGCCGCGGCTGGGGGGAGATGCACGCGGTCCTGCTGGGAAGCGTGTCGGAACGGGTGTTGCACACCGCACCGTGTCCAGTACTGATCGCCCGACCGGTCGTTACGCGCACCACGTGATGGGACGGATGGAACAAACGCTCTCCACCAAAGACCCCAGCCATGCCCGCCCTTAGCCTGCCCGGGACCCTCCCGCTTCATCGGGTTGAGCGAATCTAAGGATACGTCGCAGCCTACGCGTCCGCCGCCCTCATGGCTCGGTCGCCCACGTCCTCCACGACCTCGTCGTAGACGTGTGTGGGCTCCGCCGCCCACGGGGCCATCTGGTCCCGATTCAACCAGCCCAACTCGCGCATCGCCTTAGCGAGCTGGTCATGCCCCTCCCATTCGCTCAGGACGAGGTACTGCGTCGGCCGCGTGCTGTCGCGCAGCAGGCTTGCCCCCCGAAAGCCGGGGTATCGACTCCGCGCCTCTCGCAGCGTCCACCACGCCTCCTCCCACGCAGTCTCCTGCCCCGGCAAAACCTCCACCGCCGTCACCATCCTGATCATCCGTGTGCCCTCCTTCGTCACGGCCGCGGCCGGCTCATGTATGCGCCTTATACGTGAACGCTGTCATGGGTCCGGGTTCGCGACCCGTAGCGGCAACTCCACGCTGGAAGCGTAGCATTTTGCGCTCCGGCTCGCCCGCCAGAGTGTAGTAGAAGCGGGTCGCTCCGGAGTGGCGAGGGTGAACATGATCTGTGGACGAGGCTGGTCTTGTCCCCAGGGCCGGCCGTGACACTCCTGGTTAGATGCCGGCCTCGATGTCGTAGTACTGGTGGTCTTCGCGCCACCCTCCCATTCCCTCGCCGACGCTGCGATAGTCTTCGATGAACTCGATCGCGCGCAGCCACTTGACCATCTTGAAGCCGAGCTGCGTCTCCACCCGGAGACGCAACGGGGCGCCGTGCGGAACCGGGAGCGGCTTGCCGTTCATCTCGTAGGCGAGGATCGTTTGATGATGGGTGGCCAACCTCAGGTTCAGAGTTTCGAAGAAGTAGCCGCCGGCCGGCGCATGGACCTCGCTCGTGGTCTTGTCATCCATGGCGTGGAACACCACATAGCGCGCCTGGGGAAGT
Organism: Chloroflexota bacterium; assembly: GCA_003244175.1. GTDB lineage: Bacteria > Chloroflexota > UBA5177 > UBA5177 > UBA5177 > QHBP01. The sequence goes on along the minus strand of QHBP01000129.1, from coordinate 1,367 downwards.
GGCCGGCACAGCTCCATGATGTGGCGCACCGAAACGCCTCCCCATTCGGCCACGTCCGACCAGCCCTGAATGCAGTCGTGCTTGGTGATCTGGGTTTCCTTGGGCATGGCACGCAGATCATCGAGCGAGAGGCGCAGCGGCTGCTGGACCGATCCGGTAACGTCCAGCCTCCAGTTCGAGAACTCGTTGCGGGCCATGCCCTGGTAGACATCGTCCCTTGGGGGATGGCCATTGGCCCAGAAGTACCGCGCTATGGCCGAACGCGGATAGTCCTGTTTGGACCCCTCTCGACCAAAGAACAGGAGGCTGGCGGCGTGCATCACGTGGCCAAGGGCGCGTTGAGTGCCTCGCGGGTGGTCCAACGAAACCCGGGTCGCCCCCGCGTGCAGCACCACGATGACAATGTAGAAGACAACGCCGATGGCAACAGCCGCCTGGAGATGCTCCGCATGTCCCCACACGATCAATGCCACCTCCTTGCCGAAGCCATGGACACTGACCATGGCGGTATGCACGATGATGAACAGGACAAATCCGATCATCGCGAGAAAATGCAGACTGCGCGCAGCCTGCCGCCCTCCAAAGAGCTTGATGTACCAGGGAAAACGGGCGGCGATTGACGGAGACATCGCCAGCCCGGCCAGGATCTGGAACGGCGCCAGCAAGAAGACGACCCCGAAGTAGGAGAGTCTCTGCACCGCATCGAATGGTTGACCCGGCAGATTGGCAGGTAGTCTCAGGTGCAGGTAGGTGAGTACGTCATGCCAGGCGTCGGGGACGATGGACCACGAGGTGGGCACGAGATAGGACCATTGACCGAAGGCAAAGAGCAGGACCACGTAGGCCAGCCCATTCAGGATCCAGAAAACATCGCCGAAGAAGTGCCAATGCCTGCCGAGTCCAAGGGAGTTGTGGCCGGGCATCGCCAGCCAGGGAGAGACGTCCTTTTCCTCTTGGAGCGCCGTGTAGATCCGCGACCTCGACATCGGGTCCAGAGCCGAATAGATCTCGTCTGAGCTCTGTTCGGGTACCTCTTGCCCGGTGAGCTTCAACCATTCGTTGCCAGGATAGCAGTTGTCGTTTCGGTAGAGGCGCGGGAAGGCCGAGAGGATCTGGACGCCGCTGCGTATCAGAATCGAGATGAAGATGATGTTGATCAGGTGCGTGAGGCGCAGCCACCCGGGGAAGAAGGTGGGATCATGCATAGAGGTGCTCCCCGTTGATCATGAATGTGCATGCCCGCGCCGCAACCTCAGCGGCCCTCTGATCAGGTCCAAGGTCGGGACAAGCCGGCCGCCGAGGTTGCGTTTCATACAGCGCACGCCAAAGTCATAACTCCCGTTGGGTTACACGACCTCCCGCACCTT
>QHBP01000149.1 GCA_003244175.1 Chloroflexota bacterium | reverse complement strand
GCAGCGGCCGGGCGAGCTCTTCGTCCGCGTCGCGCTTGACGCTTGCGTAAATGTCCTCGGCGCCGGGACGAACCCGCTCGTCGGCCACAGGCGAGCAATACCCGGATTTCCAGTAATCAAGCCGTGCGGGCCAGCTGGGCCGGAAGGCTGCTCACGCGAAAAGCGCACGCGAGCGTGCTGGCTCAAAGCTCGCGCGGGCCTCGCGTCGGCATCTGCCGGCGGGCTACGGAAAGAGGATCAGGCGGTGCGCGCTGTAGGCGAAGAACAGGGCCAGCAGGCTCCAGGTCACCGGCCAGCTCACGGTGCGGACAAACGCTGTTTCCCAGCGACCGAAGCCAAGAACGTACAGGAGGATAACCAGCAGCACGACCGCGTAGCAGGCAATTGCTACCCCGGTCGGGAGGCCTAAGCCAAGGATGGGTGCGACCACCAGGCCGAGGACAAGCCACCCGGTGATGGCCAAAGCGTCGACTGAGAGGCTCGTGCGCTCGCGGCCCACGATGGTCATGAAACCAGCAGCGCCAACAAGCGCTGCGACCATAAACAGTCCAAGCGGCCAGCGGGCGCCGAACCCGAAGATCGAGCTCGTCAGTTCGCCCCCACACCAAAGCAGCAGCGGATCGATGAAGCTCACCGCTACGTAGCAGGCGAACATGTCGACCGTGGAATCCCAAGGATTCCCGAAGACCGGTCGACGAGGCATCAGCGCCGCTCTCAGGGCTGAAGGCGCGACCGCCGCCCGAACCGGGCTCGTGTTCTCTGCTTCCCTCTTCAAATCCACCCTCAGCGAAGAATGGTAGGGAACGGCCGCGCGAATGCGAAGATGAGCTTCCCACCCAGGAGCGCATCCATGCCGAGTGACCACACCGAACCCGTCAGCGCTGTTCCCGAACACCTGCACACGGTCACGCCGCGACTTGTCGTCCGTGACGGCGGCGCTGCTATTGCCTTCTATCGCGACGCGTTCGGAGCGGTGGAGATCGGCGAGCGATTCACCGGACCCAGCGGCGAGCTGATCCATGCCGAGGTCCGAATCGGCGATTCGGTGGTGATGCTCACCGACGAACCCGCCGACGGCGCCCCAGCTGGCTCACCGGAGTCGCTCGACGGAGCCGTTAGCGCGATCATGGCTACCTACTGGGAGGCCGTCGACCTGGCTTGGGAGCGCGCCGTCGCGGCCGGCGCAGAGGTGGTCTATCCGCTGGCCGACCAGTTCTACGGCGAGCGCGGCGGGCGCCTTCGAGATCCCTTTGGTCAGCAGTGGATGTTGAGCCAGCGGGTCGAGGATGTGTCGCCGGAGGAGATGAATCTCCGAGCGGCCCGGTTTTTCAGCTCGCCGACCTAACGCATAAAGTGCCCGGAACGGCCCTCCGTTGTCGCCTTCGCTGAGGAAGTACGCCGCTCCCAGGTCTTGGCCACGCCGTAACTTGAGACAGTGTCGGCTGCTGGGGCGGACCTCAGAGCAGCCCATACTCAATCGCCTTACCCCGCAGAAAAGCCAGCCCCTCCGTAACCAGACGATCGGGATCTCCCACCACATCCCGCCACATTGCGGTTGCGCCCATTAGGTCCTCGTTAACGGCCGCGAACGACTCCATGACGAGACGGCCCTCATACTTCACGGCCTTCAATCCGCGGAACACCTCGTCCCAGTGGACGTTGCCGGTGCCGGGGATGCCTCGATCGGATTCGGAAAGGTGGATGTACTGTAGTCGGGGACCCGTGTCCACAATGGGCGTATAGAACCCCTTTTCCTCGATGTTCATGTGGTAGGTGTCGAGGTGCACGAAGACGTTGGCCTCGTCGATGCGGTCGAGGAGAGCACTGGCCTGCTCGGCCAGATTCAACAGATATGTCTCGTACCGATTGACGGGCTCGATGCCCAGCGAGATCCCTCGATCTTGCGCGTACCGTGCGATGCGCTTGAGGACGCGGACCACCAGGTCGATCTCTTCGTCTGTCGGAGGTTTTCCGGTCAGGGTGCCGAGGTGCGTGTAGAGACAGCCGGTGAGAACGGGGGATCCCAGGTCGGAGGTCACGTCGACCGCCTGTTCGAGAAAACCTGTGGCCTTATCGGGAGCAAAGGGAAGATGCGCCTCTCTCGGGAGACCAAGCGAGCAGGTGCATTGGAGGCCGTAATTTTCCAGGAGCCGGCGCGTGCCGCCGGCATCCATTTGGTCCGGGTGCAGGAGGGGTATCTCGACAAAGTCGAGACCCGCTCGAGCTGCTCCATCAATAACGTGCTCCGCGGTCTCGGGGTTCCATTCGGCGGACCAGATAAAGGTGTGCGCTCCAAACAGTACCAACGCTCAGTCCCTTCTTGCGGTTACCATGGCAGCGCTCGCGGCGCCTTCCGGACCTTTTCGCACGCTTTCCCTCTCGTTCAGGGGCTATCAAGGGACGACAGTCTATCGAAGATCGACCCATCTTCGAGAACGCGGTACGCCGCATTGAAGATATCGTACAGCTCACGGTACAGCCGGCGCCGCTCTTCATGCGGGCGTATCTCACTCTGCACGCTCACCATTCTGTTCGCCTGGGAAAAGTCCTCCCAGATACCAACGCCAATGCCTCCGGCAACGGCGGCGCCCATCGAGGTCGCCTCTTCCAGTAGGGTGAGACGCTGGACCGGCACGCCGAAGATGTCGGCCATTATCGTGTTCCACACCGCACCACGCGCTCCCCCGCCTATAAGCCGGATGGCGTCGATCGTCGCTCCCTGGCGTCGAAACGCGTCGAGAATGACGCAGAGGTTAAAGGTGATACCCTCCATGACGGCGCGGAGAAGGTCTTCGTGCCGGTGGCGAATGGTGAGGCCTATGAACGCTCCCCGCGAATGGGGGTTCCAGTGCGGGCTTCGCTCGCCCAGCAGATAGGGGAGAAAGAGGAGTCCCCGCGCGCCGGGAGGGGACTGGAGGATCTCCTGGTTCATCAGATCGTACGTCGAGAGGCCGAGGCTCTCCGCAACCGACGGTTCGCTTCGCGCCAGCTGGTCGCGCGCCCACTGATACGAGCTTCCCGCCGCCTGCATAGTCCCGCACGGCTGGACCATCCCCGGCACGAGATGCGCCCAGTTGAAAGTGCGCATCTCGGGGTCAAGGATCGGCTCCGGCATGGCCACTCCTATCCAGGAGGATGACCCGAGGTAGTTATAGGCGACACCCTCATCCACCACCCCGGCCCCGGTGGCGGCGCACGATCCATCGCCCCCACCCAGCACCACGGGCGTTCCGGCGCGCAACCCAATATCTTTGGCAAGCGTGGTACGCACCTCGCCGACGACGGTGGTCGACGCCTGGATGGGCGGCAGTTTCTCGTGTGCGATCCCGAACGCTTCGACAAGCTCCTCGGACCACGTCCCGCACTTCAGGTCGAAGAGATTTGTTCCCGACGCGTCGGAGGGATCGGTGGCATACGCGCCGGTCAAGCGAGCTACCAGAAAGTCCTTGGCCTGCAGAAAGTGCGCGGTCCGGCCGTATGCCTCCGGCTCGACCTCCTTCATCCAGAGCATCTTGGCTGCGGAGTACGACGCGCTCAGACGGTGGCCGGTGATGGTGTAGACCCGGCGGGGATCGACGCGGCAGGCCACCCGCTCGATCTGTTTCACGCCGCGTTGATCGGCCCAGATGATCGCGTTGCGGACGGGAGTGCAACCCGCGTCGACGGGTACCGCTCCCATCATCTGACCGCTGAATGCAACGCAGGCCACCTCGCCCGGTGAGACGTTGGACTCGTGCAACAGCCGTTGAGTAGATACGCAGAGTGAGTGCCACCAGTCCTCGGGGTCCTGCTCTGCCCACCCTGCAAGAGGATACATGGTGGCGTAGGAGGCAAAGGCACTGCCTACCAGCTCACCCTCCTCGTTGCACAGCGTCGCTTTGTTGCCGGTGGTGCCGACGTCGTGAGCGAGAATGTAGCGCATCCCCGTGCCTCCTTGCCCGCGAATCGGTTTCGGCTTTAGCGTGTTCCGCTTGCAGTTCCGGGCGGCCGGGCGAATGCCGCCGCCTGCGTCAGGCCGCGAAGCTCCTCCGGCGAGATTGTCCGGGCAAAAACCTTCTCCATCACGGCGGTCCAGCCGAAGATAAAGTACCGCCATCCGTCCTGCACCCGCACATTACCGGACGCCGGCTGCGACTCGGCTTGATGCAGGAAGGTGAGCTCGCCCCGATAGTTCAGCTCCCAGGCGATGCCGCGCTCAGGAAAGCACGCCGCATCGCTGAGGGGCGACCCGGGCGTGTCTTTCCCCATCCCGGTGGCGTTGATAACCAATGAGCCCGGCGGCAGGTGCGTCAGCAACGTGTCGTTCGCCGCCGGATCGCCGCTCTCCACATACTCGGCCGAGGCATCCGGCAACAGCCGCCGCTGCAGCGCTCGCAGGCTCTCCAGGCGGCGGGCGCTCGGGTCCGTCACGATGATACGCGCAGGCCGGTCCATGGCCATGGCGCGGGTGAGCAGGTGCAGAATGATGGCTCGAGCGGCGCCACCGGCGCCAAAGCAGAGCGTGTGCGCGCCGGTGCGGCCGAAGTAGCCGGCCCCCAACGATTCGTCCATCGTCCTTCCGGCGGCGATCGAGTCTGTGGCCCAGGCCCGTAGCCATCCATCGCGCCTGGCCATACACGAAACCTCGTCAAGCAGCTCCGCATACTCGTCGACCTCGTCGAACAGGTCTTTGGCTGCATGGTAGAGATCGATCTTGTGGGTGGTGACAAGGCCCCCAATGGTACTGGGATCGTCCCGCAGCGCCTCCACGACCCGTCGATACTGCTCAGGCGGCGCATGAATCGGCAAGTCGCGTCCCACGATCTCGACGTCGGCGCCCAATCCGAGCAAATCCCGCCAACGAGGGAAGATTTGCATGATGGACGACTGCCCTGTCGTAATGCCGATAAAGGTGAAAAGTCGGGTCACACTACACCCACGGTCTACAGTCCCGCACGCGCTTCCTCCGCTGCGCGAGCAAACCGCTCGGCCCGGTGTGTGATCTCCTTCCATTGACCTTCCTGGACCAGGGACCGCGGAACAAGCTCGCTGCCAACACCTATTGCCAGCGCTCCGGCCGCGAACCACGCATGAAGATCACCTACATCGATGCCACCCGTCGGAATGACCTGGAGTTGTGGAAAGGGTCCGCGCAGAGCGCGTAGATGGCGTGGCCCGGCTGTCGAAGTCGGGAAGAGCTTCACCGCCTCCGCTCCTGCATCGAGCGCTTGCGCTACTTCGGTCGGGGTAAATACTGCGATTGTCATCCTCCTTGAGATGAGGTAACCGCAAAACGGGGAGACTGGCCGGAGAGCACAGCCAGAAGATCGTGCGTGGCGTGGCGTCCCATGGCCATGGCCGCTTCCTCGGTGTGAGCACCGATGTGGGGCGTCAGAATGACGTCTTCCCGTCTCCGGAACAGATGGTCGGCCGCGGGAGGCTCTCGTTCCAGTGTATCCAGTGCGGCGCCGCGCAACTGTCCCGCATCGAGCGCCCAGAGCACATCCTTCTCTACCACCAGCTCTCCTCGTGCGGTGTTGATGAGATAGGCTCCTTTCGGCAATCGTTCGAGGAGGGCCCGATTGACAATTCTGCGTGTTTCGGGCGTGAGCGGGAGGTGCAAAGTCAAAAAGTGAGCCCGCGTGACCACCTCCTCGAGCGAGCCAAGACGCGCCTGGCAGGTGGCCGCCACTCGTTCGTCCGTATACGGATCATAAGCCAGGACGTTGCACCCAAGGCTCGAAGCAGAGAGTGCAACGATCTGTCCGATGTGCCCCAGTCCCAGGATTCCCACCGTCCTGCCCCGGATTTCCAGACCGCGCATGGACGGCCACTGTCCCGCATGCGTCACCCGATCAGCATGGCAAAGGGAGCGGGCAAGGGCGAACATCATCCCCAGTGCAAGCTCGGCCACCGCCTCCGCGTTGGCGCCCGGCGTGTTCGTCACCACGACGCCATGTTTAGCCGCCGCTTCAAGATCGACGTTGCTGGTTCCCGCGCCGTAGCGGGCAACCACCCGTAATCGCGGCGCGGCGGCAAACACGCTGGCGTCGATCTCGTCCAGACCAGCGAGCAATCCGTCGACGTCTCCAATCTGCGTTCGCAGCTCCTCCGCGCGGAGCGGCCGGCCCAGCCGATTGTATCGAACCTCTCGCACCGCCATCTCCAGATCCGGGCGCAGCGCCGGGTCGCCGGCCCCAAACGAGCGCGGCGTGACAAGGAGGATGCTCTCCGCCGAGGTCACCGCACGGGCTCCCTGGCCAGCAGGCGTGCGACGTTCCGGCCGATTCCACCGGGCTGACAGTCCACGACCAGATTGCCGCCCGCGCCGGCAAAATCACGTAGCTCGGCGCACGCCGCCTCGTCATCCACGAGAACCGGCGCGCGAGGGACGCCGGGCAGGATGTACAGATGCTCGTGGCTATCGGCGGTCGTAACCCGGCTGGTCGCAAACGCGCCGCACACGGTCTGGATCCAAGTCATGGCGCTATGCCTACCTTTTCAGGTCCTGGGACAAATCTCCCAGCGGGATCGACGACGAGGGCTTTGGGGCACAGGTTCCGTCTCCTCTGTCGCAAGCATCGGACGTGAGAAGCTGGGATGTCCTGATCGCACTTGTGTCGCCGTCGTAGCCGCTCTACAGTTGGAGTTGACGGAGGCAATGCGGCGAGGAGCCCTATTTAGCCCATCATAGGAGGTGACCGGTGAAACGCGGCCGTATTTTGAATGCGGAGCTGAGCAAAGCGATCGCCGTCATGGGCCACGGTGACCTGTTCATGATCTGTGACGCCGGTTTTCCGATTCCGCTGGATCGCTGGCGCATCGATCTGGCCATTACGCGCAACCTGCCCGACCTCTATACCGTGCTCGATCTGGTCCTTGCCGAGCTCAGCGTGGAGCGGGTTCTGTACACCGACCTGATCCACGAGCACAACCAACCGCTCCTGCAACGGCTGCAAGCCATGTTCGACGGCACAGGCGCCGAGCTGCAAGCGGTGCCCAACAGCCGTCTGCTGGGGGAATTGTCCCACGACGCGAAGGTGATCGTGCGCACGGGCGCGTTCAATCCCTGGGGGAATATCGGACTGATCTGCGGTACGGAACCGGATGACTGGTTTGCCATACCGGGGACTGTCATGCCAGAGTCGTATCGCGAGCGCCGTGCGCGCATCAGGAGGGAGCGGTGAATGATACGGTCCCCCGCATCTTTGTCGTTGGCAGCTACATGCACGCCTTTGTGCTGCGTGCGCCGCGCTTTCCGCAAGACGGCGAAACGGTGTTCGGCACGGACTCCGAGATCGGGCCAGGGGGAAAAGGTTCCAATCAGGCGATCGCGGCCGCCAGGCTCGGCGCGGCGGTTGATCTTCTGGCCTGCGTCGGGGACGACGCCTTCGGTTCGGAGGCGCGCCGGCTCTGGCAGGACGAAGGACTGAACGGCCGGTTGATTCACGTTGACCCGGATCGCGCGACGGGAATGGCGTTCATCATCGTCGACGAGACGGGCCAGAACCGCATCATCGTCACTCCCGGCGCCAACGACATGCTCTCCGCCCACCACGCCGACCTAGCGGAGGATGCCATCGCCTCGGCCGGGGTGCTCATTGCCCAATTTGAGGCACCGCTGGAGGTGGTGAGAGGCGCGCTCCAGCTGGCTCGCAGACACGGGGTGCGGACGATCCTCAATCCCGCTCCCGTGCGCCAGGTGACCGATGATCTCCTGGCTTTGGTCGACATTGTGACCCCCAATGAATCGGAGGCACAAACTCTGGCCGGAGCCTCCGACGGCTCCTTCGATCCCGAGCGGGTGGGCCGAGCATTACAAGCGCGCGGCATCGAGACCGTTGTGTTGACCCTGGGGGATGCGGGCGCGTACATTCTCGACGGCGCGGGTGGCCGTCACGTTCCTGGTGTTCATGCCGCCGTAGTCGACACCACGGGGGCCGGTGACGCCTTTACAGGCGCACTGGCCGTCGCGCTGGCGCGAGGACAGTCGCTCGACGACGCTGTAGGATTCGCCAATCTGGGCGGCGCGTATTGTGTGACGCGGCCCGGAGTGGTCCCCGGGTTGGGTGCTGAGCGCGACCTGTTGGCGATTCAGGCGCCGGCGGCGGACCAGCCTGTGCACAGTGGGGGGTCGCGGGGGTGTCCCCCGCGGGGGCACAATGAATAGTTGCATTCAGCGGGCCGTGGGTGTATGTATGAACGTCACCCGGTTTCGTCCTGAAAACAGCCGGTTCGTGTTCCGCGATCGCCGTGGGGCGGTCGCTAGTGAGGCTAGGAGGAGGAAGAATGCTAAAGCGCCGTGAGTTCCTGGAGCAGATGGCCGCGATAGGTGTCGGGGCAGCCGCCGCCGGCACCGGCCTCACCCTGCTCGATCCAACGAAGCAGGTGTTCGCGTCTCGCGAGCACAGCGGTCAGACGCTGACCGTCATAACCCAGAGTGGGCCTCCCATCGCCAGCGCGGTCCAGGCGTCCATGGCGCCCTTCAAGAAGCTGACGGGCGCCAGCGTCAAGCTCATCACCGCCCCCTTCGGGGAGTTGTATACCAAGACTGTCGAGAACTTCGTCACCGGCGGCAGCAGCTACGATGTGATTCTCGGCGCATCGAGTTGGCTGGGCGACTACAACCCCTACGTGGTGGACATCGGATCCTTCATAAAAAAGGATCACTCACTCAACTGGAACGACGTCATCTACAAAGGGAACAGCCTCTGGGGTAACAAACAGATCGCGATGCCGGTCGACGGTGACAATCAGCTTAGCTACTACCGCCGCGACATCATCGAAAACAAGAGCTTGAGCAAGGCGTTCAAGAAGGAGTTCGGCAAGCCGCTGGCGCCTCCGACGACGTGGGACGACTTCATGAACATCGCCCGTTTCTTCGGTGATGGCAAGCACGGCATCCATGGAGTGGTGGAAGCTTACAGGCACGGCGGTCAGGCGTTCTGGTACTTCATGTCCAACTGTGTTGCCTGGTGTTCGATCCCCGGACAGAAGGGTGGCTTGTTCTTCGATCCCAGCAATCTCAAGCCGCTGGTCAGCGACCCTGGCCACATCAAGGGCATGCAGAACTATGCCGAGGCGTTGAAATATGGTCCTCCCGGCATGATCAACTTCGACAGCAACGAGGTACGCCAGCGCTTTGCACACGGTGAAGCGGTGCTCGGCATCGATTGGGACGACACACCCATCATTGGAGAGCTGCAGAAAGACAGCAAGGTGCACGGCAAGATCGGCTCGCAGCTACTGCCGGGTACGCATCGCGTCTGGAACTACAAGACGAAGAAATGGGTAACGATGTCCAAGCTCAATCGTCCCGGATGGCTGGCATTTGGCGGTTGGTGCGGTGTCATCTCCAAGAAGGCGCACGACATCCCTTTGGCGTATAAATACCTGTCCTTTGTGGCCAGTCCGGCCTTCAGCTTGAAGATGGTGACCGCTGCCAACAGCGGCATGAATCCCTACCGATTCAGCCACTTTTCCAATGTTTCCGCCTGGAAGAAGGCGGGGTATCCGGAACCTGACCTGCGTGAGTACCTCAATGCCATGAAGACCAGCGACCTTGACAAGAACTCGGTGCATGACATGCGCGTACCGGGCGCCGCAAACTTCCAGGACGACACCGAGGTAGCAGCGCAAAAGGTCGTCTCCGGCCAGAGCAGCGCCAAGAACGCGCTGGGTCAGCTGGCCTCGCAGTGGGACGCAATCAACAATTCGAAAGGCAAATCCAAGCAGCTGGCCGCCTATAAGGCCTCCCTCAGCATCACCACGTAGGACGGACCGCTGGGGCGGTTCTTGGGCACGGATTGTGCAGCGGGCCGAGTACTACAAAGTGCTTGGTCCGCGGCGCAGCTTTCGTCGAATCGGTCGTATCCTGGGGAGGAAGAACCGCTATGGGGGTCACGTCTTCGCCTAGCTCCGCATCTCGCTCGAAAATTGCCATTGGGGCCACAGCCCGTCCGGCTCGACCCACCAGGCGCCATACAGGTCCAGGAGTAGGCTGGGCATTTGTCGCGCCGGCCATCATTCTCCTGCTGCTGCTAAACATCTTCCCACTGATCTTTTCGCTGGTGATGAGCTTCAGCAACGTCAGCCAGAATAACGGCCTGACGTTGACATCGGCCACACTCGATAACTGGCATCAGCTCCTCACCGATGCTTCCTTCTGGGATTCGCTCAAGTTCACCATACTCTTTGTCTTCATTGCCGTGTCGGTCGAATATGTCATCGGCTTTGGCCTGGCCATGTTGTTGTGGCGTCGCATCCCGGGCGGCGCCTTCTTTCGCGTCCTGTTCAGCATTCCCATGATGCTCGCTCCGGTGGCGATCGGGTTCATGTGGCGCATGTTATTTGACGAGAGCAACGGTCCCATCGACGCCATTCTGCGCCAGTTGCATCTTGGCTCCGTGCCCTGGCTCTCCAAGGGGCCGGACGCCGTCCTCGCGGTATTGATCATGGACGTCTGGGAGTGGACGCCACTCCTGTTCCTGCTCCTGCTTGCCGGCCTCCAGGCCCTGCCGGAGGAGTCGATCGAGGCGGCGCGTCTGGACGGCGCTTCCGGGCTGCGCGTTGCCTGGAATATCATTCTGCCGATCCTGGCCCCAATATCCGTCATGGCGGTTTTTCTCCGAATGGTGGACGCGTTCACGATCTTCGGGCAGATCTTTCTACTCACCGGTGGCGGTCCTGGGACGTCCACGACCAGCACCACGCTGTTTGCCTTCTTCCAGGGCTTCCAGGACTTCAATGTCAGCTACGGCTCGACGATTTCGCTGGCGCTTCTCGTCGTCGTGTTGATCATCGCGATGCTGTACCTGGCTATTACACGGCCACTCGTGCGGAGGATTGAAGGATGAACGGCAAGCAGCAGTACTGGCGCTACATTCCCCTCACGCTCTGGGCACTCTTTGTCGCCTTTCCTCTTTACTGGGTCGCCGTCACCGCCTTCAAAGACAACGGATCGATATACAGCGGAGCTCGGTGGCTCCCGTGGGTGGACTTCAAGCCTACGCTCTCGGCCTGGCACGACATCCTGGGTGGCTCAAACTCGGTGTACGCCCCCATCGTGCACAGCCTGATCATCGCCACCGTCAGCACGCTCATCGCCCTCTTCTTCGGCGCGCTGGCCGGCTACGGCCTGGCCCGCTTCCCCATGCGGTTCACCTTCATGCGGAACAACGACATCGCGTTCTGGATCGTTTCCCAGAGAATCATGCCGCCCGTCGTGGTGGTGCTGGCTTTCTTCATCGTCTACAAGAATCTGCAGCTGCTCGACACTCTCTTGGGCATGATCATCGCGTACACGGGCTTCTCTCTGCCGCTCACAACCTGGTTCATGACCAGCTACTTCAAGCAGCTGCCCAAGGACCTCGAGGAGGCGGCTTACATCGACGGCGCGGGACGCCTGCAGACATTCCTGCGGGTCGCTCTGCCGCTCGTTACACCCGGGCTGATCGCGACCTTCCTGCTTGCCTTCTCCTTTGCGTGGAACGAGTTCCTCTTTGCGGTGGTCCTGACCTCGACCAACGCCACCACTCTGCCACTGGTCATCGCCGTCCAGCAAGGCCAGCTCGGCACTTCCTGGTGGAACATCTGCGCCATCTCCCTGGTCTCGATTGTGCCGATGGTGTTCTTCGCGATCATCCTGCAGCGACGGCTAGTTACCGGCTTGCTAGGCGGAGCCGTCAAGTGAGCGCCTCTCGTGTTGTCTCGGAGACCGCGCAATAACGCGATGCGCTAGAGGAATCAGTCCCCGCCGTTCCTTTGATCGTCTTCCGGAAACGTGTCGCTCGCACCCCAGGCTCGCGAGATACCGCGAAGTCCGGAGGCGTCCGCCCGCTGAGTTGCCCAGCCATAGATCACGAAGATGCTCGCCACGACCGCGCAGCAGACGATGAATAGAAGGATATCGACGACCAATGGTGACCTCCGCGGGCTTAGCGTCCCAGCTTCGCGCTCTCGGCTCTCCATGGAAATTGTACGCCCATTGCGAGCCAACAAGAAAGGGCCCCTCCGTGAGGAGGGGCCCTTTTGACCTACCTTATCGGAGATCTACCAGCGGTCGGAGCGCTTGGCCGGCTGAAAGCAGTCGGAGCAGTACACCGGCTTGTCGCCGCGGGGCTCGAACGGCACCAGGGCCTCCTTGCCACAACGGGCGCAGGTGGCGCTGAACATCTGGCGCTGGGGGCGATCGTAACCACCACCGGACGAGGAGCCGTAGCTGCTGCCGCCGCCACCGCTGTTGCGGCGCTCCGCGCGGCACGTGGGACACCGCTTGGGGTCCTGGTAGCCACGCGAACCGTGAAACTCTTGGTCGTCCGCGGTGAATGTGAACTCATTGCCGCACTGGACGCACGTCAGAGCTCGGTCTGTATAGGTCATGTCTTCCATCTCTTTTTCAGTCCACGACTGGACGGAGCTGGAAGACTACTCTGTGCAATCAAAAGGCCAGCAACTACCAGGTCGGTACCAATGTCAGCGTACAACAGCCACGCCGAGTTTGTCCAGCGCAGCGAGTACTCTAGTAAGTGCTCAGAGAGCGTGAGACTGGGGATTTGACGCAGTGATGCGA
>QHBP01000303.1 GCA_003244175.1 Chloroflexota bacterium | reverse complement strand
CCTGCGACCAAGGGCTTATGAGTTCTTGGCCGTCCGGTTCACCGCCGTTCGGCGCTGATCACCGATGGTCAGTTTTCCGCGTCTGCAAGCCGAAAAGTGAGGGTGAGCGGATATGGGCGACTGAGAGCGGATCATCGCGAACAGACGCTAATGGTTGGGGAAATGGTTGTGGGAAAGGATCCGTTTGAGGCTGGTCCTACTGCCCATCGCTTGTCATCTGTCGTGAGTGACGCAGTGATACTTCGGGGGGGACGAGGATGTCCGTTGGTCTGCCAGGTCCAAGGTGATAGGCATCTGGCGAACTACTTAAATCCGCTCGTACATGCCTCTGGTCACTGCCATGTGCTGCATGGTATGCAGTTGCAGCTTGGTAGCCTCCCAGGCTCGCGATCGGCGTAGGCATTCGGCCGTCAGTGCCCGGGCAATGCCCTTGCCGCGTTCCGAGGGAAGCACGGCGAGCAATCGCACCTCCCGTCACCCGGTCACCGGGCCGGGACGCCGTACCCTACCATCCGGCGGGTAGAGGAGAACGCTGCCCACCAGCCGGTGGCCGTGAGCCCCCTCGATCCGCCCCACGCGACGCTGGTCGGCCAGGTCTGTTGGGCATTCTCTCATCAGCGTTGCCAGAATAGGGCGGACGCTTCCAAATATTCGCTATACGCCTCTCTGGTGCGCTTACGAATCGCCTCCGCTTCGTCCGGCAGAGCATCGCGCACGGTAAGCGCGTCCGCCTCGATGGGCGATTGGTCTTCATGGCCGGTCATGTCGTGCTGCGCTGCCTCTGGAACGGCTCACATGACAGGACAGGTAACGTTATTGGGAAGGTTATGTTCGGCAGATCGAAGGGATCGCCTCGTCAATGGTAAATATAGTGACCGTGCGCCGCTGGTGGCAACGCCCCACCTCGCCGCTGCTCGTCATTTCCGCGGTGAGCCTGTTGATTCACCTTGCGACCAATGGCCTGTACGGATTTCACACCGACGAGCTCTATTACATCGAAAGTGGCCGGCATCCGGCACTCGGCTACGTGGACTACCCGCCGGTTACCCCCATGCTCGCGTGGCTCAACACGAGTATCTTCGGCGTCCACCCCTGGACCCTGCGCCTCTTTCCTGCCATCGCCGTCGCGGCAGTGGTATTCCTCACCGGCTTGTGCACACGGGACATGGGAGGTGGACGCTGGGTATCGATCCTTGCATCGACGGTGGCACTGCTCAGCCCACTGCTGCTTGCGACGTGGCTCTTTCAGACCGTCGCATTCGACCAGCTCACCTGGATGATCGCCATCTACCTGCTCCTGCGCATCCTGTGCACTGGCGAGACACGGCTCTTCATCCTGCTCGGCCTCGACCTCGGAATCGGGTTTGAGACCAAGTTCACCATCGTGGGTCTGTGGGTCAGGATCGCGGCCGCAGTGCTGATGTCGCGGGAACTGCGACCACTCCTGCGCACTCGCTATCCATGGCTCGGACTGGCGATTGTCGCCGCCGCCTCGGCGCCCAACGTGGGATGGCAAATTGGCAATGGGTTCCCCACGCTGACGTACATCCACAATCACAGCGCCGATATCTCCGCCGGCGGAGGCATCGGCTCCTTTGCTGCACTGTTCGTACTCAGCATGGGTCCATTGCTCTTGCCGCTTTGGATCGCGGGTCTGGTTGTGCTGTGGCGCGATCCGCACCTTCGGCCGATGGGAGGACTGGCCATGGTGGCCATCGCCGTACTCGCCGAGGGGAAGGGGTATTACCCAGCGCCGACGATTCCTCTCGTCCTCGCAGCCGGCTGCGTGGGGATCGACAGGATCGCCTCGCGCACGCACCGGAGACGGCTGACCGGCCTGGCGCTGGGGGCCGGTCTCCTCGAGGCTGTCCTCCTGCTCCCCATCCTCTTGCCCCTGGTTCCAGCGTCGTCGATGCACAGGCTTGGCATAGACAAGCTGAATCCGGATTACGCCAACACCGTTGGTTGGCCGCAAATGACCGCACAGGTTGCCGCCGTGTACAACTCGCTGCCCGAGGCGCAACGGGCACACGCAGCCATCCTCACAAGCATCGATGGTGAGGCGGGGGCCATCGACATATATGGACGGAGCGAGCATCTGCCGCGGGCCATCAGTCCTCATCTGAATTTTTGGTACTGGAAGCCGGCGAACCTCGACGCGACAATCCTCGTGACCGTCGACTACAGCCCACATGACCTCGCGTTTCTCTGCGGCACCGTAACCCGCGGCGGTACCGTGACCTCGCCTTACTCGATCGTCTACGTAGCCCAAACGCTGACGAGGGGATTTTCGGCGAGCACCATCATGATCCTGCACTCTGTGCTCAGTCGTGGAGGCCGTCCCATGACCAGTGGGGGATGCGAAGACCCTCGGGAACGTCGTCAGCGGAATGGTGGTAACGAGCCATGGTCGTTGTCGTGGCCCACGCGAAGTAGTCGTGAAGCACCCGCCGAAGCGGCACGTTTTCGATGAGTCCGATGTCAGTCATGGCCTGGTCGAAGCAGGCAATCGCTCGGCGGTCCATCTCCTGGTGCTGTCCGTTGCCGCTGTGCATCCGCACGACCGAGGTCTCGTCGCCCAGGGTGGCGGAGTAGGTGGTAGGGCCGCCGAGTGCCTCGGCCCAATACGAGGCAAGTCGCTCGCTGTGTCGGGGGTCGAAACCATGGCTGAACGCATGGCTGACTATCTCGTCAGCCATAACCCGGCCATGCCACGCACAGGCCAGGCGAAGTAGGCCCTCGTTGCCACCCGCTGCCTCGTAGATGGTCTGCATACTTTCTATGGTGGCATATCACGGAGTCTGCGTATTCCGGTGAATCCGATCACGCATTCGCGGAGTTGAGGTCAGTCGGCATCGGAGACTGACCGACCGTGTAACGGTTATCGAGAAGGCGCTTGGGTAGAGCAGTTTAGGATGCCGAATTCCCCGTCAGCGTCGGCCAGTGATACTCCACGAATGTGTACCCAAAGGCTCTGGCGAGGTGTGGAGCGGATGGTGGTTCCCGGTCAACACGTGGCGATGCTGTACTTGTCCACCATGCTACCGCTGATACGGCAAAGTACTGGCTCGCTGACCTGATGCTCGACGACGGGGTCACCACCGTGCGGGGAACCATGGTGCGACGGCTCGATCTCGATTCCTTCGAAGCGTGATCTCGGCTAATTTGGGCACCCTGGCCACCCGTTCACGAGCGGGGTGTCGCTGATTGCCGACGGACCACATCCGGACTTAGAGCGACCGGCACTAGGTTGAAGGGATAGGGGCGGCGGAAGACAGAACAGGCAGGGCTTTGGGGTTGACGGTGGGTGCGGTTAAGTGGGTTTGTGTCAGACGCCATCGGCTGTTGTCGCGCTAGACCTTGGGCAGTCCTCAGCCCGCCATGCACCACAATATCTTTGCCAGGCTGTCGCTTGAGCGCCGAGATCGCCCGCACCATGTCGGAAGAGCGACGAGCATATCCTGGCGGTGTGAGCGATGAGGAGTGTGCGTTTGTGGCGCCCTACCTGACTCCAAAGGTCAGGTCCTTGTCGTCCATTTCCCAGGCATGATCCAGCGTGTGATACGCGGTATGCCGAATCAGGAACCGGAGCGGCCAGGTTCGGGCCATTTTGCCCTCAGAAATGGAACGCTGCACGCGCTTCTGGCAGCAGCGCTCGGAATCGCTGCCCGGAGAGCTCCGGTTCGTCGTAACCCCAGACCGCGTCAAAGTTGGGGAGGCTGGATTCGTGCATCGCCGACACTGGCTCCTGGAGGCGTCAGCTGTGCCGACGCGCGGCATTCTCCTCGATCCGCGCCTGGACGATCTTCTGGACGACTCTGGTCGGGAGCGGATTGTCTGGACTGAAGCGAAGCGTCCCCTTTACCGAGACGTAGGGCTTGAGTTCCTCCGCATACGTTGCAATGACTTTCTTGCTCATGGGAAACAAGCTGCAGTGATCCTTGAACGCGGCATAGGAGACAAGCAGCCGGTCGCGGTCCTTGAAGGCGGGCACTTGGTAGCTGATCGTCTCGATGGCTTCTGGCGCAACTGCCTTGATGGCCTGCCGAAGGTCTTCGAGACTGGCACGGAATCCATCCGGAAGTTCACCAAGGTAATCCTCTACGCTACGTGGTGCGACCATGTAACTCTCCTTTATTGCCTCGTCGTCCTGGCCCCGCACGAGGCAGCGCAGGACTCACTGATCGTCCACGAGGCGGGCGGCTCGCATGTAAAGGTGGCGCTGTTGTGAAAGGTTGGTTGTTCGCCTGGCGGCTTCCATGTAGGCGTCACGCGCCGCCACACTATAGCCGACCATCTCCAGCAGGTGCCCACAAACTGCGTGGAATCGGTGGTCTTCGGCAATCCGTCCGTCGGCTTGGAGTTCGTCGATGAGATCAAGACCCGCCTGCGGGCCTCTAGCCCTGGCGACAGAGACAGCATGGTTCAGCGCCACGACGGGGTTGTCGGAGATCTGCAGCAGTAGTTCGTACAGTCCCACGATCTGTGGCCAGTCTGTATCGCCGGCACTGGGGCGCTTCATCGTGGATCGCCGCGATCGCGGCCTGAAGCTGGTACGGGCCGACAGTCCCCCTGGGAAGCGCATCGGTTATCAGCGCCACGCCCTCGGCTATGTAGCTGGCGTTCCAGAGGGTACGCTCCTGCTCTGCCATGGGGACCAGCTCGCCATTCGGTCCAGTCCGCGCAGGCCGCCGGGCGTCAGTGAGCAGCATGAGCGCAAGCAGTCCTGCCACCTCGCTTTCGTTAGGTAACAAGCCGTGCATGAGACGGGCCAGTCGGATCGCCTCCGCAGCCAGGTCACTGCGGTGCAGGTTCGGCCCAGATGTGCTTGCGTAGCCCTCGTTGAAGACGAGATAGAGGACATGGAGGACTGCGCCGAGAGTGCGGGAACGCTCCGGTTCGGATGGCATCCAGAAGGGAATGCCGCTCTCCTTGATGCGCTGCTTGGCCCGGCTGATGCGTCGGGTCATGGCCTCCTCCGGCACGAGAAACGCACGGGCGATCTCGGCAGTGGCAAGACCACCGACCGCCCGCAGGGTCACTGCGATCTGTGAGGCTGGCGACAGCGAGGGGTGACAACACATGAATAGCAGGATGAGCGTGTCATCGGACTCCGATACCGGTCTATCGGCGGCCGGCGCGAGCCACTGGTCGGGTAGCGTCCACTGAGCAATGGTATCTTCACGGCGCTGACGAGCCTGTTCGCTGCGCAACAAGTCCGTTAGTCTGCGCGAGGCAACCGTGATCAGCCAGGCGCGGGGATTGTCTGGGATGCCGTCCTTCGGCCAGTGCACGGTTGCCGCGATCAGAGCCTCCTGCACCGCGTCCTCGGCGGTGTCGAAATGGCCGTACCGCCGGACGACCGCACCGAGGACCTGCGGCGCGAGCTGGCGCAGCAGGTCCTCAATCTCGGGGTCGAGCGTGGTCACAGCTCCAGCTCGGACCTCGACTCGGCGATCGGCCGTACATCCGCGAATGCCGCTTGAGCCACCTCGGCTGGAGCGGGACAATTCGCCAGCCGAGCAGCGATCTCCGTCGCCCGATCGAAGCTTTCACACTCCACGATCCAATAGCCGGCGAGGACCTCGTTGGTCTCTGCGTACGGCCCATCCGTCACAACCGGAACACCGCTTTGCAACTGGACGCGTCTCGTGTGGACGGGCGCAGTCAGACCCCGCGTTTCCACGAGTTCTCCTGACTCGACGAGATCAGTGGTGAAAGACTCCATGAATGTGCCCATCGCCGCGAAGTCCTCCCCAGTCCAGGCCGACGCGGTCCCGGGCTTCCCCGACATGGCGTCGTAGTCATGCTGTGAGGCGTAGGTCAAGATCATGTACTTCATGATGGCTCCTTTCTGTGGGCACCTTTGCAAGTGCCTCTCACCAGAAACGTCGGTGCCAGCGGTCTCTTCCGGACATGCAATCGTCGTTGCCTTCCATGCACTCCGGCCTTATCGGGCGCGTCTCGTGTATGCCACGTACGAGTAAGCCGCAGAGACGCCGATGGCGCCGAGGGCTGCAGCCATGGGGAGCCGCGCTGCGCGCTTGCCAGTCGCCGGCAGTGACGCGAGGCTCACCACTCCAGCGGCCGTGATGAGGTAGCCTCCCAGTCGATGAGTGCGCTCCCATACAGTGGGATCGGCCATGGTCCAGGGGGTCCGGATCCCGATCAGCCCGTTGCGCGGAAGCTTGGGCATGACATTCCCCAGCGCGATCATCAGCACCCCATACACCACCCGGTTCACTCTGCTCATATCGGCGTGCAGACCGGTACCGTTGGCCAGAGTGTCTAGGTGGGCCGACAAAAGCGACAGTTCAATCAGCGCTACCGCCTGGTTCCGAGCTCGGACACCGGATTCAGCATCCTCTCGATCTCTACCACCTGGCCACGTGCCGAGGCGGTCATTGACCACAGTGATTCCCGCCATCATGGCAGGGAAGCCGATGGCTGCGCTCGCTCGAGAGCCATAGCGATCAGGCTGACCATCCACATCGAAGTGCGTTGCGATACGCTTGGGTAGGAAGGGATATGCCAGTGCGGATGCCATACTTGCTACTGCTGTTGCAACGAGCGAGAGCATGCGAGAAGGCACGGTCATACGGAGTCTCCTTTTCTGGATACGGAAGCGCCTTCTTCCGCGGTGGGCTCGGTCAACCAACTGAAAATCTCGGATACAAGATCCTGGAACACCGTGGTATTAAGGGAATAGACCTGGTACTGGCCACGACGTTCGACACGCACCAGATCTGCCAACTTGAGCACCGTGAGGTGATGTGTCAGTGCTGCGGGGCGAAGGCCGGTCGCGACCGACAAGTCTCCAGCAGTCTTCTCGCCGCCGCGCAGCACCCGAAGAATGGTCCGGCGATGCGGATCCGCCAGCGCGCGGTACGCCTCCTGCATGAAGCCTCACTTCAATATTTCAGCACTTACTGAAATACTACACCTGAATCGTCTCAGTAGGCAAACGTGCTGGTATGCCGCTGGATAACGACTGCCACCGCTCACCAGAAGTAGGGTGTCGTGCACCGCAGACGAGGCCGCCGCACCGCTGTAAACGCCGGGTACGAAGTGGCTCTCCCGCAGGTTGTGGGGAGGCGGCAGAGGCGGTTGACAGAGGCGCACACTAGGGGCATGGAGGCTCTACCATGCTCACCCCATCTCCCCTGTGTCCTCTCGCCATTCGCCTGATCCGCTGCGACCACGGCTCAGTCGTCCTCGATGCCCATGGCACGGTGCGACGCGGGCGCTGTCCCACCTGTGGCACCACCAGTATCCGGGTCCACGACCGATATTGCCGCCACCCGGTTGATCTTCCCTGGCGTACCTGCTCGGTGCAGCTTACGCTCACCGTGCGTCGCTTCTGCTGTGACAACCAGATGTGTCCATGCCGCACCTTTGCGGAGGGCTTCGGGACGGCGCTCCTCCCACGTGCCCGCCGCACGATGGATGCACATACCCTGCTCCTCGATCTAGCCGAGGCGACCGGCGGGGAAGCCGGAGTCCGGTTGGCTCGTGCCTCCGGTCTGCCGGTCAGTCCCGATATACTCCTCCGCCTGCTGCGTCGCTCCGTCCTCCCGTTGGTGGCCACCCCACGGATACTCGGCGTCGATGATCTCGCGCTCCGTCGCGGCCAGGTGTACGCCACCATCCTGATCGATCTCGAGACCCATCGTCC
>QHBP01000121.1 GCA_003244175.1 Chloroflexota bacterium | reverse complement strand
GGCCAGGTGTACGCCACCATCCTGATCGATCTCGAGACCCATCGTCCGGTCGATCTCCTCAAAGGCCGGACCGCCGAGACCTTGGCCACCTGGCTGCACGCCCATCCCGGCGTCGAGATTATTGTGCGGGATCGGGCCGAGGCGTATGCCGAAGGAGCACGGCAGGGCGCGCCGGCTGCGCGTCAAGTTGCTGATCGCTTCCACCTGCTCCAGAATGCGAGCCAGGCCTTGGAGCAGGTGTTGCGTACCCGGCGTCGCCGGATTGCGATCACAGTGGCTGAGCCTCCAGCGGTAACCGATACCGACCGACCACTGAGTCCCGCGCCAGGAAGAAGCCCAAAACCGGCGAGCGGCCAGGATCGCGCGCTGGGAGGAGGTCGGGCGTCGGCATGCCGCGGGTGAGAGTCTCCGGAGCATCGCACGGACCATGGGCATGAATCGGCACACGGTCCGCCGTCTGGTGGCCGAGGACCTCCCGCCCCAGAACCACATCGTGCATCCCCGTCCCGGCGGCCTCACCTCCGGCACCCTCCAGCCCTACGTCCGCTACCTCCAGGATCGTTGGCAGGCGGGGTGTCACAATGGTACCCAGTTGTATCGGGAGATCGTGCTTCGCGGCTACCAGGGGAGCTATTCGCTGCTCCAGCAAGCGCTCGCGGCTTGGCGTCCGCCGCGACCACCGAAGACGGAGCGGAAGCGCACGCGGCAACTGAGTATCCGGTGGTTGTGTTTGCGGCCGCCAGAGGATCTGAAACCAGACGAGCGGCCGGTGTTGGAGCAGGTCTTGCCGGAGGACGAGGGGCTGAACACGGGCTACCAGCTCCTCCAGCGCTTCCGGAAACTCGTCGCCGAGCGGGATGTGCCGGCACTCACCATCTGGCTCGTTGACGCCGAGACCAGTGGTCTCCCCTCGTTCGTGACGCTAGCCCATGGCATTCGCACCGACGTTACGGCCATCGAGGCGACCCTGACATCCGAGTGGTCCAATGGCCCGGTGGAGGGGCATGTCCACCGCGTCAAATTGATCAAACGTCAAGGAGATGGGCGAGCTGGATTCGACCTGCTCCGCCGTCGGGTCCTGGCCGCATAGTCACCACCATCGCAAGGAGGACGACAATCGGCACCGCCTGCCGGTGCCCTTCATCATGCCGGTCGTTACCGGTCGTGTTCACGGTTGGACCCCGGACATGGGTTCCTGTCTCGCCTCCCCACAACCTGCGGGAGAGCCACTTCTTCACCGGCGTTTACAGGAGTTGGGCGAGGAGGAGTGGTTTACGGTGCTCCGGGTACCTTCGGCGACACCACGGAAGAAACGGGAACGTCTTCTCCAGCAGGCAGCAGCTCCTTCTGGGGTAACTGGCCGGTGCCCGCTGGAACACGCCGTGATTGAGGTGATCGGTTCCGGTAGAGGCGCGTTACGAACGCTCGCCTGAGAACGTAGTACAGCGTGAAGTCGTTGTCCTGGAGGAAGGTGTTGTCCACGTCCCCTGCCCCATTCAGGCTTTCATCTCTTCTCACTGCTGTCCTCCTTTTCCTTGTATGGCCGGCAGCGATGCCACCCGGCCGCGCGACGCTCGCGCACGCTGCACAGGCGGAGTCGCTGCCGTGCCAGCGCAGCCTCACACTTATCCTTCGGACCGGCCCCGTGCCGCCGGCCGATGCTGAGTGGGACAGGCCGCCGGCGCGCGACATCCCTCCTGGGCCGGTCATCGAGCGGTTCCCGCTGTGTCCGGGAGCCGTCCCGTCGGGTGTTGCCATGCCGCTTCACGAGGTAATCGGGATCCTGCCTACCTATCGCAAGGTGGCGCGAGCGGAGTTCGAGCTGCCCGCCGGGTACCGGACCGTCTCTGCCTGGTACCGCCATGCACTTCCTGCCTGTGGACTCCCAATCGACGAAACGATGCCGTTGCAGCAACATGGAGGGCCGCATTTTGCTGGACTGGGCTCCATGTCGCCTGATTGGCTGAACCGACTCACCCTTATCTTCCGACCACTCTCTCCCACCACGACTGCAGTACTGTACGTTGCGCAGACGCTGGATCTGCCGCCCAGACCTGCATCCTCCCTCCTCCACGGTCCCTTTACGCGCGTCGCTGTGGATTATCAGTCAAGCGGGGCTCTGCCTCATTCCAATCACCGCTACCGCTTTAGCATCACCTGGCCGGGGACCATCACGCGACTGGTCGCGGCAATCAACCGCCCGACGCGTATCTGGGTGCCTATCGGCACTGGTGGTACGGTTCTCTTCAGTCAGTCGGTGAGGCTCTCCTTCGTTCGACGAGACGGCGGCGTGCGTCTGGTCTCTGTGGGAGGGATTCTGGATCGACTCGCAGTGGGGCGCTCACGGCCGCTGGTAGACATGAACGGGAGGGTCCTCAAGCTGCTCGCGCGGATCGTGCAGCGGCGCTGCCACGTTGCAGGCGCGTGCTGAGCCGACGTCGGAAAGTTTGCCACCAATAGAGCAACCATATGTAGCCCAAGCTCTGACGAGGTTTGGCCCGGAAGAAGAGCGAGAGGAAACAACTGGGCCAGCCGAAGGGGAGCTTTGCCAAGGAGACGAAGCTCCCCGGCAAAGAAGAGGTCATCCGTGAGCTCCTGAGTAAGCGGGTCTCACACAGCGCGATTGCCCGCATCTTGGGGGGCAATCGCGGCACGCTGACGAGCTTCGTTCGGCGCCATCACCGTCACACAGAGTAGTCCTCAAGGAGGCCGGTTTGTCAGACGAGGTCTTTGGGTTTCCATACAATGACTATCCGCCGCTTATGGGTGAGATCATGCCGGACCCATTAGAAGCTGTGCGAGCAAGTGTTCCCGAGCGCCGGGGGAACCTGATCTACCACACGATTGAGCTGCATTCTGGTCCGCGAAGCCGAACGATCGCGCGCTTCTGCCAGGTCTATCGACAGGCGACGGGGGACTATCACCACACGAGTGTCGAGCTGTTCCACTTTGGGCGACCGAATCAGCACATTGACTTTACGCTGGATCGAAAGTTTGCGCTGGATGGTGCGGCGCTTGAGAATTTTGTGGCCGGGAGCCGAGCCATCCCTCGGCTCGAAACCATCCAGTTGGCCGCTACCTCATTGATCGCCCCAATGAGTGGCGCGGGGCGTGATTTAACGAATATTGATGCCGATACGGTTGTTAATAGCCTCTCCCTCCTTCTCGGTACAGAGGCGG
>QHBP01000006.1 GCA_003244175.1 Chloroflexota bacterium | reverse complement strand
TGGGTGATGCCGCCGGCCTCGCCTTCGGCGACCTTGGAGCTACGGATGGCGTCCAGCAGCAACGTCTTGCCGTGGTCAACGTGGCCCATGATGGTGACCACAGGCGGTCTATCGGCGAGGAGAGATTCGTCCTCGACTTCCGCTTCCTCTTGCTGCTCGATCTCCGCCAGGATCGTCGGCGCCTCCGTGACCTCCCAGCCGAGGTCACCGGCGACGATCGCCGCCGTGTCGAAGTCAAGCTCCTGATTTATCGTGGCCATGACGCCGTTCTTCATCAGTCCTTTGATAATGTCGACAGGCGTGAGACGCATGCGCTCCGCCATTTCCTTGACCGTCAAGGCAGCGGGAAGCTCGACGCTGCGCGGTCCCGTCTCGACAGTCTGAACGGGCGCCTGCTCCTGGGTGGGTCCAGCCGGCCGGCGGGCTCCGCCACGGCGTGCCCCGCCGGATCGATTCCCAGAACGTCCGCCGCCCCCTCTATACGTTGTAGCCATGTTCACCTCTTTCTGCAGCCATCGGCTGCGGACCGGTGGCCTGCGCCACCCGCCGTGGCCTCACTGCGATGAGGCCACCCCAGTTTGTCGTTTTCGTCCCTGACGCTGCGCTCCGGTAGGAATGCGCGTAGGCACTTTTTTCTCCGGGAGCTTCTCCCGGGCATAGTCCAACAGGCGTTCCCAATTGTCCGGCGTCACCGCAACCGAAAGAGCGTGGTTGAGCGCCTTCCTTTTTTGGGCCATTTCCCAGCACTCTTGCGCGGGACAGAGATAGGCGCCACGGCCATTCAGCTTCCACGTCCGATCGGCCTCGACCGTACCATCCTCGATCCGCACCACCCGCACCAGCTCCCGTTTGGGTTTGGTCTCCCGACAGGCAACGCACGATCGCAACGGAATGTGTTTTGGCATGTCTAGGCCTCATCGCGTCCCTCATTCGGGACGCGCTCGAGAAGCTCGGCCATTGTGGCCGGTTCATCAGCAGGGTCGAGAGGCAGACCGGGCGCCACAGCCACCGGCTCGGGGGGAACGGGTGCCTCCTGGGTCTCTCCGCCGGCGTCGGACTCCTTTTTGATGTCGACCTTCCATCCCGTGAGCTTGGCCGCCAGACGCGCGTTCTGGCCTTCCTTGCCAATCGCGAGTGACAGCTGCCCGTCGGGCACAATAACTTCCGCGCGACGCTCGGCGTCATGCACGAGTACCGCGATGACTTGGGCAGGTCGCAGAGCGTTGGCCACGAACTTGTCTGTGTGGTCGTCCCATGGCACCACGTCGATCTTCTCGCCGTTGAGCTCATTGACGATGTTTTGAATCCGCACTCCATGCTGGCCCACGCAGGCGCCAACGGGGTCGATTCCCTCCTGACGAGCCGCCACCGCGACCTTGGTGCGCGAGCCCGGCTCCCGAGCGATGGCCTTGAGCTCGACGGTGCCGTTAAAGACTTCCGGGACTTCAACCTCCAGCAGCCGTCGAACCAAGCCGCGATGCGCACGCGATACGACTAGTTGCGGCATACGCACACCGCGATCCACCTTCACCAAGTAGACCTTCAGGCGCTGTGTGATGCGATAGCGTTCGCGCGGCACCTGTTCCTGCAGAGGCAGAACCGCCTCGGCTTTGCCGAGGTTGACGATGATACCGCGAGGCTCGACACGCTCGATAATCCCGTTCAAGATTTCCCCTTCCCGGTTGGCGTACTCGTCGTACACCAGGTCTCGCTCCGCCTCCTGGATGCGTTGCAGGATCGTCTGCTTGGCCGTCTGCGCCGCGATCCGTCCAAAGTTCGGAGGCGTGACCTCGACCTCCACCATCTCGTTCAGCCCTGGCTCGCCCGGGTACTGTTGAGCGTCCTTGAGGGAGATCTGGTGGCTCTCGTCCTGAGTCTCGATCACCACCAACTTCTCCGCATAGACGCGAAACTCCCCGGAGTCGGTGTCGAGCTCGACGCGCACATCGGGGGTGGGTCCGTACTGTCGCTTGTACGTGGTCGCGAGCGCCTCCTGCACGGCCTCGATAATTCGGTCCATCGGCAGGTCGCGTTCCGCCGTCAAAAGCCGAATCGCTTGTACTAATTCGCCCTTCGCCATCGCATCACCCCGTCCCCCGGCATGCCACCGTACGCGTGGAAAAGGCTAGTTCGTCGAAGAACTAGCCTCCTCGTCAAGTCTTCAAATAAGGAGAAGTGGGACATTCCCCACTTCTCGCCAGGTGTCTATTTCGCCAACTGATCTTCCGTAGTATAGCAGAAAAACGGACCCGTGTGGTGGACAGCGGTTCTCTCTTTATGTCGAGAATGGCGTTTCTCGGTAGGGTTTAGATATAGTTGGTGCGCGGCTCGCCCGTCCGCGGCCGTTTTCTTCCCATGATGGATCCCAGCCGCCTTCGCTCGATTCCCACCCGACCCGGGTGCTATCTATTCACGGACGCGGAAGGCGAGGTGATCTACGTCGGCAAGGCTGCTTCCTTGCGAGCTCGTCTGCGGTCGTACTTCGTCTCCCCCAACCAGCAGTCCGCGAAAGTGCGTGCCATGCTCGCCAGCGCCGAGGACTTCGACATCGTGGTTACGGACTCCGAGCTCGAGGCACTGATTCTCGAGAACAACCTCATCAAGGAGCGGCGGCCGAAGTATAACGTTCGCCTCCGGGACGACAAGCAGTATCCGTATATCTGCGTGACTGTGCGGGAACCCTTTCCGCGGGTGCTCAAAGTGCGCCACTCGCGTCGCGACGGGAATCGCTACTTCGGGCCCTTTGCCGACGCCGGCGCGCTGGGTGAGACGTTGGGGGTGCTGAAAAGGCTCTTCCCCTACCGTAGCTGCGACCTGGTCATTCCCGACCCGGCGGAGCGACCGGAACCCGTGATCGAGCGGCCCTGCCTCGAGTACTTCATAAAGCGATGTACCGCCCCGTGCGTCCGATTTATCGACCGCGAGGGGTACCGCGCCATCATCGACCGCGTGATCCTGTTCCTCGAAGGCAAGCACGATCAGGTGCTCCTGGGGCTCCGATCACAGATGGATGTGGCCGCCGCCAGTATGGATTTTGAGCGCGCGGCACAGCTGCGCGATCAGCTGAACGCGGTCGAGCGCGTGGTGCAGCGGCAGAAGATCACGTCGATTCGGGGCGTCGACCAGGACGTGGTCGGCCTCGCTCTCGACGACACGGAGGCGTGCGTCCAGATATTTCAGGTGCGAAGCGGCAAGGTGGTGGGCCAGGACCACTACCTGCTGGAGGCGCAGGCCAGTGAACCCTCGGAGGTTATGCTGTCCTTTGTTCAGCAGTATTACGAGCGAGCCACACACGTGCCGCGCGAAATCATCCTGCAACACGACGTCGAGGACGCGCCGGTGGTGGAGCAATGGCTGGGAGAGCTGCGAGGCGGCCGAGTCAACCTACTAGTGCCGCGCATCGGAGAGAAGCGCCGGCTCGTCGAGCTCGTGGCCAGCAATGCGCGGGAGAAGCTCGAGCAGCACCGCCTGCGTTGGATGAACGACGCGCAAAAGACGATGTCCGCCCTGCTGGAGCTGCAGGAGGCGCTGGGTCTGCCGGATCTCCCGTCGCGGATCGAGTGTTACGACATCTCGAATATCCAGGGCGCCGCGGCAGTCGGATCCATGGTCGTCTTCGCGGGCGGCAAGCCCAAGAACAACGAATACCGACGTTTCAAGATCAAGACAGTCGAGGGCGCCAACGACTTCGCCATGATGGC